>DAOULS010000041.1:0-47171 GCA_034418415.1 Dehalococcoidales bacterium | reverse complement strand
TTTCCCAGCCCCTGTCGTTTTCTGGCCGACCACCACCACCATGAATTTCTCCAGCTTTTTTGTTATTTCAGCTATATCAGCCTGTGCCTTCTCTAAGTCCATCATTTCCGCCTTCTCAGCTCGCTCTGTAGTCAAAATCTAGCCGTTTTTTTTGCAAAGCCAATGGGATTCCATTAACCACCAGGCTTCTCTGGTGGTTTGAGGTAACCCGCTACCTCTTGCAGCCATTCCAGAGAAACAGGAGAGCCAAACGGCTCGCTCGCTTGGCTTGGTTTTCTCTCTTTCTATGGCTCGCTCGCATATTCTGGTTTCCTCTTAACCTATGGCTCGCTCCTGAAAAATGGTTTACTCGTCTATTCTGGCTCGCTCCATAATTGTGGTTTACTCCCATTGCATGGCTCGCTCCCTTAGCTTGGTTTACTTTAAAACCATGGCTATTTATCCACCATCTTCCACGGGTCTATCAGGCTATCGTGCTTTAACTGGTCTATGGCGTATGGTTTGGTGGCGGGTAGCCCTTCCGCTTCCCTCCAAACCAGCCACAGGCAGGCAAGGAACAGCTTTATCATCTTACGCAAAGCCTGATTATGCATGTGACCTTCGGAGATGGTATTTTCCGGCTCGTACTTCTTGCTGTTCTTTTCCGGCAGGTTGGCAGCCGGTACCATCTTCACGCCCTGGTTTTCGTATCGCTCTACATACCTATCTTTTTGCTCAAGGTAATACTCATAGAACTTCCCCTTTGCTCTCATCAGGCTAGAACCCAACCGCCAGCACATAGAGCGTAGCTGGCTGTTATAGCACAGCTTGCCGCCGCCCTTTACCCTCTTGGGTGCTCTGCCGCCGTCAACCGAGTAGCCGCAGAACTTCCATAGAGCGGATATGGTATCGGCATACTTCAACTGCCCGCCGTCTCCGTCATCCTCTGGCTTAATCCTGACTTGAGTTACCACCTTGCCGATATTCTCCTTCCCCACCCCCTTGACTTTGCTAAACCAGGGGTAGGCCGGGTGTGTGCTTATCAGCTTCGCCACACGCCCGTCTACGTAGTCTTCCAACCCAGCAATCCGCCTTATCATCTCATCGGTTTCAGGGTCATCCTTGCCTTTCAGTTTCAAGTGTGTCTGCCTCACCGTAGATGCCATTCTCAGCTTCTCTATCGCCAGTGAAGCATCAACTAAAGCAGACAAAGTGTTGTTTTGGTTATACATAAATTCCCTCCTTCACCTCAAGCCACCATATAGAACAAACCAGATAAAATTCCACAGCACCATGCCGACCAGCAAGCAGTTGAGAACCCAAAGCGGCCCCGACCTCAGACGAAAATAGAGCACAACCACCAGTGCCACCGGTACCCTGAATAGGTAACTCGACAGGAACTCAGCCGGTATTGGCGTCAGCCACGACTGGCCAACCATCTGGCCGATTAGAAATGTATCCAAGACGTTCAGGCCGATAAATACACACTCATCCGCTGCTACCATCAGCATTGCCTCCTCCGGTACTCAGACACTGCCTTCTTCTGTATTTCCGTCTCGATAGCATAAGAGCAGTAGCGGTGCTGAACCTCGGCGATGGCCTGCTCTCCGGTCAGGTGCTCCTTCCTAACTATAAGACAGGCCACCAGCATCCCCGTCCTCCCGTGTCCGGCGTTGCAGCCAATGTCTATCCGCTTCCCCTGGCGCATCTTGGACAGACAAATTTCCACTAGCTCATCGAGCAGCTCCGGCTTGAGCGCCCCCATATCGGGGCAGTCAATCACCAGCGCCGGGTACTGGCGCATCCTGGATACACGCCGTATGTAAGCCCCAGACGTCCAGAACGGGCTTATCTTGTCCCACCACAGGGTGGACAGGTAGATGCCAAAGTCCGGCAAGGGTTCAAGCCTGTCACCATTACCTGAATATGAGGAGCAGGTAACAAACCTCTTGCCTACCTTCACCTGCTGTCTCCAGTGTCGGCATCCGGTAAAATACCTGCTGGTGGTCTTAGAGTACTTCTCGAGTTTCGACAAGCGTTTGTTCCGAGGCTCAGGCAGCCTCTCAAGTTCTATACACCATCGGCATCTGAGGCCAGCATTCTCGTACACAATCTCGCTCAATGGCGTTTTCAGGCCGCAGGTGATACAGATGTCGGTATCTCTAAAGTCGTAGAATGTCATCGTTTTATCCTTGTGGTTAAGAGTTGGGGCTAGGCTGAGCCTAGCCCCAACCGGTCGCTATACGCAGTTGTCGTCTATCCAGGTTTCCACTTCGGGGATGGTGATTGTCCTGGGGAACTCCTGGGCTCTCTCACCGTCCCGAAGAAGATACACCGTGTCCTGGTCCTCAACTAGCTCAAAGCCGCTCTGAACGTATTGCGGATTGAGCATCTTGGTCAGGACGCCCAGCATTGCCACGCTATTCCTCCTCCTCCGGCTCATCATAAGCCTTTGCCTCTGCCTCTTCCTTGGCTGTTTCCTCCAGCTCCCTGGCGATGATTTCATCCGGCGTAAGTCCATCTGTGGCAAGCTTTTTGAAGCTGGCGATGGCCTCCGGCGTTACCGGCTCAAAATTGGCTGGCACCAGGCCACGAACCTTGCTGCCATTCGACATTTGTATACTCATCCGGCCTTTGCTCTTAGGCAACGTCCCATCCTCATAGACTATGCCCACCATTTGGACATAGTCGCCTACTTTAAATTGCTGCATTTCATTTATCCCCCTCATCGAACGCCTTTTTGATGTCCTCCGGAATGTCTGTCTTGAGTTCCAGCTCGTCCTCCCAAAATGTGAAGGGACCATTAGTCTCACCCTCACCCAAAAGTGTCTTTACCTTGATAGGTTCTCCGGTTAAAACAACCTGTATTGGGTATTTGGCGAAATCCGGGCTGGCCATTGCAACGATTTTGGCTTCCCTTCCAACCAAATCGGGAATGGAGTGACATTCCTTTATAGTTACCACATCTTCCAGATTCATATGATTCCTCCATTTGTTCATTTTCCACCATCAAAAACTTTTGTTCATCTACTGCATAGATTTACCTCCTTTATATATAGGTAGGATAGCACAACCTTTACTTTTTGTCAAGAGACTATTCATATAGTCTCTTCGTAGCTACCAAATAGCTTAGCAGGCTAAACCCGAAATCAAAAAATCACCAAAAATTGCTATTTCTGCTGCTTATGCTGCTGGGGCTGCCGCTAGGGCTGCTACTTTTTCTTCAATCCATCCAGGAACAGCTCTACACGCTGCGTGAACAGCTTGTCGAACTTTTGGACCTCATCCGGCACAAGCTCCGTAATATCCTCCATCGACATCTTCCCTGGAGCTTTGCCTCTGCCCTTCTTGATTGGAATCTGCCCGGTGTCCTCTGCCGGAACCTTCCCCCCGAACTTAAGAACATAGATTCTCACCTCAGCGGGTTTCTCCTGGAAGGCTTTTTCTAGGTCCTCCAGGAATGGGTGCATACCGCAGAGCGGGCATCTGACTCTTATTCGCTCCATACAGTCTTCCCCCACATAAGCGTAAGATACCGCCTGCCCATTTCCGATAGGCTCAGGCCATCTACTGCCGCGTCCGAACCCTCAACCGGCACGGCGTCGATAAGCCCTGCCCTGTAAAGCCGCCGGGTTGCCCTAATCTGATGCCTGTCCAGATTAGCATCGTCGGTAATCCTACCTGCCGCAATCAGGCGAAACAGGTCTGCCTCAAGAACATCCATCGGGAATAGACTATCTACGAGCTTCCTGGCCGACTCCAACTGGCCAAGCAGCCCGTCAATCCTGCCACCCACCATGGCCTGAGATACCTTACCTGTAGCTATAGTGCTCTCTGCCTCCACCTTCCAGTCGTCTCTCTGCCGGAGCAGCTCCTGATTCTCGCCCTTAAGTTGCACAACCTGCTCCATAAGCGCCAGCGCAGCTGTCAGGCGGATATCTTCCTGATTCGGCGCCGCTTCGACCACAGCATCCCACAGACCGTGGTTAGCCTTGGGCTCTGGGCTAGCTTTTGCCCCTGTGTCTTCAGCCCTGTCTATGGCCTTTACCTCCGGCCCCGGGGCTCTAACCATCCTCGGCGCTTCCTGCGGCGCTCTTTGCCCGCCTGGGGCAGCCTCAATCGGGAAAGGCACACTGGCCACATGAGGCTTATTAGCCGCTCTCTTTGCCCTATAGTACCAGTTGTTGACATTACTCAGCAGCACATGATGGCCTTTAGCCTCAAGCATGTTCCGGATGCGTTTTGGCTCTAGCACCCCCTGTCCAATCAGCTCCCTCGCCCTATTTCTAGCTGGCTCCAATTCCTTGGCTTTCTCCCTTACTACACCCATTGCTTTACCTCCTTAGAGTTTGTTTATGCACCCTTTGTTTTATGCTTAGTGCACGGCACTAATCATGCATTTCACGGTTTAGGACAGCAACCATAGTGGCCCTAATGACACACCCAGGTCTGCGGGAACTCCTCTGGATTGACCCCCATTTCCTTCAAAAGGCCTCTCTTGAAGTAGTATTTGGCACCAGCCGCATCCAAAGCCCGCTTAATATTCCACCCGAACTGACGCCAGTCAACGGTTCTGCCTTGGGGATGGTAGTTCATGGTGCCGACCTTGTAATGACCCACAAACTCCGTGGTCATATCCAGAAGTTTGAAGGTTTCTCTGGGATAGATAACCGGCTCAAAGCTGACCCAGGTCCCTATACCATGGGCGTGGGCTATTTTAAGTGCCTCAATACGTTCCCAGGGTGGAGCCGCCGCCGGCTCCCAGTAAAGACTGTCCCTGGTAGAGGTCAGAGTTAGAGTGGTGGCATAGGCGTCCTCCGGGCCCAAGAGGTCAAAGTCTCGGGTTGACCTCTGCCCGCCCTTGGTCAATACAGTCACACGGAGCCCGTGCTGCTTGAGTATTCTTATGGCATTGCGGGTCAGCTTCATCTCAACATCCAGGGGCTGGTACGGGTCAGTAACGAAACACAGAAGGATAGACCGTTTCTCACCCTGGCCGGCGTATTCGGTGGCACTTCTGCCTATATCATAGAGGCTCATCCTCGGCTGCGGATTATTCTTAAACTCACTCTTACCCTGATGGGTTACATCGGCACCGTAGCAGTATATGCACCCATGGCCACAGCCTGAGTACAAATTCAGGGCCAGCTCATTGAACTCCCTGGCTCGGCCTTTAGTCTCATAGATTACCTGCTTCATTGTCCCACCTCCTTAATTGAAAATATAATAGGTCATTCTTTCATCTCAAAATCCTAATTGCCAGTAGTCCGCCAAGAGATGCCCCAAGCAGGCCGAAGTAAATACAAAAACACAGAGGAGAATGTAGAATACCCCTCTGCCAGCCATTAAACGGCTTCTCAAGGTCGGGGAAAATGCTACCAAAAGCACTACAGGCAATGATAACAAGAGGCCAAAACCTATATGCCCAGCGATGCACTTTATTGCCCATAGCAAATTTACCCCCATAGCTCTCTCTTTGGGAACAGTCTTATCTCAACCAACCCTAAGCCCAATCGCCACATAATCGGCTTGCCTCTAAAAACTGGGCGCTCCATGAAATTAGCTGGGTATGCCACCAATGAAATGTCGGCTTGCCCCATTGGGTTTCGTTTGCGGTTCCAGCCTGTGTTTTGCCGTTCTGATCTGTAATTTTTACGTTCATCATTTACCCTTCTTATGTAGTAATTCTGACTACTCCCAGCACTTCAGAAACAGGTGCTTCTCGAATATCTCATTGTCATTACCCGGGTGGAAGGGGGCGTAGGCAGCCAGCATCCCGGCCCCCCTCCAGCGCAGGAACATGTATACGGCATCCGACCGAATCTTGGCGCCGTGGATAAGCTCCGTGCAGAGACCATGCCGGATGGCGTGATAGTTTTTCTTGGGCATCCGGGTAACTCCAGCCGCCTGGCACACCTCATCGAAGACCTTGTAGAGCCGGTTTATACTGACGAAAGGGTATTCAAAACCGAAGATAAAATTTTCAACCTGGGGCGGTACCAGATGCTCCCTTACCAGACCGTACTTAGCCGTGTGAATAACCAGCGTCTTCTTCTTCGGGTGCACATCCGAACCTTTCCGGTCGATTCCAGCAATCTCCGAGACCCGTGGACCGTAAGTAGTGGCGACGGCCATCGCAGCCATGTGCTCCGGATTACCAATCTTGCGAGCACCGTGAATTAGCTGCTCAATCTCCTCTGCCGTAAACTGGACTCCCCGAGTTATGTCGTGAATGACGCCTGATACCTGAACCCTCGGCAGCTTTATCGGCAGGCGCAGGCCATAAGCCCGAAAGAGGCACCCAATCGGTCCCCGGACTATGTAATTGACATGGCTCTGGCTCATAGTCTGCCTGAGCTTCTTGCTGTAGGCGTAGAGAATATCCCTGTCCCTCCAGTTGCCATCCCCGACATAGTCCAGGTAGTCGTTAAGATGCGAGAAATACTGTTGCCTTGTATGGGGGCTATACCACTCACACTCGCGGTTAACTTCCTCCAGTAGCCTGTCTCTCGTTTCGGCTGGCATCATTACCTATCCTCCTCAATATTAACTGGCTGCCCCGCTTTCGTTAAGAGTCGTAAATCGACTTGTACTTGTTGTATAATTCCTCTATCCTGGCCTGGAACCAGGTCGGGTTAAAGCTCTTGGCTATGTTGACCAGCTGTTGTAGCAGCTTCCCGGTCTTAATCCCCATCCTGGCGGCCACCCCCAGCTTGCCCTCGTTCATATGCTTCTGTGCTATGGCTATGCGCTGCTCAATATAATCACACCTTGCCTTTATTGCAGCCGAGTATTTGGTTGTAATCTCTATGGCCTTGGTCTCATCCTGCTGATATGCAGTCCACACGACGGCATGGCCTGCCGATTCCAGCTCATTGGCCCAGACCATGGCTTCATCCGAGTACGGGATGAGATAGACGCTGGCCGTGTGCTCTTCCGCCCCGATACTGTGGGCTGCTCTGAGGAAATCCCGCCTGAGTTTGGCTTTATTGGCGGGGATATCATAGGTTAGTAGAACCCAATCTTGAACCAATTCCTTGACTTCTGCGGTGATGTCCATGCCTATTCACCTATAAAATAATCCTTACAGCGCGGGCAGTAGGCATAGAGAAAGTGCTCCTTCTGTCCGGGCTTGGCACCCATAATGACAATCATCTTGTCATCACACTGGGGACACTCGGCGTTCTGGGCCAAGGTCTTAACCCAGCGCGGATTTTTCATCTCGCCGTTCCAGGATTCGACTTTGAAACTAAGAACCTTCTCCATCTCTTTCCTCCTTTGCAGTAGCATTTTCTTTATTTAGCGTTTCATTTCCCTCACACTATCAGGTTAGATTAAATTAAACTATCTAAGATTACTCTACGAGCATATAATGATTCACTTATCCCAATATCAGCAGCCTTCAAAATGAATCGTTTTGCCTCATCTTCTGTCATGCGAAAAGCAAGATGAAATAGAATTGAGTTTTCATTAGTAGCAACTTTTCCCTGTGAGACAACTCCTAGTTCCTGCCTTAGTGATTGCATTGTTTTACGCATTATTGCCCACCTTATAACATTCTGGGCAGGGCAGATATTTTCCAACCTTTTCACTTTTGGCTCTGCGGCGAGTTGCTCTATTGGGATAAAACTCTCCCGTAATATCTATCAAAACTGTTCCTGTCCCACCGCACTTTGGGCATAGTTGCTCCTCGTTTTCTGCCAGATAAATCTTGTCACAGTCATTGCACTGCATCTTTCGGCCTCCTTTGAAATTTTATACTCCCCCTTATCACACTACTTATCAACGTTTTGTCTCCTCAGCCGAGAAATGCTTCGCATTACATTTATCACAAACCCCCTATATTTTACGCAGTATCTTGTCTAGCTGTGCTTGGGCTATTGCTTTATAATTAGCCTCTACAGACATATCAGTTTCTTCGTAATTTTCAATTTCTTCATCAGTCAGCAGCATCTCTTTTATTTCACCTTTGATTTTCCTTAATTCACCCTCTAATTCAGCTATTTTTGCCTTAAGTTCATCAATCTCCATAATTTTCCCTCCGTCGGCGGGGCGGCTCCCTCATGAGCTCTGTCGGGAGGCACAAAGCCTTTTTGTTTCACCCGTCTCTCCCCCGCCATTTTATTGGCTTAATTATAGACTACATTGTTAGTCTCTGTCAAGTGGTTAAACGACAAAAAAGAAGCCCGGCAAATAATTTTTTGTCCGGGCTTCTTTCACAGGGAGGTGCCGCAGCAGAAGCACCTACTGGAAATCTGTTGGTGTCTGGTCATCTGGGGAGCTATTCTGAGAATCCACTACAGCATCCCAGGCATCTTTTGCCGCCTTAGCCGCCGCTACCGCCTTCTCACCGGCAGCAATAAGCTGCTCAAGTGCTTTACCCAGCTCAGTCTGTGCCATAACTAACCTCCCACCCTCTCTAGAAATTGTCTGTATAGCTGGAGCATCTGCTCGCGGCTCCTGCCCAAATTGTTGTTGCAGGCTATGGCTTCACCGGAGCCGTCACCATACGTCGCCTCCACTTCTTCACACCTACAACTCCCATCCGAATATAATTCATTTATCATTACAAGGAGTTGAGCTTGGTCATCCGTTAACTTAGAAGCTGCCAGCTCCTCGAAAGCATCACTTATTAAATCCAGTGAATGTTTCTCTGAGCGAACTCCAAGCTCTTGAGCCATATTAGACCTCCTTTAGCCTGTATTGAAGAGCTTCGAGGAGCTGTTTTATTTCCCAACGTAAACGTAAAAGCCGAATTTCCTTTTTAAGAGGACAATCCTTACAAAATGTCTCCCTTAACTGATGGTTGGATTGGTCGATGTATAAATTAGAAATATCTGACCAATCAATATTTTTGGTAAGTATCCCTTGACAACAGGTAAATAATGTGCTATACTTATTAGTGAGAGGTGAGAAATGAAAACTAATAAGTATACGATTAAAGACTTCAATCAGCAGTTCCCGACCGATGATGCTTGCCTTGTTTTTCTGTTCAAGGCTCGCTATCCACAGGGCGTTAGTTGCCCAAACTGCCAGAAGGTAACAAAGTATTACAGGATTAAAGACCGCACTGCTTTTTGTTGTGAGTTCTGCGGTAATCAAGTATTCCCTACGGCTGGCACGATATTCCATAAATCGCCTACCCCGCTTAGATACTGGTTTCATGCTATGTTTCTCATAGCTTCTACTAGGTGCGGTATCTCCGCTAAACAACTTGAGCGTGAACTTGGAGTTACCTATAAGACGGCGTGGCGGATGTTCAAGCAGATTAGAAGCCTTATGAATGAGAAGGCTAACCCATTTAGTGGTCATATTGAGGTAGACGAGACTTACATAGGCGGTAAGCATAGCGGGACTAGAGGGCGTGGAGCCGAAGGTAAGACTCCAGTTGTAGGCTTGGCTCACCGAGACGAAGGGCAAATAATGAGCAAGGTTGTGTCCGATGTTAAGACTAGAACTATCCTGCCCATCATCTGGAAGCAAGTGCCTAGAGAAGCAACCAACACCATCTACACAGACGAGCTTGCCAGCTACAACATGGTTCAGAAGCTCGGATACACCCACAGGGTTATCAGACATGGCAAGGGTGAGTATGCCAGAGGGCTTACCCATGTAAACACAGTTGAGGGCTTCTGGTCGCTGGTCAAGCGTGGTATCAATGGCGTCTATCATGCCGTATCTCCTAAATACCTCCAGACTTACCTTAACGAGTATGGCTTCCGCTACAATCATCGGAAGTCGGCTGTCCCGATGTTTGTTTTGCTTCTTGGGCGGGTGGTTGCTCTGGCTTCGGTAAGGGTTGAGCAGCCTTAGTGAGTAAGCCATTCATATATTCTTGGCTTGTTTTCAGATAGGAGCAAGGTCTACCCCCAACAGGGAAGCACTTATTAGGCATATGAGACGCCTTCCCCTGGGCAATTAACGAATACAATTCTTCACAGTCATTACACTTTTTCATTGTTTAATCTCCTTATGGATATTATAAGGGTCATCATGTTTGATTTCTGGTATATCCAACTTTTTCATCATGGAATGAAAGCGTTTTTGTGCTGGTGGCTGGATACCATTGATAAGGTTTAAGATTTCTGTGAAAGCATTGCCCGTTTCTTTTCTATAATCATCGTCATTGTAGTCATAAGAACCTCGCCCTTCTGTAATCCAGCTATAGGATTTAACCACCTTCTTAATGGCGTTTGTTACTCTCCATAGGTCTGATGAATCAGCCTCCAATGCTTCTTTGAGTTCGGTTATAAGTGTGTTTTCCGCTTCCGATGGGACTCCATCATTCCACCAAGATTCAGGCATAAAGACTTTCACAGCTTTGCCATGACATTCAGTTCGTATGGGTGTCTCAGGATAGTTATAAATATCGTGGACAAGTTTAGCAGCACCACGAGGTGAATCTGCTAATACCAATAAGGGCGGTTCTAGGTTGCCATAGGCTCGTTGCCCCGTCTCTTTGTTAAAGTGCTCTAATTTAACAGCATATAGGCGTTTACCGCCCACATCTAAAGGCTTCCACACTCGTTTCACTGGTCATATCCTCCTAGCTTTAAGGCTAATTTTACATAGGGCTTAAACGGATTCGGCTTCTTAAACTTGCCAACATGGTTAAGGTGAACCCATATCGCAGCCCAATAACCAAACATCATAAACTTGTATCTGGCTAAAGCGTCAACCGCTTTCCGCTCTGCTTCATCTAATTCTATCTCTAATAATTCCATTCTAACTTACTCCTTACTGTATGTCAAGGGATAGTTACCTAAAACTTTGACCGCTTCCGCTTCTTTGGCTTTTTGGGCGGCTTCGGCGGTTTCGGTGGCTTTTCCTTCTTATCATATCGGGATATTTCCTTTCGTAATGCCTTCTTCTTCCCCAACGTATTTCGCCAGGTCGCGCTTCAGATAATACGGCTTTCCCAGGCGGTCAAGCAATATTTGAACATTCCTGGCGAAGTTTTTCCAGTTCGTCCGCGGTTGCGCGAAGTCCCGCGGAAGCCTATTGGCATAATTCAGCGTTCCGACCTTGTAATGGTCAACGAATCTCGCCGTCGTTTCGATAAGCTGAAGCGTTTCGGCGGCGTCAATCACGGGTTCCAGGGAAACCCAGGTCGGAATCCAGCGCCCGTGGGCGGCGTCCAGGGAAAGCATTCGGTTAATAGGAAGCGCGGCCCCTGGTTCCCAGGCTTTCGACCGACGCGGGTCAATGAAGGTCAAGGTCGTTCCGAATAGGTCGTCGGGCCCCAGAAGGTCGAAGTCCAGGGTTGCGCGGTATCCGCCCTTTGTCAGTATGGCGACGGCCAGGCCCGCTTCGTGAAGAATGGTTATCGCCGACCTGGTCAAATGATAATTGTCTTCGGCGGGTTGATACGGGTCGGTTACGAATGATAAAAGGATATGACGCTTTTCCCCGCGCTTGGCAAGCCTGGCGGCGTCGGCCTTCAGGGATTCCAGGCAATTCGGACGCGGGAAGGCCCGCCTGAAGTAATCCCCTGGGTTGATATGAAGGACGTCGCTTCCAAAGCAATAAACGCAAGCGTGAGTACAACCCGCGTATAAGTTCGCGGCCAGTTCGAAGTATTCCCTGGCCCGCCCGTGTGTTTCGTATATCATGGCTTCCCCTTTCCCGTACCGCATTGGGCGAATGACAATCCTTTAATAACAACTCCATAAAATTGACCAGGATTCAGTATATAAGGGCGGTCGGGTTCAATCATAATCGTCAGCGTCCCGTCGTATGGGTATCGTTCTGTTTTAGTTGGTGACTCATTTTAAGGTTTCCTCTCTAACTCTATTGCTCCACCACATTCGGGGCATTTAAAATCATGCTTTTTGGCGCACCCTCTGCAATAGGTAGTATCATTCACTACTGAGCAACGGCGTTTTTCAGTTTTAAGCCTTATAGCATCAGGTGGCGTTTCTACCTGCGTGCCTGCTCCGCCATCCATAATAAACACATGGCTTCTTGTGCCATCTTTATGGGCAAATACATTATCTTTTGAGCAGTCTACTTGAACTTTCCCTTGGCATACCCATTTTTCATGCTTTTGGTAATTCATGTGCCAACTACCACTCCAATTCGCTATTTCCTTACCACAGTCTTTACAAAGAACGTAGTGTGTTGCCATATCGTTTTACCTCCTTATCAACCAAAACAGAACGATACCGTCGTATGGTTTATCGGTTACTATGTAATGATAATCGCATTCGATTATATTCTTCGGAATGTTCAACAATTTTTCGGCCTTATGCTTGACCCGAACCCAGGCCCGCGCCAGTTCCCGTTCCGCTTTGTCGCGTTCGATAATGGCCCCGTCAAATGATCAGCGAACGATTTCACGAACTTTTATTTCGTCGTCCCGTGTTTCATTTTCCATTATCGTTTTACTCCCTTCGTTTGATAGCATTCCTGGTGATAATATATGGTTACATTCCAGGAACCGCCGCAACCCCCGCGGCGGCCCGTTGTTTTGACGGCCATTTCGCCGACCTTAATCGTTCCCCCCTTCGGACAATACGCCCGTTCGCAATTATGTTCTTCCGTTGCTGTAAATAGAATCGCTGGCATTATTTACCCCCTTTCGCCAGGCTTTCCAGGTATCGGACGCCGCCATGATAAACCCCGATTCCAACCGCGTCGTATTCGTGTTCGGTCAAGTCGGACGGCAAACTTTGGAATCGAAGAAGAAGCGACGCCCTGGTCAAGTCCTTCGACGCGTGGGAATCTCCTATGACGGCGTTCTTCCAGGTCGCGGGATTGTGGGCGGTAATGGGCAACCCGATTGACTTCGACCAGTCCTGAATTGATTTGAAGACGACCTGAAGGCCCGCGATATTCCGATTTCGCGTTCGGCTTTGCCAGGCGAACTTTACGTCTTCAATGACGACTTCGCGGGCCCCGTACTGGACGCAAGCCCGCGCCAGTTCTTCGATTATGAAGCTGAAGCGGTCGGCATAAGGCGCGCCTTTCGTGTTGATATGACCCCAGGCGACAAGGCCCTGGTCTTCGAAGACGGCCCAACCCGTCCAGGTCGTCGAAGGGTCAATCGCGATAAACCTAGACATAGACAACCCCCATTCGCTTTCGTTCCCGCCGCCGCCATTGGGAATCCAGGCAATCTTGACAATGATTCCGCCCTGGGGCGGGCCGCTTTCCGCAATCATGACAAAGGCCCCGAAGCTTATTCCGACGCCGATAATCCCGCTGATATTTCGTCTTCATTTTCGTTGTTATGACGGCGGCCCGTCGGCGGTTCCCGTCCAGACAATGACGGCAAAGGAAGCCGCCAGCGTCCCGCGGTCGGCCGCATTGCGGACAAAGACCAGCCTTCAGGTTTCGATAATAGTCCTTCATGGTAAAAGCCATTAAGCGACCCCCGCCTTCTGTTTTTGTCGAAGCTTCGCCTGGCCCTTACGGGCCTTTTCTTTGACAATCGTATCCTGGTCGTCCCAGATATAACAAGGCTTATAATCCCGAACCTGGCCGCAAAATTTACACGTCCCGATATAGCCGACGATGATTTCATAATGGACGCAATTCGGATTATCACCCTTCTTTATGATTACGGGCTTCTTCATTCAGTCTTCCCCTTTCGCCGCCAGCTTTCGCCAGTTATTACGGCCGACGCGCCTTCCTTTACGCGGTCAAGTATCCGTTCGGACAAGTCCAGCTTATTCGTCGTCATTATCAAGGGACGTTCTTCGCGGTATCGGAAGTCAACCAGGGTGTCCAGTTGCGCGTCCCGCCAGGATGTTCGATTCTGGACGCCGACGTCATCCAGGATAACCAGGTCAGCTTGTTTCAAGCGGGCCCAGATATGGCCGAATTCCTTCCCGTCTTCCAGTACGGCTTGAAGGTCGTTCAATAATTCTTCGGCCTGATAATAGACAACGCGGTCGCCGTCTTCCAGGAACCCCCAGGCGATAATATAGGCCAGCGTCGTTTTGCCGACCCCTGGAATCCCGATAAATAAGGCCAGCGGCGGATTGATTCGGCCCGCCAGGAAGTCGGCGGCCAGGGCGAAAGCTTTTCGGTTTCCTTCGGTCTTTTTCAGGTCGGCGAAGCCGCGCCCCCTGGTATGGCGCGGGACATTCGACGCCTGAATTCGTTCTTCGATAATTTGTTGCCAGTAATGTTCGCGGCGTTCTTCTTCTTTGCTCAATTCAACCCCCTTTCCCTTGCCTGGGCGACCAGGTCTTCTTCGTTCGGAAGGAAGGTCGCTTGGCGGGGGTATTGTCGGGACGGTTTTCCAATGTCTTCGTTGACGTAAACCATTGAAACGAATTCGCCGCGGGCCTTGACCTTTTCGCGCCAGGCTTCCAGGATTTGCGATTCATTATAACCCCGCTTCAGCATTCGGTCAATCGCCTTCGCTTCTTTGCCGTAATTCGGAATCGGGTCTTTGTCGTTCTTATCAGGGAAACCGAATTCCTTTTGCATTTCAGCGAATATCGGTCGGGAATGAAGCTTGGCGACGCGCGGCTTCTTCGAAGAAGAAGATACTTCTTTGTTGTTAATCTCTGAAGTTAATCTATGGTTAATCTCTGGGGCCCCGTTTTCGTGCGTAACTTGAGCCTGGCCCGAAGGTGTCAGGTTGGCACTATGCAAAGTGTCAGCTTGACCCAATGGACGGCCCAGGTTGACACTATCGGAAGTGTCAATTTGACACAATCGGTTGACGGCTTCGTAATTGACCCGATACCATTTCGTTCGGTCAATGTTCGACTTATTGAAGCGGCCCGAAATAAGGAAGCCCCGCTTTTCCAGGCGGGCGAATATCCGCTTCAAGGTTGAAACCGACCAAAGGGCCGAAAACTGTTCGGCCCATTGGTTGAAGGTGTTATAAGTCCAGAAGAAGCCGTCCTGTTCGTTTCGGTTGGCCCGCTGATTCAATACGACCCAATAATGGACTTGCTGAAGAACAAGGGCTTCGTCAATGCCGCTGAAGCCTGGTTCGTTCTTCAGTAACCGCGCCAGTTCGGGGATTAGAACCAGGGGCCTTTCGTCGTAAAGAAGGCGACTTTCGGCCCCCATGAATTATTCCCCCTTTTTCGGCTTTTCTTCCCCTATGTCGAAGGAACCGACGTCAATTACGCGAATAAGCTTGTAAGGTCCGCCCGACGGTTCCAGGCTTTCCAGGGCGGCGCGGATTTCGAAGGGTTCGTTTTTGTCCTGGGCGACGCCGCAATTATGGACGCCCGCGATAACGGCTTCCAGCGGACTATTGCCGCGGCCCCCAACGGATTTTATTTCGCCGCTTCCGTTGACGTACTCAATGAAGACGCCGAAGGGCGACGGGTCTTCGGGAACGTGATTGAAGCTTACTTCCTGAATCTTGACCGCGGCTTCCTTCGGTTCCTGGGGCTTGTCCAGGGCGGGCTTTTTGTCGGCGGCGATTTGGGCCTTGACGATTTCGACTTTGCCGTCCTTCGTGAACTTGAAGTCCATTGCGGACTGTGTCGTTCCTATCGTCGCATATAGCGGCGCGTGGGGTTGCTTCAAAAGGTTGATAAGGCGGAAGGTTTCGAACTGGTCAACGCGAACCTTGAATTGAATCCCCATGACCAGGTTATTGTCCGCGTCGAATCCGATTGCTTGTTTCAGGTCGGTTATGGTCGGGAAGTGAACTTCGACCCGAAGCGGTTCGGCCGCTTGCTTCTTGACGACTTCAGACTTCGCGGCCTTTTCCTTCTTTTCTTTTGCCATGATTTCCCCCTTTCGGATATAAAAAGGCGGCCAGTATGAAGATTTACTGGCCGCGCATGATGATTTCGCCGTTGAAATATCGGGTAAAGTGGGCGTTTATGAATGCGGGAACCGACGCGTATCCTTTGGCCGCCGCTTCTTCCTTTAGCTGGTCGCATACGGTCTTCAGGATTCGCCAGTTCCGCGGAATTTTCCCGTCGGCGACTTTCCCCTTCTTATGGACGGTCGTTGTGTCGGTCATTGGGAACCCCCTTTCGTTTTATAAGATTGTACCGCCTATGTATCGGCTTTGTCAAGTCCGCCTGATAAAAATTTGGGGAAGGCCATTTTTGACCAGGCGGCCTTCCCCGCCATGATTTACAGAAGCTTGTCGGATTGCCTGGACGGGGCCGCTTCCTTATCAACCGCCGCTTCATGCTTGGCGAAGGATAATTCTTCAGCCTTTGACCAGGCGGCGGCCAGGTCGGTCGGGGATTGTCCTTCGGTCAGTTCCAGGGTTTTCATAAGTTCCGCCCTGGTAACGGGCGGCTTCAGCTTTGACGCCCTGGTCAATACTTCGCCGAAGTTCTTAAAAGCCCCGTTTTCGGTTTCCGTGTCCTTTGATACTTGCGTGGGCTTTTCGGGGGCGGATTTTTGATTCTGGGGCCGCTGGTCGGGCTTTGGCGCGGGGGCCTTCGGTTCCGCCAGGTAATTGTCCAGGCCCTTTTCGACCGCCTTCCAATACTTCAAAAGGATACGGCCCCAGGCTTCGGGAGTGAGCCCCGCCTTTTCGAAGTTAGCACCTACGGCTAATAAAGCCCCGACCTGGGCGACGGACGTTTGACCTTCAATGGAAACGCGCTTGAAAGCTTCCAGGGCCAGGTCGTCTTCCAGGGAACGGCGTTGATATTGGCCGCCGCCCTTCTTCCTGGACACGGGTTCCCCGTTATCATAGACCTGGACGATTGTTCGGTCGGGCCCGTATTCGGGGTTATCCTGGCGCGGGCGTTCTTCAATGTCGGCGGTAATATGAGACTTGCCGCGGACGAAGGTCTTCAGGTCGCCGTTGAAGATAGTCATTCGAAGCGTCTTCCCCGCCAGCGGGTCGTCGTCGGCCAGGGATAGGTTGACCGCCTGGACGCGGTCAAGGGCTTTTGTCCCCTGGGAGTATGGGACGTCGGCTTCGTAATGAACTATTTCCAGGTGTTGCTTTGATAATGTTTTCCCTTTCGGTTCTTCGGTCATTTCACTTCGCCCCCGATGGTACGGTTTTAACTATGGCCCGATAAGCGCGACAACGCGGGTTCGTGCAACGAATGGCGTCAACGTATCGGGAATAAGTCGTCCGCTTCAATGGCCGCGTACATGTGGGACAAGGGCCATAATCGGTCGTATCCTTCGCGAAGCGGTCAATCGGCGCGCGCTGAATCGGTTCGGTTTCAATAACGACCTGGGGTTCGGGCGCGGGTTCCAGTTCGCCTTCTTCTGGGGCCTGGTCTTCTTCCTGGCCTTCGTTCAATTCGCGGCCTTCTTCGTCGGGCCCTGGTTCTTCGGATTCTTCAGCGGCCGCGGGGCCTGGCGCGGCCGCCTGGCCCTGGTCGGGCGGGACGTCTTCGACGGAATGATAACCGCCGCATTCGACAACGCGGTCGGCGGCGGCCCCCTTCAGATTCGGGTCGAAGTCGGAAGCGAACTTCGGCGTCCCTTTGCATTCGCCGAACTCATAAACGCAATCGTCGCAAAGGTTGGCGTCCGACTTCGGCTTCGGTTGGGTTACGGTTCGGACGGTCGCGGATTTCTGCTTTTGCTGTTTCCGCTTTTTGTCCCGCCGTTCCTTTTTCCTTTTCTCCTTTTCAGCTTTGGTCAACGGTACTGTCATTATTCCCCCTTTCAGTTTTTGTTCTAACCTGGAAAGTTCGGTCATTGAAGAATTCGACGCCTGGAATAACCGCCGTCCCTTTGGTTGACCTGGCCTTCGCATGAAGCGCGGCCATATCGGGAATCTTGAATTCGTCGGGAAGCTTGGCGAAGTCAATGACCCGCGCCTTCCAGTTATCGCGTCCCGAAAGCGTCCCCATTCCCGTTCGGGTTCGTTCGGGAACTGGCGGCGGGGCTTCGACGGTTTCCAGGGGAACGGTAATTTCGCCGCCCTTCAATGCCGCTTCTTCCTGGGCCAGTCGGAACTTTTCGTCTTCAATCCTGGCGGCTTCAGCGGCCTTCCGCGCCTGGTCGGATTCGAAGACCTTGACCTTTTCCTTCGTCAAGCGTTCGGCTTCCAGGACGGGAAACATAAGGTCGTTGAATGCCTGGTAAACCAAGTCAAGCTTTTCGCGAAGCGGCCGAACGATTTCGCCCTTCCGCGTTTCCATTCCCTTTCGGCAAGTCAAAATGATTGCCAGGTCGTCAGTTGCGGGCTTCAGGTCGGCGTTCGTCGAAATGACCCGCGCCTTCGCGAATTCCAGAAGCCCCGCGGCTTCCAGGTATAAGGTCAATAATTCAGGCGCGGGGCGGCCGACCTGGGTTTCAATCGTTATCAGGGCGGACGGAATGTCGGCGGTCGCGGCTTCCAGGGTTTCGAAGGATACTTCTTCTTCGGTCGGGAATTCAGGTTCGACTTTGATTTGGCCGCCTGTAATTTCTTCCAGGGCGGCGGCGGCTTCCCGCGCTTCTTCGGGCGCGTCTTCATTCAAAGTCAAACGGGCCTGGGGCGGCCCCTGAAGAATCGCTTCCGATACGGTTTCCGCCGTAACGAATAACGGCTTTACTTTGGGTTCGGGAATGAAGTCTTTGTCCTGGGTTGGGGGCCGCTTCGACCCCGAAGGAATTGTTTTGACCCTATCCCTGAAGGCGGCGATTTCGTCTTCAGCGACGTTGACGGCGACAACCTGGGCCTTGACCATATGTTCGGTTGAAAAATCGCCGCCATTGGAAACGGGAACCTGGACGAAGTCGCCCAGGTTCAAGGTTTCGGCCGTGAAGTAAGAATAAGCGCGGCCCGCGGGTTCCCCCGCGTCATTCAGGATTTGAACTTTTACGATTTCCATTTGCCTTCCTTTCGGTTATTATTTGGGGCCAGGTTATCCCCTGGCCCCATTGTACCGCCATTGTAAAGCCCGTGTCAAGTGGTTGGCCGTTGCCATTTATCCCATTCATAAAATTGACAAGCCCGCGGCCTGGTATTATCGCGGCCTGGGTTCCTGGCGGGCGACCCGTCGGCCTTGAGATAAACGCCGCAAAGCTTATATTTCCCGCGGGGCCCCTGGGTCGCTGATATACTTTCGATTCGGGCCCGTTCCCCATGAATGCTTACCAGGACTTCGCCTTCCTTATATGGACAAGCGTCCAGGGCCAGGCGACGGCGAAGTTCGGCCATGCGTTGAATCAATCCGCTTTGCCATTCTTCCAGGGTGTCCAGTTCGGCGTTGATTTCGTCGGGTGTCATATCTTCGGCTTTTTTAAGCTTCGTCATTTCGCCCCTTCCTTCCGAACATAGACCTGGCCGCAATTCGGACAAAGCTTTCGGTCGAACGCGGGCCAGGCGGAAACGTGGTTCGATTTGTTCGAACAATGAATCGGGTCTTCTTTTCCCATACGATACCTTCCTTTCGGTTTTAATTCATTCGGCAACGGTATTCAGGTTCGCCCGCCAGGTTCCCTTCAACGGTTGCCAGGTCTTCGTCGGTCATGTAATGGACGTGTCGTTCGCCTTGTAGCATTATGCGGGCGTGAAGGTCGGGATTCTTTATGAACATATCGGCCAGGAATTTATTGTCTTCGGATTCTTTGACTTCCTGGTCTTCCAGGTCGGCCAGGTGTTCGCCGCGCCGTCGGCGCGCCAGGCGTTGCCGTCGCCGATAAAGGAAACGTCCGACCAGGTTCCAGCGGGCGGGCGGCTTGCCGCCAGGAACCTTCGCCCATTCCTTCTTCGCGCAATCGGGACATATCGCGCTGGTCGTTCCCGATACGCCTTTCCCGTCCTTCGTCCCCATTGGTTTTTTGCACCAAGCGCAGACGATACTCAGTTCGGTTTTATATTTCTTCATTGCGTCCCCCTTTCATTAGACTGTTTAATATTGTACCGCCGATGTAAAGCCCTTGTCAAGTCCCGAAGGCCCCAGATTTTCGACCTGGGGGCCGCTGGCGGGTGTTAGAATGTACGCTTCGAATGTCCCCGTCCAGTGATTCGGGCGGTATTCAAGCTTATATCGGTTATTCAGAATTTGAACTTCGATTTTATCAAGGCGGGAAGTTTCGGCGAAGTCATAGAAGTTTTCGAATCCGAAACCCGCGCCTTCGTAAATGCCAGGGCCCAGGGCCAGGACGAAAGGCGTCGGTTCGACCAGGTCATTCAAAGGTTCATGTTCGGGAATCTGATATTCGCAAGGTCGGCCGTCCTGGTAAGCGAACGTAATCATTATTCGGTCGAACTTCAAGCCCGTGATAACTGGTTCCATTTGCTGAATATAACCAGCGATTACCCAGGCTTCAGGCGTTTTCACTTCCTGGAAGTCGGTTACTATAAACGAAGGAATCGGGAATTCCTGGTCGCCCTGGGGCGTCATTAAATCCGCAAAGCGCGGGGAAGCCGCCGTCCCGTTAATGGGCGGGGCGGCGGCCGTTCCCTGGCAACCAGCGGCCAGGATAAAAAGCAACGCGGCGATAATTACAATTGTCTTCTTCATTCGAATTCCCCCGACATATCTTCCAGACGCTTTTTGATTTCTTCGCGTTCCGCGGCGTCCTGGTCTTTGATTTCGTCCCAGGCGTTCCAGTCGGTTACTTCCCCCGATACCGCGCCTTCGACCATTTCGACCAGTTCGTCGGGTTCGATTGCGTCCAGTTCGCAACATTCGTCGCCGTATTGGTCAATATAGCCCTGGGCCCGCGGGTCTTGAATCTTTGTCGGGTTCGGAATCAGGTCGCGGGCTTGAACCTGGTCGAAGGTAAGCGCGACGCGCTTGACCTGGACATTGAAAAGGAATCCCGCTGAATAGGCCCTGAATCGTTCCCGAAGGTCGCGGGTCATATCAAGGCCCGAAGGGTCATGGTCGGCCAGGTATAGAATGACGACCCGTTCGGCGTCCCCCCGATTCTTTTGGAACCGCTGGACGGCTTCGCGGATATACGAAAAGGAAGAATATCCCCGCGACGGCGCGACGATTGTATTCAAGCCTTCGACCGCGCCCGCGATTACCTGGGAAAGCGCGTCCTTTTCAACCCAGGCTTCGACATAGACGTCCTGGGTTGTCCAGAAGCGGCGGAAGAATCGGTTTTCGCAAGTCCAGACGGCGGCTTCGAAGGCGACGAAGGTTACAATCAATATTCGAATTAAGCTTTTCATACCAATATAATTATCTCATAGTGTAAAGCCCGTGTCAAGCCCGAAGCCGTTTTGAAGCTGGAAATATAGATTCGGCTTAAAACTCTTTAGTACCAGGATTAAAATACTATGCAATCGTAAATAATTATCGCGCCTGGAATAGTAACTGTCAGTTACTAATAATTGTTGACAATCGTCAATAATTAAGGGCCCCAGGGAAGCCCGTATCCCCCAGGGCCCTATCCGAAAGGAAGACCCCGCCCGAAGGCGGGCCTGGTCAATGGCGGTCTTCCTTCAGTTCGTGAATATCCCGTTCCGCGGCCTTCATGCGTTCGGTCAAGCCCGTTGAAATGACGCCGCAATGGGCCTTCATATCGGCGACCTTGTCATTGATTGCCGACAACCCCTTCTTCGGGTCGTCCAGCTTCTTAATGATATTTTCCTGGTTCAATGATATGCGTTCGTCCCTGGCGGCCTGGGATTTGCCATTCCTTCGCCAGCTTACCAGGACGCCGCCGACGGCAACGACCGCGACGACCATTGAAGAACCCGCGACAAATATTTCAATCGTCATATCAACCCCCCTTATGATAAGTCTTCCTGAAGAATGGACTTGCCAAGTGTCAAATGTGTATCGGTCGCGCCCCCGCCGCCGTCGCTTTCCATTAAGACTTGCCATTTAAGCGCGCCAGTCGGGTCAACCGTCAAAGTATCAACCAGGACGCCGTTCAAATAGCATTCGACCGAAGTCGCCGCGACCAAAAGGAATTCAACGACGTATCGGGTATCAACGCTTATTGATTGCGACGCGCTGGCGTCAACGGCGGAACCGTCCATACTCTGAAATTGCCATATCGCGCCCGTCCATACTAGCCCGAAGGCATTTTCGGACGTGTAAACTGGAAGCGCGTCGCCTGGCGTTTGACGAAGCCCCATGAAGACGCCAGTATCGGAAGCGTTAATGTCAATCGCGAATTCCTGGCGATAATACGGCGACCTGGAAGCGTTGAAGTCGTTTTCTAGGGCGTTGTTTTGTTCGCCCTGCATTTCGAAGCGGGCGACCGATGCCAGGTTGTTGTCAACCTTCAGGACGCATTGACCGAAGCCGCCCATTTGAACCGCGCCGCCGCCGCTGGAATTATCATCAAGCGGATAATCCCCGAATGTATCATTCGACCAGTCAATGACTATTTCCCGAATAAACTTATGAAGCGCGCAACGTGGGCCCGCGTAAAGTTCGTCAAAGTGTCCTTCGTCCCAGGGCGCGGTTGAAAGCCCGACCTTTTCGGTTCCCGCCGAAGGAATGACATCGTCTTCAAATTCAATGTTCAGGCCAGCTTCCCCCTTCAAATATGCCAGGTTGTTGACAATGTCCGTATTCCAGTCGGAAGCCGTAACCAGGTATCCCGTCGCCCTTATTGTTGGCGTTGTCCAGGCCATGATTTACCCCCTTCCCGCCGTCAATAGTTCGGCGGCGTGTTCTTCGTTTTGGCGTTCCAGGTCGGCGACCGTTTCATTCAGATTCCAGCTTCGATTCATTAAGGGCCGCTTGACCAGGGCCGCTTCGATTGCCTGGCGGTCGGACGGGAAGACCAGGCGGCGGTATTTATGGCCCATGTATGAATTCTTACATGAGCAACAAAAGAACCAGCCTTCTTCCCAGGCATATTCCGCCCCGCCGCATTTCGGACAAACGACAATCCAATTCCCTTTATTGACGAAGGCTTTCACGGGAAAGGAAAGTTCGTCAAAGCCCGCGTCTGGAATCCTGAAGCGGCGGCGAAGTCGCGCCAGGTGTATTCGGCGGAAGTCCTGGAATGAGATTTCGAACCAGGTATTCGCCGTTATCAGTTTACTTTCCATAATCGTTCCCCCTTTCGGTTAAAAGCCAAGCCTGGTCGTTTCGCCAAGTTCGCCGAATCCCGCGACGCCAAGCAACCAGTAAACGCCTTCGGCCGAGCCTTCGCAAGCTTCAAGCGACCAGGTCGTTTCCCGAACGAAGCTTCCTTCGTTGAAGACATATTCCTGAATGACCTTGTTAATGTAAAAGTCAGCGGATATTCCCAGAAGCGACGAAACGATTGTAATTCGGTCGGATATATGACGGGCCAGCGTTTGAATATAAATCGTATCGTCGGGCCAGTTCGTCCGCGCCTGGAATTTCGCCTGGACGGGAACGGGAATCGGTTCACTATGCCGCGCTTCCAGGAATTGAGCATAAGCCAATAATTCGTTCGGATTCGACTTGAAAGCGGCGTCAATCGGAAGTGTCCGCTTGCCGTAAGTTTGTTGACTTGTTTCGTCTTCCTGAATTATGGTCAAATTTTCGACCGAATAAAGCGCGCCATAAATCAGAAGCGTTCGGCCCGACGGCGCGCCGACTGGCGGGCTTGAAGGTTCCGTAATATAAGCCCCGACCGAACCCGAATTCGTTATCGTCAATCGGACGGCCTGGCCGTATTGCCGTTCGGTAATTGTGATATTCGAACCGACGTCGGTTCCCGACCCGTCGGGTTCCGTGTTCGCGTTCCAGTGTGTCCCTTCGACCAGGGTATCATAAGAATAAAGCGGGGCCTGGAATTCGGCCCAGATAACGACGGTCGTTCCCTGGGGGATATAAGGCGCGGCGGCGTCGCCAGTATGGGTTGACCATATCAAATCGTCGTCAATCGTCCCCAGGTCGTAGCCGCTGAATAACTGAATCCCCCCTATGAAGAAGCGGCGGCCCGTAACCTGAATGTCATTATAGACAAGCCGCTTCGAATATTCATAAGCCAATTCGCACATAGTTTCATTGAAGGTCGCCTGGGAAACCAGGCCGTCGCCAGTAACCCGAAAATGGCGGTTTTCCCAACGGGCATTCCCGTTCGGCTTAATCCAAAAGCGGCCCTTTTCGACGGCTTCCAGCTTGCGAAGACCGTCCAGGGCCTTCGCCTTATGGAACCAACCCAGGTTCAAATTATCAACCCCCGTGTCTATTTCACGGCGGGCCGCGGGCCAGGCCGCTTCGTCCAGGATTGCCGCGGCTAGTTCGCCCGTATCCGTATCGGTAAACAGGGCGGTCGAAATTTCAGTCCCCGCCATATCGTCCACTCCGTCCAGGACTTGAATATAGGCGATTTGATTGTCCTTTTCGGCGTTCGGGACAATACGTTGGATTCGACCCGTAAAATGCTTGTATAGAATGCCTTTGTATATCTCGCGGAAGGTTATCCTGGCCCCGATGTATAAGTAACCGAAAAGCGGGGAACTAGCATTATCGGGGCTAAAGTAACCCAGGTGATTGTCGCCCGTGAATTCGCCAAGCCCCGCCGTCGCCTGGGCCAGTTCGTCGTCCCAACCGATTTCAGTTCGGGCCGATAAGATATAATCGGTTATTTCCAGCTTGAACCAGTCGTCTTCGTCGCCAAGCCATATTCCAGGAAGGTCGTCCTGGTTGGCGTCATAAGTTATGTCTTCGCCGTAAAAGGTTTCGCCGCAATTCGTTTCGATAACGGGGCGGAAGTGAATAATCCCGCTTTCGGGAAGGGTAACGTCGGCCGTGAATGAATCGCCTTTCGCCTTGTCAGTCTGGGAACTGGTTGTATTGCCATAGGCGACTGTTTCGCCCCATTCGAAATAAACCGTACAAGGTTCGGTTTCGTCTTCGACAATGGTCGCATTCAGACGGACGTCGCCGCCGCCAATATCAGTCGCCCCGTCGTTTGATACTTCGGCGTTCGCCCATAATGCAATTATCCGAACCATATCGCAAGCGACCATCCCGTAACTTCCCGACTGGCCGATTGTAATTCCCGCGACCAGGGCGTCCAGTTCGGCCAGCGTCCAGGCGTTCCCCGTATAGGGGTTCGTATAATAAATAGTGCATACTTGCGTCGGGCCCCCCGACGGCGCGTTTACGTCCTGGGCGGCCCCTGTATATTGTGTGCTATGTGTCCGAAGTTCGGTCTTATATTTGCCGTATGGGTAATCAACACGAAGAAGCGTCGCGCGATACTTGACCTTCATAATGGCCGTGTCGCGGATTATCGCGTCCGTTAGATTATAAAGGTCAGTATAATAATCGTTGTTGTAATAGTTCCGTTCGTAAACATAGTTCCCTGTTAACCAACCCCAACGGCCGCCGTTCGTCCATTCGGTATCGGCTACCATGACAAGCGTTTTATGGGCGACTGTTCCGCCCCCTGGGTTGGGGTATCCGCCCCCTGGGGAACTATCGAATCGAATCCCGCCTGAATAGGTACTTATCGGGAATAGATAGTCAACCTTTTCGTTTGTCAGGAACGGGACTTCGGGCCCATAATCGTATCCGTCCGAATTATAGGCATAGGCGCGGAAGTAATAAATCTTATTAACGGTCAAGCCCGTTACGCCCAGGGTATATTCCCCCGTCGAATAAGGGCCAGGGCTTTCTTCGGTATAACTATCATAACCCGAAGAACCAGGCGCGACGTTGCCAGGGTCGTCTTTGCTGGTCAAGCCATAAACGAACCCGCGCTTCGTTACGCTGGTATCGCCCAGGTCTAATATATCGCCGCGCAAAGTCGCCGTTGTTTCCGTCTTCGCCGTCGGCGAAAGCGTATCCACAATCGGAAGCGGGTCAAGCGTTGTGAACGATTTTTCGTCGCCGTAATACCAGCCATTGACGGAATGATACATCTTCGCGCGGAAATAATAAGTCGTATTCGGCGTCAATGCGGGCGAATCCATTTCCAGGGCGAATTCGCCAGGCGAAACGACGGCGGGTGTATCGGTTACGTCGTCGGGATATGGGCCACCTTGACTTGTCCCCCATTCGAAGCCTATTTGGGTAATGCTGGTTACATCGTGAATATAGCCATTGCCAGTCGCGGCCCTGGCGCGGATATTGGTCGCGGGGTTCGTCTGAAGGGAAGGGTATCCGTATTCTTCGAAGCGGTCGTCCGAAGTCGTTCCCGACCAGGTCGCGCCGTAATCGTCGCTATATAAATCTTCGCCGCCAGCATAGTTCCCGCGATACCATAAAATAACATTCGAACCGTCGCCTTCTCCACTGGTTCGACAAACGATTGCATATTTAACGCCAGCTTCCAGGACAACGACGGAACCCGTCATATCCAATTCATACCAGGCCCCCGACGCGCCGACGTCCGCGGCCGCCAATGTATCGGCGACCAGGTCGCCGCCCGTCGGGTGTCCCGACCCGTCAGTCGCTTTTATACTGGCGGTTATCGTTCCCAGAAGCGCGGGGTTACTTCCAGTTCGCGATATAAAAATCTTGATACTGGTTATTTCGTGGCTAACTGAAGGCGTAAAGCTTTGGGCCAGCCAATATTTACCGTCGAAATTATGGCCCGAAGAAACGCCATAACAATATTCATATAGAATCGGGATTCCCATTTATCTTCCAGTCCTTTCGCCTTCCCTGGAAAAGCGTTGAACCTTGCTGGCGAATTGCCTGGCGTCGGCTTCCCTTCCGCCGAAGGCCGCCGTATTGATATTGACGGTCGTCCCGCCGCCCCCGAAACCGCCCGTCGCGGCTACAATGCCAGCGGTCGCGGCCCCCGCGACGGCCAGGCCGATTCCCAGACGGGCCCAACCGACGGGCCCTGAAAGCGCACTTACAACGGCCTGGGCGATTGCCAGGGAACGCAACCAGGTAATAAGTTGCCGAATGTACGGTATCATTTGAATAATGGCCGAAGTCGTCGAAAGTATCGCGCCGCCCGTAATCAGGAAAGTTGACGCCAGCTTCGTCGCGGGGGAATCTATTTGACCCAACAAAGAGCCGACCGCGGTCAACGCGCTTCCCATTGCCGTTAATGCCGCGTTGAACTGAATCGCTTCGATTTGGGCGGCCTGGGTAGTTTCCCCGAATTGGGCCATTTGAACCGAAGCTTCGTCCTGCATTCTCAGAACCAGGGTTGTTGCAACGTCAGCCATGATTTAAGCCCCCTTCGTTACAGAATAGATAGTTCGATATTAACCCCGACGCCCAGGGCCGCGATTTCGCATTTCAGAAGCTTAAAGCGGCGATTCCTGGGGCCGCCGAACCAGCCTATTTCCCAAATGAAAATCCGAACTGTTATTGAATAACTCATTTCGTCCCCTTTATGGTTGCCAGTCGCCCCCGAATTGCGCGACGGCCTTGACCCCCTTATAAATCAGAATTTTTTCAATAAGCGGTTGGGGCCATTCGTTGATTACCTGGGGCGGGAAACCGATTTCCGTAATTATCATGGCTTCTTCCAATTCGGGCGGCAAGCGGTAACGCGACGGCATTTTCAGGGCCAGGAATAACCCTTCCCCTAGTTCCCGCCGCCGCCCCTTTGTAAAGGGCCTTGTGCCCCGTATAATCGGTCGCATTCATTCTTCAGCTTCGCCCTTATCGTCGCGGGAAGATTGTCAAGCGTTTCGTTATTCACGGGCCCAAACGACCATTCTTTGACCTGGCCGACGATAATCGAATCGTTGACGGCGTCCCAATCTACCTTCGCCATATCTACTTCGACGACCGTCGCGCCTTCGACTTTTGGCTTTTCGTCGCCGTCCTTCAAGGTCAGCTTCGGCGTCTTCCCGCCAGGATACTTCAGGAACGGGCGCGTCAAAGTATTGACGGCCTTCTGGGTTCCGTGTCGAAGTTCCTGGAAGAAGTCGGCATAATTGCCGTCTTCAAGTTCAAGCCTGGTTGTTTTAATTTCGTACATTTTTCTTCTTTCCTTTCAGATAGTATCAAAGGACTATTGACTTTTATGCCGAATAAGTTCCGCGCGTTATAGTCCCGTTGACCTGAAGTTCACATCGGGACGTTACCATATTACCGACCCGCGATATAATTCGGTAATCACGAACCCAGGCGGCCCCGTAATATTTAATATCGCCCGCCGTTTTACCTTCAGGCCCATAATCAAAGTCAACGGCCGCGGTATGGGTTCGAAGCGGGCCCAGGACGGTATCGGAACCGACGCTGGCGTCGTCCGACCAAAGCAGTTCCAGGACAATGACCGTATTCTGAAGGGTCGGATAATACTTCCGCCCCGTGTCATTCAAGGTCGTTGCTTCGGCCAATTCACGGGGGCCAGGAAGTCCTTCGGTCGCGACGATATAAGGGGTAATGTCGCGAAGTTCGCCGCCCGTGTCCTTAATTTGGAAGACTGATTGTTGACTATCGAATAATTGGGTCATTTCATTTCCCCCCTTTTATGATGATACGCGCCCGCTGATATAGGCCCCTATCTTTTCGGCCATTTGGTCAACGATACGCTGAATTTGAGGCATAAGCCGCCGTAAGACGCGTCTATGATATGGATTCGCGGCGGCGGGGCCGACGCTTTTCCTGAAGAACTCCTGGTCGCCTATGAAGAAATGAAGGGCCTTCGCGTTAATGGCTTCGACGGGCCCGCGCCCTTCGCGGACTATGTAACCATAAAAGACCCCCAGGGGCGACCGCGCGGCCTGGCGGATTTCCAGGACTTGCGCGGATGGGCCGCCGATAATTTGGAAGACGGTCGAACGGCGAAGCTTTCCAGTAACCTTCGGCGTTTCATTTGCCAGGGGCCCCGTTCCAGTCGTCGGGACGAATAGCTTTCCCAATTTGCGAAGCCCTTCGTTCAATGTTATTTTGGCAATCGTTGGCCCCGCGCTTTGAACTCTGTCATTTAACGCCGTCAGTTCGGTATAATCGAATTCAACCTGGGCCATTATTCCCCCCGTGTCGGTTGATAGATTTCCATTACGTCCAGGGTATGACGTCGCCCCCGATATACTCCCTTCCGATATGAAAGGACGTCGGGAAGTGCCGCCAGGGACATTTCAGTTCTATGAATGCCCGCGGTTCCATTCAGGCGCGGGTATTCGGCCAGGGTATCAATAACCTTTTGGGTTTCGGTTCCGACCCGAATGTCTAGTTCTTCCAGTTCGCCCCGCCAGGGAACCAGGACGTCCACATTATAAGTCCAGATTCGCCGTTCAATCTGAAGCGTTATGCTTTCCCGCCGCATTTGGGCGTATGAAACGACGACCAGGCGGGCCAGTCCTTTTCCCAGGGCCCTTCGGTCGTAAAGATAGCAGTTCGTATCGTTGAAGTCAGCATGAAGCTTGATTGTTGCGACGATTGCGGCTTCAATTACGGCTTGCGACATAATACCCCCTTATTCTTCTTCGGTTCCGATACTGGTCGGCGAACCAGGATAAGCGTCCATTCCCCGCGTGAATATCGGTTCTTTTTCGTTGCCGTCTTCGTCTTCCTGGGCCCCGCAAAAGGCCCGCGAAAGCCGACCGACCCGACGGCCCGCCCGAAGGCGGTTTTCCCGTATGGCTTTCAAGGCCGATTTGAACTTATTCGCGTATATCGTCGCGCGGTCGGTTCCAGGCGTTTCGACTTCTTCGGTCGGGTCGTATCCTTCAGACGGGATTGTCGAAAGTAAGACCGCGGCGGCCCCGTAAGCGTTGGCCGCAACCAGGAAAGCGTAAGCGGTCGGATAATCGCTTTGGTCAACGGGGACGGTATAACCGACCTGGTCAAGTTCCCGATTCAAGTCGGCGGCCGCGTTGTCCAGTTCTTTTTCAACCTGGCTTGTCGAAGGGACGGTCGTATCGGTGAAGGTTCGGTCTTCGACAATGTCCCCGATAAGCCTTTGAATATCGGCAACGGCGGCGTAAGTATTTTCGTCAAGTCCCATAATGTCCCCCTTTCGCTATATTGAACCCAGGCCGACCAGGACGGCCGCCTGGCCCGCGCCTGGCGCGCCCGCGCTTGGGATTTCGCCGTATTCCGCGAAGTAACCGTCTGTAGGGTCATAATTGTCCCAATTTGAACCAGCATCGTCGGAACGGCAATAATTACCCCTGGCATAAGCCCCCGCACCCGTTGCCGACCAGCGCATTTCGTCCGACGCGTCCGCGCCTGGACACCTAAAAACAAGCGCGTACATAGTATCAACCTGAAGGCCAGCATACGGTAAATCAAAGCTTATGATATGAAATGAACCGTCATAAGGAATTATATCCGAATCCAAAGCTTTTGATACTAAGTCGCCGCCCGTCGGCAAGCTGGCACTGGTCAGCCGAAGCGATAAGGTCATATTGCCAAGATTGTTCGCATTACGACGCAACCGCAATTCGGCCCGCGTCAAATCATGTGCGACCTGGGGCGTAAACGTCTGGGCATACCACCTATCAGCCAAAATGCTGTAATAAATTGCTACGCCTTCGTAATATTCGAACTTTTGTTCGGCCATGCGTTCCCCCTTAATTGAACCATACGCGGATAACCGAAGCGACGTCCAGGGCTTCCAGGCTGGCCCCCGTTACGGTTACGCCTTCGCTGTTATTGGTTTGTTCCGAACGGAATTCGTATGTCGCGTCGCCGTCAACAATAGACTTAATATCAGTCGCCCCAAAAAGGACAACCCCGCCGCGATAAGCGTCAGCGTCCGTCTGAAGCCCGTTATTCGCGAACGTCAAGGCGACGGCCTGGTCGCCAGCTTCCGACCAGTCGCCCGTTGACTTTTTAACCCGAATCGTCTTCGAAGCCTGGTCAATTTGGTTTTCGGAACTTGAAGTATCGAAAAGGGCCCCGATTACCAGGACGAAGTCGGCCTTCGCAATGAACAAGCCCGACGGAAGACCCGAAACGATAACATCGGGGAAGTCCAGGTCAGCGGCAACCGCTGGAAGGACGACAATCGCGCCCGCCGAAGCGACGGACGGGAATATCATATCGGGTCGGTCGCGGTTCAAGTGGTCAAGATAACCAGCGCGCGCGGCCGTAATCCTGGCGATAAGCGTATCAATATTGCTGTCAACGGTAGCAAGGGCCGCGGCCGTAGCAACGCCCGAAACGTCAGCTTTGTTTCCCTGTGGCGGATAACTCATTTCATTTCCCCCCTTTCAATAATGGGCCCCGTTTACTGGGTTCCCCAAAGTATTTCCTGGACAATGAACTTGTCAAGATTGACGTTTTGGTCAACCTGGAAGTTGACTTCGTCGTCTTCCTGGATAAGCATATCGAAAATATGAAGCGCGCCAGCGGTCAGTTGCGCGCCCGCGTTGAATTCCAGGGATACTTCGGTCGTATTGTTGACCTTCGCCGAAAAGACGACGGCCGTGTCAACCTGTATCTGAATCCTGAAAAGACAAGGCGGGTCGGACGGTGTAATGTCGGACGCCAGGAAGTCAGTATTCGCGTTCTTTGCCGTATTGTGAATATGGGCCTTCTGAAGCGGAATGGCTTTTCGTGTTACCTGGCGGGCGGAACGATTGTCCCGCGACGTGTTTCGAACTGTCATTTTTTGTTACCCCCTACATACTAATTCGGGACGGCGGCCCAGGGCGGGCGGCCAGTAACCCGTATTCAATTTTACCCTGGGGCCAGGAAGTCGGCGGGGTGCTTTTCAATAAGCCCGTTGACCGACGCCCTGGCCCCGCTGGTCATTTTATTTCGGTTTGAAAGGTTTCTTCGATGCGGGTTTTTCTTCCTTCGGGGTAACGTCTTTAAATGTTACCCTGTCAGCCCCGCATTTGGGACAAAAGACGGGGGCCTGGGTATTATCTTCCTGTTTTATTTCCCCGCCGCAATTCGAACATTCTAAAATTTTCATTTCCCTTTTTTCCCCTTTACTTTAAGATTTCGCTATGCTTAGGTAATCGGAATCGCCGTTATTCCGTTATAGTTCAAGCCCGTGTATCCCGTCCGTTTGCTTATGCAATGGTCGTTGTCAGCAAAGCCAATAAAATGATTACCGTCAATCATTAAGTTTCCAGCGGAAGGCGTATTCGTTACCTTGATACCGACGGCGTTCGTGCTATCAAGCGTCTTGAACCGATTGTCCAGGATATAACGGTCGGGTCGGCTAGTACTGTTTTGCGGGTCTTCAATACCAACCGCGGAAGCCTTGACTTCGAATAGATTCCGCCGCGTTACCATTGCGCCGCTATTGGCATATACGCCGCCGCTTGCCAGGTTATAGAAGCGGCAATCTTCCACCACGCAATAAGGGGCTTCTGCGCCAATAGAACCCGCATAAACTCCCCAGGTTCCAGTCCCGCTTGAACTGAAGCCGCAATGCGCGATATGGCAACGCCAAATATTTTCGGATAGTTCGGCAATAACTACGCAAGCATAAGCGGCGACCTGATAAAATCCGACGCCGATTATCTCTATGTCGTGATTGCGAAGTTCTAAGATATGGTCGTTTCCTTCGCCGATAAACAGGACTGGCCCGCGGGAAGGCCCCGTCGGATTGATTCCGATAACCTTCAAACCCCTTTGCGTGATTTGAAGTTCGTCTTCGGTATAATCGCCGCCTGATAAGACTATGGCATCCCAATCAACGGCCAGGTCAAGGGCGGCGGCGAATGTAGCCTTCGCATATTCCCAGGAAGCCCCACTGTTAGAATCAGAACCATTGACTGAATCAACATAATAAACATGATTAGCCCTTCGCTGATAGGCCCAATTTATATCGTCAACCAGAAGTCGGTCAAAAACGTGTGTACCTCTCCAACGTACAACCATTGATTTTTCCCCCTTATTTCGTTTTTTCGATTTCGGGGGCCCCAGGATAACCCAGGGCCCGCCGATTTAAGGTCAGCTTATGGCGTCGTCAAAGAAGACGCCCAGGTCGGTTCCCGTTACCTTGAAGTCGAACGCGTGTTTCCCTTTCAGGAAGTCGCGGTCGCGGTCGTCCTGGCGGGTCGGTATGACCTGGGTTGTCAAGCCTTCCCCGTCAATCTTCCAGACGAAGGTATAACCCGCGGCGGGTTCGCGAAGGGCGGGTCGTTCGGGAACGTAAAGAAGAAGCGCGTCCTTCCCCCAGACGTAGGCTTGAACGGCCGTCGCCGCCCCTTCATTCGATGTCCGCCGAATGGCGTTACCGATTAGAAGGGTTTCAACGTCCAGGGCGTCCTTGACCTGGTCGGCCGTCAGTATGCCGCGCCCCGTGTACTTGAATATATCGAGTAAAAGCGGGTGTCGGCGAATCTTACTGAAGACCTGGCGGCCCAGGATTAAGGTATTCGGGCGGACGCCCGTGTTTTGCTGGACGGTGTCCATATAAGTATCAATATCGTCAATGGGGTCGGAATTATCGTAATCGTCCCATTGCGTGAAGTCGGTTCCGCCGTCCAGGTCGTTGTCCCAGATACTATTCCCCAGAATCGCCGTCGCAATTTCGATTTCGCGGTTTAACATGAACTGATGGGCCAGCCATTCCGCGCCCGTTTGTTCTAATTGGACGGCGTCGTCCTGGTTTTTGACATCTTCGTCGGGGATAGGATAACCCAGGTGAAAGATGTCGCAATAGTATTCGTCATTGGAAAGCTTTATGCGTCCTTCGGGATAGGTGTCGCCAGGGGTTCGCTTTTCGACCTGGTTCGTCAACCAGGAACCCTTGTCCCAGACATAATACTTATCCGACTGTTTATCAACGGGGACAAGCGGGAAGACGCGGTCAGCGATAAAGTCTTTATTCTTATACGCGATTGCGATTTCGGAAAGGGCCGCGTCCAGGTGAACGTCGCTTCCAGTCGGGTTTCCAAAGTGTCTTCCGAATTTTTTAACCATTTGTTCGATTTCCCCCTTTTAAGATTTTCGTTCGGCCGATTTAAGCGGCCCTGGCCGCGTTCGGGAAACAGAAGTCGAAGACCCCTACTTCGCCGTCAGCGTCGGCCCCCTGGACACACGTCCCGACCATATAGGTCGTTGTGTCCGAACCAGGTTCGCAAAGCGCGACTTTGCCAGCGGCGTCAATGCGTACCTTTTGGCCGTAAGTAATGGCTTCAGAGACAACCCCAGGACAACGGCCGACTTTCAATACCTGGGCGACTTCGCCGCTTCCAGGATTGTTCGTTACCATTCCCGCGGGAACGTCAGTTATCGCGGCCATTGTAGTTATATGGTTGTCGGCCCCATACTTACAACCGTAATACTGTTTCGAAGCGAAGCTGGCGTCCGCTTCGTGGCTATCGGTGAAAACTGGTTTTTCATTTGCACCCATTGAAATTTCCCCCTTCTTCGTTTATTTGGTTATGCCGCCTTGACTAGCCCCTGGCGAAATACAGGTCGGGGCGGGCCTTCGATATGGCCTTTATAGCTTCGGCCTTCGTCGCGTTCGGGTTCTTTTCCTGGTATTTGGCGACTTCGTTGTCGAAGTCGTTCGCCGTTTCCTGTTTCCTGGCGGTTCCCAGGATTCGGGTCGCGTCAGCGGCCAGGCGATTCGCTTCCTTCAGCGCGCCGTATTGGATTTCGGCGGTTTCCTTCCCCGCTTTCCCTTCAATGGTCGCCAGCTTTACGGCGTGTTCGTGGGCGGTTCCTGGAATCGCGGTAAATTCCCGCGTTCGGTCTTCCCAATCGCGAACCCGCTTGTCAGTTTCCAGTTCGGCGATTCGGGTCGAAGCCTTCTGGAATTCCTTCGCCATTTCCCCTTCAGGCGGGGGCGCGCTGGCGGCCGCTTTTTCGACTAGGGCTTGAATTGCCGCGACGATTTCTTCGACCGTCGCTTCCGCGCCCAGGCCCAGGGCGGCGGCTATCGGCGACATATCTTGGAAGGCGGCCTGAAGTTCTTCGACCTGTGGAACTTCGCCTTCCTGGAACTTTTTGACCAGGTCGGCCAGGTTAAGGCCCCGAATTTCTTCGGCCTTCATATTTGCGATTGCTTTTGGAAGTGTTTTCATATTCCTTCCCCCTTCTTTGAATTTGGTTTCGGCCTGATTCGCCGCTTCTTCGCTTGCGAATGAAGTCGAAGGTATCGGGTCGTCGTGGAACCATACGGAACCACAAAAAGCGGCAACGTCATTGACGCCAGGCCAGCCCGATACTTTGGCGACGCATTTGTCCCACCATTCTTTAGGCGGTTTCCCCTTCTGAAGAAGTTCTTCAGAAGTCGGTTCATACGTCATATTTCCCCCCTTCGGCGCGGTCATTTGTCCGACCATTCCTTCGAACATTTCGGCCAGCTTTCCGAATATGGCCCTGAAGATAGGCGCGCCGCGCTTCCCTTTTATCACGTCCGCGACTTTATCTCGGATTTCTTCGAATTCCTTCCGAAGCGTCGCGGTATCGGGAAGGTCGTCGCCAACTCTAAACGACCATACCCGCGCGCCTTTCCTGGCCCCGCCAAATACAAGGGCCCGTTCAAGCGTCGCCTTGTCAACCGCTGGTTCTTCCGCGCCCAATAATGCGACGCCCGTTATAACGGGGCCGAAGTCCCCGACCTGGTCTTCGATTTCGACCGATACGGTCGAATATTGGCCGCCTTCGATAAGGTTGGCTATCGGTTCGGGGACACTATCAAACGACGCGGTCAGTATATCGCCGCGTCTGTGAAGGGAAGTCATTTTCCCGATTGAGATTTGACCTTGACCCTGGTCGCCCGTAATCACTTCGACGGGCACGTCCAGGGCTTCCGCGATTTTACGGTTGAATTCGTCGTCGGTATGGCCGCATTTCACGGGGACAATCGCGGGAACCCCCGCTTCGAATGCCTTGACCATATTATCCAGGTCTTCGCCCGTCCAGTTTCGCGTAAACCCCGCGCTATCTGTCCAGGTTCCAGCGGCGAAGACGTCAACGCTGGCGACGGTCTTCATGTTCGGGGCCTGGAATTGTTTCAACCAGCCGAATCGGGTCAATTCGAAGCCGCCCGCTTTGGCCGCTTCTTCAGCGGCGGCGTAAGCTTCCTTTTCCGATTTACCAGCGGTCAAAGCCTGGTCGTATGCTTCCATAAAAGGAAGCGGGAACTTATCAGCCGACATTCCAGTCGGCCAGGTTCCCGTAATTTTATGATGTAACCAGGCGCAAAAGCCTTCAGGACTGGACTTGTCAGCATTCTTCGCGACACATTCGTCAAAGTCAGCATAAGGGCCGAACGGCATTATTTACCCCCTTCCTGGATGGATTCGTCCGTCCAGACTTGCGTTACCTGGTCGCCCGAAAGCAAAGCAACCGTCCCGCAATGGGTACATTTGACGAATTCCTGATTCCCCATTCCGCGCGATTGTTCTTCCAGTTTTTCCAGTCCGTTCTTTTTGCATATCGGGCAATCCATTTCAGGCCCCCGACCAGGCCAAATAAAAAAACCCCGAAGGACGGACTTCCGTCAATCGGGGTCGGTCGGGCCGACTTGCGGGCGGTCTTTGGTAGCGGGTCGGGGAATTGAACCCCGTCCTTCGGCCTATGGAACCGACGACTTTCCGTTTGTCCTACCCGCGCCGCCTGATATTCAGTTGTTAATGTTTCGCCGCAACCGCGGCCTGGTCTTTTGTAGAATTATGGGCCTTATTTTGCAAAATGTCAAGTATTTCGGAAAGCTTAATAACGGCGACGTGCTTTTCCCCGTGTCGGCGGTCTTTGATTACCAGGTTATCGCCGACGACCTGGGCCAGCTTTTCAGTCCCGCAACAATCGCAATAAATAACGTCGCCGTTAATCATTCATTACTTCGCCAGGGCGACCAGTTGTTTGACAACCGATTCGTCAAGGCCAAACTTCAATTCTTTGCTGTTAGCCGTGAAGTCAACACAAATGTTCGTATTGCCGTCCTGAAGCGAAATGGTATTTTCGACGGCGGACGGGGAAGTCGTTCCGCTTATGGTACGGAAGGCGGCGGTTATATCATGTTCGACGCCGTCGCCGTCATAGACCTTGACTTCCAGGCTTTCGTTCTTTTCGATTGACAATTGATTCGTCGGCATTGCTTGAACCCCCTTTCGTTAATCGTCATAAACGCCGCGCCGCCATTGGCCGTCCCTGAAGACTTCCAAATGACAACGGCAATTCCCGCGACAAGTTACTTGACCCGCGGGAATAGTCGGAAGCGAATTCCAGCCGTTCGGGTATTCGCCCGCCAATTGTGGGCAACCGTAAAAACCAGGCGAAGGTTGACAATGTTCGGCCCGCGGGTCAAGATTCCAGCGGACGGGTTCAATATCAAGCCCCTGGGCCCGCCGTTCTTCTTCCCGTTCGGTTCCCAGGGTTCTTTGAACTTCAAAAAGCGCGACCCAATAACCGCCCGCATATTGGGCGGGGGCGGCCCTGGTTGCGGCCGACGCGTTCTTAATTGCCAGGGCGACGGCCCTTTGTTGTTCGACGGCCAGGCCGCCGATAACCAGGCCAGGGACGGCGGCGGCCAGGGCTAACGTCAGCTTTTCATGTACCTTCGGAACCAGGTTTTCGCGAACCAGGGTTTCGCCTTCGCGAATAAGCTGGTCAATCTTCCCCTGGACGGCGGAGTTTTCGACGCGCTGGCCCGCGACGGTTTTCGCGGCATTCCGAACACCCGCGCCGTTGATTTCGACCAGGCGCGCTTCAAGCTTCGGGATTTGGTCGTCCAGGTAAGCTTGAAGTTCGGGAACCGTCGCGCCCCGCTTCGCCCTGGAAACAATATCGCGCTTCAGGGCGGCGGCCCATTCGTCGAAGACGCGGACAAGCTTCCGTTGTTGGCGATTCGTCCGTTCTTCATAGGTTCCCGAACCGATTCGCTGGACTTGCCCCGCCTTCTTACGGGCGGCAAAATGCGGGCGTCTTTTGGTTAATGATACGGCCATTTCGAATTATTCTTCCCCTTCCAGATTCGGCCGTTCTTCCTTTCCTGGCCTTCGCCACAACGGATACAACGGCGAAGGTCGCGGTCGCCATAAACGGGGTGTATTCGCCAGGGGCCCCATTTATGTTTGATATGGCAAAGGAACGGCTTCTTCCTCATTTACCCCCTGCCAGGGATAATTCTTTTTCGATATTGCCGACGGACTTGTCCAGGCGGTCGAATTTATCAGGAAGGTCAAACAAGCCGCCCATTGGCGGGGCTTCGACGTCCCGCGGGGCCCCGCGTTCTTCTTCGGGAAGTTCGGGAAGGTCGGCCAGGGCCCGCAAATGGTCTTCGTCAACGTCGGTTGGCGTGAATATCTTCGCGCCCGCCGCCGTGTTCAAGGCATTGACTAGGGCCGCCAGGTCAATCTTTCCTGGTTTTTCCCAGACGATTGTCGGATAGCCTGAAAGCCCCGTCCAGGCATTGAAGCGGAAAAGATAAGGGACAAGCTGAAGATTCCAGGCTTCCAGAAGGTAACGCTGGACGGCTTCAAGGGCTAGGGTGAAGAAGTCCTGGGAACCTTTGACTAGGGCCTGGGTTCCGACGTTCGACATACCCAGGATTAAGAATTGGGAAAAGAATCGCATTAAGGTTATTTTATGCCAGCGGTCAATTACGACATTCGTATCGTATATCTTCGTCCCGCTGGCGTAAGAACGAATTTCAATCCCGTTCGGTTCAATCAAATACATTTCTTCGTCTTTTCTCATTCCTTTTAAGGCCGCCTTCAGGTCGTTGACGTCCTGGGTTGTATAATCGCCTTCGCCCAGACGCGCAATCGGCATTCCGCCGACGTCCCGTTCAATTCCGATTCCTTCCAGGTCTTCCAGGTTGCGGGCGAACTTATAAGGCCGATATAAAGCCCTTAAAACGGAATGACCCTGGGGGTTCCCCTTGCGGCCGCGGAATTTGAAATGCGTACATTTGTCAATCGGAATGTCAAATGTCGAACCTGAATTCGGGTCTTGTTGCTTGAACCCCGTCAGCTTGTCTTTATTATCGGGGTCGTCATAAAGCCATTGATATAATGTTTCCTGGCCGCGGGGGTCAATATTCTTCAACCATAATCGGCCATCCATTCGCTTTTCCAAAACGATTTCCCCCAGGGCGAAGCCGAAGTCCAAGCATTCCAGGCCGTCTTCGACGTGTGAATTCCAGGTTTGACCGTCCATATTATTCAGATTGTCCCAAAGCCATTCGGCGGCGGCTTCGTCATTCGCGGCCCCGCCTGGCGCGGGTTCGACGTCGAAGGAAGCGGCCTGAAGCGGAAGCTTTATGGCGTCCAGTTGCGCGCCGATAATCGGGTCGTCCTTCATTTCCAGGTATAGCTTGACTTCAGACGACCAATTTTTAAGCGCGTTCAAATATTCTTCACGGATTCGGCCGCCGATATGTTTCAAGCCCGTTACGCCGACGACGGTTCGAAGGTTGGCGGGTCGGTCGCCCTGGTAATTACGAAAAGACCGCCCCTTCTTCGGGCGGTTCGGGTTGAATTTCCTTTGCTGATTACCTGGCGGGCGGTTTCGGTCTTCTGTCATTTGGCCCCCCTTTAATTTCCTGGTTTTATCAAATTGTAAACCGAATTTTCGAAAGTGTCAAGTTGACACTATGGAAAATTCATTCGCGCCAGCGCGACGTCTTTGTTTCGTGTAGGCGGCCCAGGCGACGACCCAATAATCGCGGCTTTAGGGCCCGCAAGCCATGAACCAGGACGTCAACAATATCGTCATGGGCCCCCGTTGGGAAGTCGCCGACTTCCTTCAGGAATTCGGCCAACCAGGGCGCGCGTTCGGGGATTAAGACCTGGCCCGCTTCCATAATTCCCGTTACGGTATGGGCCCGCGTTACCTTATCGTCAACGGCCTTGACCGCCCGAAGTGGGACGGTCGTATCACGGCGGACTTGCTGAATAAGCGATATTCCCGAAGCCTTGTCTTCAATCAGGACGCGGTCGGGGTTCCATTTGTCATAATTCGCCTGGGTTGACCGAACCAGGTCGGGGAATTCCATTCGGCGGACGTATAAGTCCAGGATATAATATCGCGTCGGTCGAATCGTTTCGCTCAGGGTAATACAGGCCGAACGGTCATGGCGTTGTTTTTCTTTATAAGCCGTATCCCATATCTGAATCAGGCGCGAAAAGTGTTCGGGAAGGTCGTCTTCCGAATAAGACTTGAACCAGGCCGTCTTGATTATGCCGCCGCCTTCAGGTTGCGGGTGTCCGCGGTATTGGGCCGACCACCAAAACGGGCCAGCGGCGACCCTGGACTTTGCCAGGGCGGTTTCGTCGTACCGTTCGGGCCAAAGGGCTTCGCCAGGCTTTCGCCCCAACGGGTCGGCGTCTTCGGCCAGGGCGGGAAGGTTGATAATTTCCCATTCGTCCCGCGGTTCGTTTTCCAGTTCCAGCGCGGCTTCGGCTTCTTCTTCGTCCTGGGGCGGATTCCCCAGAAGCGCGCCCGCCAGGTCTTGTTCATGCCAGCGGGTCATAATAAGGATTATTGAACCGCCAGGGGCCAGCCTGGTTCGCGCGACGGTTCGATACCAGTTCCACACACGGCGGCGATAAACTGGCGAAAGGGCTTCCGCGTCATTTTTAACGGGGTCGTCAATGATAATCAAGTCGAAGCCGCGGCCCGTGAAGGGGCCGCCGATACCCGCGACGAACATTCCGCCGCCATAACCCCGAAGATTCCAGCGGCCCTTCGCTTTCGTGTCCCGCCGCAAGTGAAGACCCAATTCGTCGGCGTTATCATTGATTGTGTCCTTCGCTTTGCCGCCCCATTCCGAAGCGTAACCCATTTCATAAGACGCCAGGCCGACCTTCTTCCAGGGGAACTTCTTCAGGAACCAGACGGGCGTCCAATGCGAAACCAGTTCGCTTTTGCCGTGTTGGGGTGGAATAGTAATGACGAAGAAGCGCGGGCCCTGGGCGACTTCGGCGATTCGGTCGGCCAAGTATTCGATATGACGCGGTCGCGTATAGGCCCCGCGGGAAAGGTACTGGCCCAGGGTCGCGGGTGTCCGCGTCCAGTCCCGAAGTTCTTCAGCTTGTCGGACGTTTACGGCCTGGGCCGCGTCCTTCAGAAGATAAGGCGTTCGCGTTATCATTCGACTTTCCCATACTCATTATAACGCCGTCGCCTGATTCCCGCAACCAGGAAAACGTCAGTCCCAGGTCGCGGGCGACCTTTTGGGCGGCGGCAATCTGTAACCATTCGTCCAGGGTTACTTCGGTTGACTTTAGTTGTCTAAAGTTACCCTGGACAATCAGGTCTTGAATCTTTGTTCGGACGTCCAGCCAATAACGCCAAAAGCGCGGGGCGGTTGCATCGTGGAATCGCCTATGCGTCCAGACGTGCATTCGTTCAAGCTGGCGTCGCGTTCGAATCTTCATTCCCATTCGACCTTCACTTCGACCAGGTCAGCGAAGCGTTCGGGGTCGGCTTCGACCTGGTCGTCAGGAACGGGTATTACTTCAAAGCCAATTCCCAGGCCGAAGGCCGCGTTCCGTTCGACCGACGCTTTGACCCGTTCCGCCTGGTCTTTGGTTATGAAATAACGGAATTTGGGCGGTTCCTGATATTCCCATACCAGGTCAACGGTCAAAGGGCCCGCTGTGCCTTCCTGGGGCCGCTGAAGGCGGGTTGCGTCGGCGGTTCCGTCGTCCCCATGCGGCAAGCGAACGAAGGAAGGTTTCGGGTCGCCAAGCCTGGTTGTTTCGACGAAGTCATTCGGCGACGGACAAGCCCGATGTTCACGTTTCGGCCTTTTCCCCCGCCGCCGAACGACCTTGATATTGCCAGTATATAGCGGAAGCCCGCATTTATGGCAAAGACCAGGCATTATTGACCCCCGTTCGTTGGCGGCGTTGTCTTCGTCCGCGAAGCGAACCAAAAGCCCGCAATCGTACCGACCAGGGTCATAAAGCCGACCAGGACTGTCTTCGCCATATCAATATCAGCGAATTTGATTACTAGGTAAATCAAAGCGAAGACCAGGGCCAGGACAACAAGCCAAGTTACAGTCGGACGGACTAGCCCCCTGATAAGTTCAACGACATTCATTCCATTTCCCCCCTTTCCTTCTTATTCTTCCGACCCCTTTTCGGGAAGTTCCTTCGTCTTCCCATAATACGTCAATAGTACCTGGTCGCCGCGGGATATGAATTCGGCTTCCCGCTTCCGAACCAGTTCGGGCGGGTCATTCGTAATCACATTGACGGCCAGGAAGACGGCGAACATATCTTTGACCAGCGGCGGAAGGACTTCGACGATTACTTCAGCCTTCGACGTCGCCAGGCCCCGCGCCAGGCGTTCGCCATATTGGTACGTCTGGGCTAGCTTGCCGATTGTCGCCAGGTCTATTTCCAGGGTCGGCGGAAGGCCAGCTTTGACCTTTGTTTCGATTTCCTTCTGATAATGAAGGACGCCCGCTTTGACCAGGGCCCCTATGTCCTGGAATGCCTGGGCGTGTTCGGCGTTCATTCGGTCAACCTGGGCCTGGACGTCCTGGAATTCCGCGCTTTCCTGGCGGGCCGCGCGTTCCAGGATTCGCGCTTGCCAGCCGTATTCGGACGAATACCTTTCAAGCGTCTTCAATGAGATTTCGACCCCCAGGCCGCGGACAATTCCCCATAGCCGCTTTAGGGTTCGACCGACCCCCATTTGTTCATAGACCAGGAAGAAGAATTCCTGGCGTTCTTCGGCCCGAAGCGCGTTCCAGGCGCGGGCGGCCTTCTTCTTTGTCATTATTACCCCCTTTGGCGGCCTGGTATCGGGACGCCGCCATACGGGTTCCCGCGTTTCCTTTCCGCGATTGCCAGGCAATGACGGCAAGTTACATAATCAGGCCAAAGGGCCCCAGGTGGCGGGTATTTTATATCTTCCAGATTTTCGTCGTCAACGGCTATCCAATCGCAAGCCCTTATCGGATAGCCATACGGTTGATGATAAATGTGTCGGCGGTTCCGCTTTTGACCGCCCTGGCGCGCGGTAAATATAGGCTTCTTTAATCGGTCAACCGTCGGCTTTATGGCGACGGCCTGAATTTCGCCGTTGACGATTTCAGGTTCGGCCCTGGTAAAGTCGCCGACGTCAATCGGTCGCTTCCTGAATCGCTTTTTCAACCATTCGAACATTTGTTTTACCCCCTTTCAGTAATGATTAAAAGTAATGATTAAGAGTAATGATTTAATGTAATCGTTTCATTAAGACCCCCTTCCCGCGGCCTGGCGCGCTTCCGCGATTGCTTTGTCCACCATTCCTGGCTTTGGAATGAATATCTTCGGCCCTTGTTGTTCGGGCGGGCCGCCCGATACTGGCGGGGCCTTGCCGTCAACCGTACTCCAATTAATATGATTTATGATAAACATTACGTCAGCGATTAGCTGGCGGTGTTTCAGACAAGCTTCGGGCTTGCCTGGTTCCTTCGCGAACCGCGACCCGCAGTTCGGGAATGGACAAGCGAAAAGCGGTTCACCCTTCGCGTTCGTAACTGGTTTTACTTTGAATTCGCCCATATTACCCCCTTTCAATATTCGGTTCGAAAAACCCCAGGAACCCGCGGCAAGGGATAGGTACTTCATAAAGTTTCGCGTCGGTCAGCATGAATCCGTATCGGCCTATTTCGTGCCATTTCGAAAATAAATTCGCGTTTGTATCGCCGCAACGGAAACGGCAATCAACCAGGGTCGCTTCGCCGATTATGGCCCCGCGGTCAAGGCGGGCGTTCCAATACCGCGTTACCTGGCCCGCTTCCAGTCGTTCGATAATCCATTCATCGCCGAGCCCTTGAACCTTGATTTCCATTGACTTCGCCGCGTGAATGTAAAAGCGACCGCGGAAGTTCGTCGGCCAGTACCGATTTTCGACGTCCTTAATACCCGACGCGACCAACCAGGCCCAGGGTTGCCGCAATGATAACGCTTTCATAAAATCGCCCGTATTTTGATTTTCGCGCTTCCATATTCGCGAAGAAGGGCGGCGAAATAATCCCGTCCGCTATTATGGGTTTCGTTCAAATAATCAACGAAGCCGTTGACTTCGCTTTCCGAAAGCTTCCCCTTCAAAATGAATGTTACATTGATACCAGTAATGAATAATAGTTCGGGAAGTTCGTTGGGATTCCTTTTCATGGCGCGCCCCCTTTGTATTCTTCGAACGGCGTATCCGCGGGAATAAAAAGCGGGTGTCGCGGCCAGCCGTCCTTCGTTTTCCCCAGGCATAAGACGGGCTTCCCGACCAGCTTCAAAACTTCCGCCGCCCGATATGGGAATATGTCGGCCAAAGCCCCCCAACCGACCAGGATTTCCGAACATAAGTCCCGCATTTGTCGAAGGGTTTCGTCATTGGCGGCCTGGTCGCGGCCAATGTCCAGGGCCGACGGATACGGCGTTACCTGGTCAAATAGATTCCCGACGAATAGCGCGCCGAATCCGTTTTCTTTGGCGAAGCGAACAACGCGAACGATTGTCGGGTCGTCGCGGTATTCACTGGCCCTGGACGGGTTCAAGCCAATGAAAAGAAGCGGCGGTTTCGCGCGTTCCCATATCCGCCATAATGCCAGGCGAAAACGGCGGTCAATATCAGTGAAGACCGCCCCGCTTATTGGAAGGTCGTCGTATTCAATGCCGCCGATTTTCATTGCCTTTTCCCCCGCTGGTCTTTGGCCTTCAGTATTTCAGTATAAAGCTTCAGGTTCGCGAAGAAGAAGACGACGGTCGCAATGAAGACGAAGGCGTTCGCGATTGTAAATATGACGACTATTACGACGGCCGAATTCATTTCGGAACCTTCTTCCCGTCGGCGTCGCGCTTCCAGGCAAAGCCGCCCAGGACGTCGCGCTTCCTGGTCAACGGGCGGGCCCCAGGGACGCCGCGGCATACTGGACAAATGGGAACGTCCAGCGTCCAGTCAACGCGCGCCCCGCCGATTTCTTCGTATCGTTCCATATTCCCCCCGCATTGCGAACAAACGATTATTTCCATTTTAACCCCCTTTCATATTATACCTTCATTGACTAAAGCCTTCCCGACGTGGTCATAAAACTTGGTAACTATCCCTTGACATACAGTAACTTTTATGCTATACTTATTAGTGAGAGGTGAGAAATGAAAGCTAATAAGTATACGATTAAAGACTTCAATCAGCAGTTCCCGACTGATGATACTTGCCTTGATTTTCTTTTCAAAGCTCGCTATCCACAGGGCGTTAGTTGCCCGAACTGCCAGAAGATAACAAAGTATTACAAGCGTGCTGGAGTTAAGGTTTACGCTTGTGAGTTCTGCGGGCACTCGGTATCCCCGACTGCGGATACTATCTTTCACAAATCGGCTACAACACTCCGCTCTTGGTTCTATGCTATGTTTCTCATGGCTTCTACCCGATGCGGTATCTCCGCCAAGCAACTTGAGCGTGAGCTTGGAGTAACCTATAAGACGGCATGGCGGATGTTCAAACAGATTAGAAGCCTCATGGATGAGAAATCTAATCCATTTATCGGTCATATTGAGGTAGACGAGACTTACATAGGCGGTAAGCATAGCGGGACTAGAGGGCGTGGAGCGGAAGGCAAAACACCAGTGGTAGGCTTGGCTCACCGAGACGAAGGACAGATAATGAGCAAGGTTGTGTCCGATGTTAAGACTCGGACTATTCTGCCTATCATCTGGAAGCAAGTGCCTAGAGATGCACAGAATACCATCTACACAGACGAGCTTGCCAGCTACAACATGGTTCAGAGGCTCGGATATACCCACAGAGTTATCAGGCATGGCAAGGGTGAGTATGCCAGAGGTCTTACCCATGTGAATACAGTTGAGGGCTTCTGGTCGTTGGTCAAGCGTGGTATCAATGGCGTCTATCATGCCGTATCTCCTAAATACTTTCAGACTTACCTTAACGAGTATGGTTTTCGTTACAACCATCGGAAGTCATCTGTCCCGATGTTTGTTCTGCTTCTTGGACGGGTGGTTGCTCTGGCTTCGGTAGAGGTTGAGCAGCCTTAGTGAGTAGAGCTTCAAATTCCTGCTTAGTTAATGGTTTCTTAGTCATAATAGCCTCCTATTGATTGGACTCCCAAAAAGCCCTAGCGAATCCCATAGGGGTTTCAGCCCTAAATGCAGAGCGTTCTTCTCTCATCCCTGTATATTTGAATATCGTTTTATCTAAGTCTGCTTTAGATGGTAACAATTTACCAGTTCTGATGCTTGGCGAAATGCCTCTTTGTCGCAGATAATCACGAACTGGAACACCTAAATTGTTTAGACAGTCTTGTTGAGTAGGGAATATTACAGGTGGTATTTTGAAATCCCCCCAAAGGTCGGTATATTTCGTCCAGGGGTCTCCATATTGCCAGGGGTGAAAGGTGAACGCTGGTTTACCAAGAAACTGCCTTAATAGTCCAACGGGATTTTCTATTACCCACCAATGAGGATGAGCAATACTTATGATACGGCGACAATGATTAACTAGCTCCATGCCAGCTTCTAAATCTCGTTTTGGTGCTTCTAGCATGTATCTATTTTTCTGTCTAGCCTTACTAAATTCAGTGCAAGGTGGTGCTGCTAATATACCCCATACATCGCTAGGCGGATTATAAGTTCGCACATCATACTCAGGCAATGTGATATTGTAGTAAGTATAGCCTGCTTCTTCGTAGGGTTTACCCCAATTCCCAGAGCCACCACACAAGTCCAAAATAATTTTTTCCTTGTTCATCATACTTATTATAATCCTCAATTTACCTGCGGTCAAGGTATAACTTTTGCTTTAATCATTTAGCCTCATACCTGTTTAGAGGGGATACTTACCATATTTTTATGCCTGCTAGTATGTTCCACCTACATCCCCCTCCTCCTGAGTTTTTCCAGGAACTCAGGGCTCAGTGGCTTACCTGACTTGGCTGCCAATTCGGCCATCCTGTCCGCGAGAGATTTGACGGCAGCAGGTGCCGCACCAGGACCTGCATCCGGAAGATGCTCATAAACCACACCTTCATTGCCGTCAACCACGACTACCTGACCGTTCTTAAGAACCGATGTGGCCTCGACCGTACCTACCACCGCCGGGATACCGTGTATCTTGCCGGCGATGGCAGCATGGGTCGTCCTACCGCCTACATCGGTCACCAGCGCGGCGGCCTTTTTAAGGAACTGGTCGTCTTCGGGCACAAAACTTTCGCCCACCAGAGCTTCACTCTGTTTAACTGCGGCCATTTTGGACGGCTCATTGTCCACAATGCGCACAGTGACCACGGCTACACCCGGAGCACCGGGGATGCCTTTTATGATTACCTTTCCTTTCGCCATACCTACACCTCGCACTCCGGTAAAGATTCAAGGAAGTCCTTGACGAGGCCGGGAACCTCACCCTTGCCCACATAAGAGGTTTGGAGAGCGTTAATCACCGTCTTAAAGTCCTTGGTGACACAGGCTACACCGGCCTCTACGGGTGTCGGGGGTGTCGGTTCCGGGGCAACCTCTTGACCGGCTGCCATCGCCTTTTTCCCAGCCCCTGTCGTTTTCTGGCCGACCACCACCACCATGAATTTCTCCAGCTTTTTTGTTATTTCAGCTATATCAGCCTGTGCCTTCTCTAAGTCCATCATTTCCGCCTTCTCAGCTC
>DAOULS010000040.1:0-29597 GCA_034418415.1 Dehalococcoidales bacterium | reverse complement strand
GGCATGAACCTCGAGGAAAAAGAGGACATCGCCCGCTTCATCATTGATATTTTCGAGGGACAGGGAGACACCTACCCCGATACGCCTGTTCTGCGGGACGGCGTAAGCTGCATCGTGCTGGTGGAGCATGATATGGGGGTGGTCATGGATATCGCCGACCGTATCGTGGTGCTGGACTTCGGCAAGAAAATCGCCGAGGGCACGCCGGAAGAAATCAAGAACAACCCGGAAGTGATTGCCGCCTACCTGGGGGAAGAGAAAACATAATGCCCCGCCAGCAACAAACAGAACAATTCCCCCGTATGTACCATGAATTTGCCGACTGGTTTCACCTGCTGACTGCACCTGGAGATTACAAAGAAGAGGTGGAATTCTACACCCGCGTCATGGTAGAAAACAGTCGCATCCAGATTAGAGATGCGCTGGAACTGGGCAGTGGCGGCGGCAATAGCGCCTCACGTATGAAATCCCGCTTTAAAATGACGCTAACGGATTTATCTGAAGATATGTTAAAAATCAGCCGCCGCCTTAATCCCGAGTGTGAACATATCCAGGGTGATATGAGAAGCCTGCGACTGGGAAGGCAGTTCGATGCCGTGTTTATCCATGATGCCATTACATATATGCTTACCAAAGCTGACCTGCTTAAAGCTATGAAAACGACCTTTATTCACTGCCGACCGGGTGGCGTGGCATTATTCGCCCCCGACTTTATACGGGAGTCTTTTACCCCGAAAACCAAACACGGCGGGCATGACGGCGAAGGCTGTTCGATGCGTTACCTTGAATGGACATGGGACCCGGACCCGGATGATACCTGGTATTATGTGGATTTTGTATTTCTCTTTAGAGAAGGCGAAGCGGCGAAATCCGAATATGAGCGGCATACGTTTGGTCTCTTTGCGGAGAACGATTGGCGTAGGTTGCTGGCTGGAGCCGGTTTTACCGATATAAAAGCGGTGCCCTATCCGAAAACTATGAAATTGCAGACACCGGTCTTCGTCGGTTTCAGACCTGAATAAACGGAACGCAGTCTATTCCCACTTGCGCTCGTCTTTAATCCCCTGCTCTTTATCGGGTATTGAGCCCGGGGCAACAAACTCAATCCTGTCTATCTTGATGCGGCAGATGTCCTGGAACTTGTTATTTATGTCAAGTGATAGCTTCTCTTTATTAGTATCAGCCTTCAACTCCGCCTTAAGCGTCATTTCGTCGCGGTGCTGGCGGCGTCCCACGACCAGCTGGTATTTAGCGACCTGACTGAAGCCGAGAATCGCCTGCTCTGCCTGCTTGGTGACGATGAACATGCCCCGCACCTTGACCGCGTCCCCTGCCCTGCCGACGATGCCGGTGATGCGGTAAGCGGTGCGACCGCAGGGGCAGGACTCGGTAACGTAAGATGATAAATCCCCCGTCCCGAAGCGGATAAGCCCCCAGTCTTTGTTGTAGAGCTGGGTGGTAACGATTTCACCCACCTTGCCGGGGCCGAGCTGTTTCCCCGTCTCGGGGTCGACGATTTCGGTAACGTATTCGTCCATGAGGTGCATGCCGGACTTCTCTTTGCATTCGTAGGCTATCGCACCGCCCGGCTCGGTGACGGCGTAGGTCTGGAAGGTATCGATATCGTAATCCCCCTCGAACGTCTTACGCAGCGAGGGGGGTAGCATCTCGCCGGTGAACCAGGCGCGCTTGAGATAGAGGTCTTTTTTGACATTATTGCCCATTTCCTCGGCGCGCTTGATAACCGTGTTCAGAAAGCTGGGCGTCCCCACGAAGCCGGTGACCTTGAGCTCCTTCATTATCTGTATTTGCAGGTCGGTATTGCCGGTTCCTGCTACCACCACGGTGGCGCCGCAGTCCCTGATGGCTTCATGAAAAAGTATACCTGCCGGTGACATGTGATAGGTAAAAGTATTGGTGGCGACATCACCCTTCCTGAACCCCGCCGCCCAGAACGCCTTGGCGAACCATTTGTAGCTGGAGGACTGAATTTCATAAATGGGGCCGGGTGAAATAAACACCCTTTCGACGTCTTCCTGGGGCATGCCGATAATTCCGCCGTACGGCAGGTCGGCCTTCTGCATTTCCAGGAGGTCGGTCTTGCGGATAACGGGCAGTTTCTCTAAATCTTTAACCGTTTTAATATCTTCCGGCCTGACACCGACCTTATCGAACGAGGCTTTGACGGCGGGTGAATGATTGTAGCAGTAAATAACATGGGCGTTCAGCTTCATATCGAGGTATGACTGACGAGAAGCTGGCAGCATAGTCTCTAAATCGTCGAAATATTCGTCCCTGTTTGACTTTACAGCCATCGCTTTCTCCTCTTGTAATGCTTCACTTCACGGTAGCTTTTCTTGGTGCCCAGCGTGGAAAGCCCCATGTAAAATTCCTTAACATCCTCGTTATTCTTCAGGAATTCAGCGGTGCCGTCGAGCACCACCCTGCCGTTTTCCATCACGTAGCCGTAGTGGGCGATATTCAAGGCGATGCGCACGTTCTGTTCCACCAGCAGGACGGAGGTCTTTTGCTCGGTATTGAACCGCTTAATAATATCGTATATTTCCTCGACGAGCAAGGGGGCCAGTCCCAGCGACGGTTCATCGAGCATCATCAGCTTGGGCGTGGCCATCATGGCGCGCCCGATGACGAGCATCTGCTGCTCGCCGCCGGAAAGATAGCCGGCCGTGTTGCGGCGCAGTTCCTTAAGGCGCGGGAAGTAATCATAGACCATCTCCAGGTCGGACCTGATGGCATGCCGTTCGTGGCGGTTGTGGGCGCCGACCATTAGATTTTCCTCGGTGGTGAGGTGCTCGAAGACATGCCGCCCTTCCAGCGCCTGGATAATGCCCAGCTTGCCTATCTGCTCGGCGTTTTTCCTGTCGATTCTCTCGCCGTTCCACTCGATACTGCCGTCGGTCACCTCGCCTTCTTCCACGTGAAGCAGGCCGGAGATGGCTTTCAGGGTCGTGCTTTTCCCCGCGCCGTTAGCCCCCAGCAGCGCGATAATGGCGCCGTCCTCTACGGTCAGGGACACGCCGTGAAGTACCCTGATCACGTTAAGATAGGTGACCTCGATATTATTAAGTTTAAGCATTTATTTAGCTTCCAAAGCGGGGCCCCGCCTTCCGGAGCCCCGCTTTATGTATGACGACTATTGACCGAACCAGTCAAAGAGTTCATATTGTACGACAGGTGCTTCGACCCAGCCGGTCAGGGCTTCGATTACCCCGTTTTTGACCTGGAAAACGCGAACTGATTTGGCAAGTCGGTTATCACCCACGGTGTAGCTGACGGGTCCGTGCAGTCCCTCGACATCGTAGAACGTAAGCTTCTTGATGCCCTCGTTTTCGAGATTAGCCCAGGCACTGGCATCACCGGTAGTCAGCGCGTCATAGCCTACGTTTGCAAGAGCCATCTCAACAGCTTTCATCATAATCAGACTTTGCGCCCAGCCGATGATGTAGTCGCCGTTGCCGGCATCCTCGGGATGGTTGGCTTCGCAGTACTCCATCAGCTTGGCCATACCGGGTACGTCATCGCCCCAGCTGACGGTCGGGAATACGCCGTAGACATCGTTGGCGTCGTCCCCGGCCAGGTCAACCAGCGCGGAGGTGAAACCGGCATGCCCGGAGGCGATAACGACGTCCAGGCCGAGCTCCCTGGCGTTCTTGATGATGAGTGCCGTCGGCGCCGGTGTGCTGGATATATAGAGGACGTCCGGTTCCATCGCCTTGATGCGCGTTAATGACTCCATTTCGGATATGGTATCGGCCTTATGCTCGAAGGCTTTACCTTCGGCACCGTCCCAGAGGATGGTGATTCCCATATCATCGGCGAAGGCTCTGGCGGCATTGATGGCGCCTTTACCGGTGGAGTTATTCAGCGCGTGAATCGCCACTTTGGGTTGGCCACTCCCCTGCCATATCTCGTCGAGGTAGTAGCGCATAAATGCCAGGAAATCATCGCCGTAGTCCGGTAGCTGACCGTAAACATGCTGCGGGGGTCGGTACAGGTTGGGCGATGAGAACGCCGCCAGACCGGCGAACCCGTATTCGTTGGCCAGCCCCATTGAGGCCGTCATCATGGCGGAGGATGATGTCGAGAACATGACACAACCCTCGTCCATAAAGTTCCTCACGATGTTTGACATCTGGGCGGCATCATAGCCGTTGTCGCGCCAGACTATCTCGATCTGGTACCCGTCGACGCCCCCGAGTTCGGAATTAACGTAGGCAATGGCGTCTTTCTGACCGTGCTCCATCGGTCTTCCTTTTTCGGCGGCAACTCCGGTTGAAGGTGTTGATATGCCTAATTTGATTGTTTTGCCTTCTTTATCAGCGCCGCCGCAGCCGGTCATATAAGGCAGACTCGCTATGACAAGAATGACGCAAACGATGATGCTGATAATAAGTTTCTTGCTTTTCATGTTTTTCCTCCTCCTTTATTGAGTTCAAGTTTAGTACTCGTCACTGGAAAGCCTACATCACCCTGTACCCCCTTTACTTATTAATATGAAAATGGCCATAAACGATACGATGCTTTAAACAGGTTCCAGCGATGTGCTATCCCTCTGGGCTCAAGTATCAGGAACAGGACGATTACCAGGCCGAACAACATGGGCGTAACACCGCTGGCGAACCCTGACGGAAGCATCGTGAGCTTATCTTCGAGGAACGGTACCAGGTTTATCGTTAAAACCTCCTTCAATAGGCGAATGAACAGGACACCTAATATCGGTCCTATGCTGGTCCCCAGTCCCCCTATTATAATGATGCCTACATATAATATCGAGTCTTTAAAGCTGAACTGTTCCGGTGTCAGCGAAATGTTCCAGTGGGCGAAAAGGCTGCCGGCAATCCCCGCCAGAAAACAGCCGATGAAGAAAGCCAGGAGCTTGTAATAGGTCAGGTTGACCCCCATCACCTCCGCTGCCAGGTCGTTGTCGCGGATAGCGATGAAAGCCCTGCCTACCCTGGTGCGCACCAGGTTCTTGGCAAGAAATACGCAAATCACGGTGATGCCGAAAATCAGGTAAAACTGACTCTGCCCGCTGCGGAAAACGTAACCCCCTATCGAGGCGAATGGAACGGTCATACCCATCTGTCCCCCCGTCCAGCCCCACTGCTGGATAATCCACATAATGATAAACTGGGCGGCTATGGTCGTAATCGCCAGGTAGAAGCCTTTTACCCTGATGGAAGGCAGACCGAAAATGATGCCGATAATACCGGCCATCAAGCCCGCGCAGATAAGACCGACCAGGAAAGGCAGCTCGAAACGCGTGGTCAGGATGGCGGATGTGTAGGCTCCCACGGCGATAAAGCCGGCATGCCCGATGGAAAGCTGGCCGCAGTAGCCGGTGAGTATGTTCAGACCTGTTGCGGCGATTATGGAAATGCCGATGAAGTTGAACACGCCCAGCCAGTAGTTGCTAAGGTACAAAGGCGCCGTGAAAAGCAGTGCCAGAAACCCGAGCATCATGCCCCATTGCGTCTTGGTGCGCACAATAGCCATGTCCTGTGCGTAGCTGTGGTTGCGGACTCCGCACGGCAGACTCATCGACTATATCCTCTCAATTCGTTCCTCCCCGAAGAGACCGAAAGGTTTTATTACCATGACAATGATTATAATTATAAAGGGAATTATGTCCCTTACGCCTGCCCAGAGATACTCCGTTAAATACCCCCCTCCATAGGTCTCCGCCAGCCCGATGACCGGCCCGGCCACCATCGCCCCGACAAATGAGTCCAGACCCCCGAGAATCACCACGGAGAATGCTTTGAGTCCCGTTTCCACAAGGCCGTGGCTGATGCTGCCGATGCTCGATATCAACACCCCGCCGATGGCAGCGACCACGCAGGCAAACATCCAGGAAGTCGAAAAGACTCGCGTTACCGGTATGCCGCAGGCTTGGACGGCAATCTGGTCATCGGCCGTGGCGCGCATGGCGATGCCCATCCGGTGATAGCGGAAGAACAGCACCAGCGCCAGGAACATCAGCAGGCATATCCCGATAACCCACAGGTATTCCTGCGATATTACTGCCGGACCGATGTGGACGACCTCCTTCGGGAACAGCTCGGGCAGCGCCGCGGTGCTAAGGGGCCAGATAAAGGTAATCAGGCCTTCAAGGAAGTACCCGATGCCGAGCGTTACCGCAATCAATGAGAGAATTGGCTGGGCGATGAGGGGCCGCAGCGCAAAGCGCTCGATGACCCACCCCAGGAACAGCGCGAAGATAACGACAATCGGCAGCCCGATATATGGCGGTAGCCCGGCTTGGTCCAGCATCGAATACGTGAACCATGAAGAAATGAGCACAATCTGGCCGAGCGCCAGGTTAGCCACGCTGCTGGCTTTCCAGACGAGCACGAAGCCGAGGGCAATCAGGGCGTACACCATACCTACCGAAAGGCCGGTGATGGTGAACTGGAGAAATTCGGCCCAGCTGAACTCCATTTACTATAAACTCCTGACCTTGATACTTGTCTTTACCACGCCTTTGCGCCCGTCGCGGTACGTAACGGGCGCCTGGACATCCACCTTATCGGTATTGTTATATAAAGCGTCGATGAGGTCTTTGTAGCGCTGCTCCATGAACTCTCTTCTTAATTTCCTGGTGCGGGTCAGCTCCGCTTCATCGGGGTCGAACTCCTTGTGCAGCAGCACGAATTTCTGCACCCGCGACTGTTCCGGAAGATAGCTGTTGACCCTTTCCAGGTCCTGCATCACCAGTTCGGCTACCTCGTTCTTTTGCGAGAGGTCGACGAAGGTGGTGTAAGGGAGGCGGTGGCGTTCCGCCCACTTGCCGACCATGGTGAAATCAATGTTGACGATGGCGGAAACATAATCTTTGTCCCTGCCGCCGATAACCATGGCGTCCTTGATATAGGGACTGAATCTAAGCCTCCCCTCGATGTACTGGGGGGCGTATTTAGCGCCGGATTTCAGCATGCCCATGTGCTCCAGCCTGTCCATGAAAATCAGGTGCCCCTGCTCGTTAAGATTGACGGCGTCTCCGGTATGGCACCAGCCGTCGATGAGAGTTGTCGCGGTCTTCTCTTTATCCTTGTGATAGCCGGTGAACATGCAGTCGGAGTTGACCAGAAGCTCGCCTTCTTTGGTGATTCTGACCGAAGTCCCCAGCGCCGGCCGTCCCACGCTCTCGAACTTAATCTCGCCCTTGCCGTGAGAAGATATCAGCCCGGCCTCGGTGCTGGCGTAGCACTGCCTGAGCTCGATGCCGATGGCGTGGATAAGCCTGAAGGTGTCCAGACTTAATACAGAACTGCCCGTCACGGCGAACCTGACCTTGCTTAAGCCCAGCCTGTCCTTGAGGGGGCGGAACAGCGCCAGGTAAGCGAAAAAGTGAAGGATTCGCCAGTACAGGTTAGGAGTTTTCCCCTCGAATTTAAGGTCGGCTATTTTATGTCCCACCGGCAGGAATAGTCTGTAAACAAGCCGTTTCAGCGGGTGGGCGTCCAGCATTTTAACCTGGATTTCGCTGACCAGCCCCTCCCACTGGCGTGGACCGTAAATGACGAAGTTCGGCCCCACCTCCCGCGTGTCTTCGGCGATGGTTTCCGGCTCCTCGGGGAAGTTCAGCATGGCGCCCGTCAGCAGGTGCGGAATGGTGGCGAAGAAGCTGTCCCCCACCCACGCCGCCGGGAAGTTGGAGATGAGATTATCGTTTTCATCAAGTGGATACCGGTCAACGAAGCCCTTGGCGGTGGTTATCAGGGCGCGGTGGGTAAGGATAGCCCCCTTGGGCAGGCCGGTAGTGCCCGATGTATAGTAGATAAAAGCCACATCGTCGCCTTTACCCGACTCCACGTTTTCTTCGAACAGTCCGGGGTGCGTTTTTTCGTATTCCCTGCCGAGCTCCAGTACCTCATTGAAGCTGATGAGGGCGGTATCTTCATAATTCCGCAGTCCCTTGGGGTCCCAGTAGATTATTTTTTTCAGTAACGGCATTTCCGCCTTGATTTCCAGGAACTTGTCCGTCTGCTCCTGGTCGTTGACGACGGCGAACTTAGCGTCCGAGTGCTCGGCGATATATTTCACCTCCGCGGGCACAGAGTCCACGTAAATCCCCGTGGCGATGCCCCCCGCCGCCTGAACGGCGAATTCCGCCCAGAACCACTGCGGCTCGTTGTCCCCGATAATGCAGGCGACATCGCCGCGTTTTAGCCCCAGGCTTATCAGTCCCAGCGAGAAATACTTCACGTTATCGTAATAGTCCTGCCAGCTGTACCGGTGCCAGACGCCGAACATCTTCATCGACATCGCGGTCCTGGCGCCCCACTTGGCGCAGTTGGACTTGATTATCTGTGGAATCGTCTCTCTTTTGTCCATGGTGATAAGATATATTTAAACTAAATTACCTCCCGCTTCGGGAGGCAATCTTATAGTCAATGAAACTTGAAAATAAATTATTAAATCGACCTGCTAACTACCGGACCTCCCGCGCGCACCTCCAGTGCGCCCGGTAAAGGTGAACTTCGGTTTCTCCAGTTTACGGCAAATGAATGATATTAGCATACTTTTCACATACGATTGGCGATGGTCTAGATTAGCATATGTAAATTGAGCCTGTCAATATAAATGAAGCTGGAACAGGATGTAAGCCCGTTTAAGCCGTCACCACCGTCGTTCCGGTGGCTTTAGCGATGAGCTTGCCATTCTGGTTGGTAACCGTCATCTCGGAGACGCCGATACGCCGGCCGCTCTTGACCACGCGGCACTCGGCGGTGAGTTCGTCGCCGACCCCGGCGCCGGATATCAGGTGAATATTGAACTGCGTGGCGATACTGGGGGTCACCAGGGAGTTGGTGGCGTAGGCGAAGGCCTGGTCGGCAATCGCCATGACTATCCCCCCGAACACCATCCCGTTGAAGTTAAGGTGCTCCGGCTTAAGCTTCATGACCACTTTTGAGTAGCCGGGGGTGAGTTCGGTTAATTTCATCTTGAGAAAATCGGCAACGGGTTCGCCGCTCTCTTTGGCTTTCAGTGCGGCTACGCTATCTTGAGACGCTTTCTCCTGGTCGGGCATCGGTCCCCTCCCCTTCCGGTAATGATTTGGCTACATTATAGCACAGGGATAAGGCATAGCCTAAATATATCTCTCTACCCTTGCTTCCCCCGTTATACCAAGGTTATAATTAGACAATGCCTAAAATCATCGCCGGCATGCCGGCCTACAACGAGGAAAAGTACATCGGCACGCTGGTGTTGCAGACCCGCCAGCACGTGGACGAGGTGATTGTGGTCGACGACGGCAGCACCGACGCCACCGCGGAAATCGCCGAACTGGCCGGCGCCAAAGTTATCAGGCACGGAGCGAACCGGGGCTATGGCGCCGCCATCCAGAGCATCTTCGCCGAGGCTAAAAAGCTGGACCCGGACGTGCTCGTCGTTCTTGACGCAGATGCCCAGCACAGTCCTAAAGAAATCCCCAACCTCGTTAAACCCATTACCGACGGCTTCGATTGTGTTATCGGCTCCCGCCACGAACACGGCAAAAAGATACCCCTATACCGCCGTGTCGGACAAAAACTTATTCTACGCTCGGTCAAAGCGCTTTCCGCGGATAAACTCACCGACTCCGAATGCGGCTTTCGGGCTTTTTCCAGGAAAGCGGTGCAGACGCTGGAGCTGGAGGAAACCGGTATGGCGGTATCGGCCGAGACCGTGGCGAAAGCGTCGCAGAAGAACCTGAAGGTCATACAGGTCCCGGTCTCCGTTACCTACGGTAAAGACAGCTCGACCATACACCCTGTACGACACGGCTTAAGCGTTTTTACCAGGATACTTGGCATGATATCCGACCAGCGCCCGCTGTTTTTCTTCGGGCTTGCCGGATTGATTTTCATTATAGTTGGATTAGGATTCGGCATAAGGGTAATAGCGCTATTTACAGATTCTCGCGTCCTGCCTACCGGCAATACACTTGTTACGGGACTGCTTATTGGCCTTGGATTGATGTTTATTTTCACCGGTTTTGTGCTCTCGGAACTGCAACCGGGTGCACGTAACCGGGGTGTATTTTCAAGGGTTGTTACCAGAGTATCGGAACACCATCCCCTGCTGTATTTTGGCATTATCGGACTGGTGCTGGTAATCGTTGGGTTAGTTTTCGGCGTCAGGGTGTTTACCCTCTACGCGGCAAATGGGGTTTTACCCACGGGAACAGCACTGGTTTCGGTTGCTTTGCTAATCATGGGTATGTTCAGCGTTTTTGCCGGTTTAATACTCCGCGGTTTTGCTAGATGGAGGAAATAGCTAGTCGTTCGATAAAGCCATTGATATGCTTAGTGTATTACTTATTAATCCTCCCCAGTCCACCCGCTATCCCCAGCCCCCCATCGGTCTGGCTTTAATCGCTGCTATTCTGGAAAAAGAGGGGTATTCGGTCAGCCTGCTGGACGCCAATGCCCTGCAGCTCAAGCCGGAAGACGTGACTAAAGCTGTGTCCGATGCTGATATCGTCGGTATTACCGCCATGACGCCGACTATCGGCACGGCCTTGAGTATTGCCCATTATCTTAAGATGGATAGACCAAACATCAAGATTATCCTCGGCGGGCCGCATGTGACACTGCTGCCGGAGGAAACGCTGTCCTCGTCAAACGATATTGATGTAGTCGTCAAAGGAGAGGGTGACGAGACTGTTATCGAGTTGATACGGGCGCTGGAAAACGGCAAGTCGCTGGATAGTGTAGCCGGTATAAGCTATAAAGCCAATGGCAATGTCATGCATACCGCCGACAGGACATCTAGCGTGGATATGGATAAACTCCCCTACCCCGCCTATCACCTGCTGCCTTGGAAGCAATACCATCCCCACCCCCCTCACGGCATGTCGCTGCCCTTCGGTGCTATCGTGACCAGCCGCGGCTGCCCGTACCGCTGCGCCTACTGCTCCAAGCCTGTTTTTGGCTCCAAATTCCGGGCGCAGAGCCCCGAGCGCGTCGTCGAGGAGATGAGCTATCTGCATGAGAAGTTCGGCGTCAAAGAAATCGCTTTCTATGACGACTCGTTTACGCTGGATAAGGAACGCGCCCATGCCATCGCCGATAAAATCATAGAAAAAGGACTCAAGATAGCCTGGACTTGCGAGACTCGGGTGAACCTGGTGGATAGAGAGCTGCTGGGACGTATGAAACGGGCTGGCTGCTATTCCGTGGCTTACGGCATTGAGTCCGCTTCGCCGCAGATAATTGAAGTCCTCCACAAGGATATCACCCTGGGGCAGGTGGAAAAAGCCGTAAGGGACAGCCATCAGGTCGGTCTTCAGGTCGTGGGCTATTTCATGCTCGGTTCGCCCGGCGAGACCCCGGCGACTATCCGGCAGACCATTGATTACGCCAAGAAACTGAAGGTGGATTTCGCCCAGTTTTCCATTACCACGCCTTTCCCTGGTACCGAGCTGTACGATATCTACATGCGCGATAAAAAGGAAAATATCCCCTGGGAAAAGTTCGTTTATGCCGGCACGGATAATCCCGCCACGCCCGTTTTTGAAAGCAGTGAGTTAAGTCGGGAAGACCTGCAGGACTGGACGCGCCGCGCCTACCGGGGATTTTATCTGCGGCCTGCTTACGTGTGGCAGCGACTCAAGCGCTGCACTTCCTGGGGCGAAATCAAGATGAATTTTAAGGGTCTAGCCATGCTACTGCGGAGCGTTTAGACTAGCTGTGGGCCCACTTCCGCTCTTTGACGTATTTCTCGATATCCAGTTTTTCCAGTTTTTCAAAGTTGTGGCGGGCATCAACCCAGCGCATGGTGCCGGAGCGCCCGCGCATGGCAATCGACTGCGTTTGCGCCCCGCCGCTGAAGTAGCGCACCCCTCTTAGCAAAGCGCCGCTGCTGACACCCGTAGCGGCAAAGAATACATCATCACTGTTTATAAGGTCGTTGGTTTTATAGACCTTTTCTATATCGTCTCCCCTGGCGACGGCTGCTTCTCTTTCCTTTTCGTCGCGGGGCCATGCCTTGCACTGGATGGCGCCCCCGATGCAGATTATCGCTGCGGCGGATAGAACGCCCTCCGGCGTGCCGCCGACACCCATCAGGACATCGACATCCGTTTCCGGCAGGGCTGCTTCGATAGCGGCGGAAACATCCCCGTCGGTTATCAATTTTACCCTGGCGCCGGCGTTCCTGATATCTCTCAACAGCGTTTCATGGCGGGGTCGGTCCAGCACCACCACGGTTATTTCGGAGACCTTCTTTTTCTTGGCGGCGGCAATACTATTCAAATTTTCGGCTACCGGTGCGTTGATATCGATGCTGTTCTTGGCTTCGGCGCCGACGGCGATTTTATTCATATAGACAAAGTGTCTGGGACAGTGCATCGTGCCCCTGGCGGAGAGCGCCACCACGGAAATAGCACCGGGAAGCCCGCGTGCCGTCAGCGTGGTCCCGTCGATGGGGTCGACGGCGATATCGACTTTCGGCTCCGAGCCGTCGCCGATTTTCTCTCCGATAAAAAGCATTGGGGCTTCGTCTTTTTCACCCTCCCCGATAACCACGATGCCGTCCATGCGTACGAAGCCGAGTACGTTGCGCATGGCGTTTACGGCCGACTGGTCGACGAGTATTTTATCACCTCTCCCCAGGTAGCGTGCCGCGGACATAGCCGCTGATTCGGTGACGCGCACCAGCTCCATCGCGATATTGCGTTCCATAGGACGGGTATGATTTTTCTCACTCATATTATGTCAACCCTCGCCTTTTTATTGGTCGGGGTGAGAGGATTTGAACCTCCGACCTCAGCGTCCCAAACGCTGCGCGCTAAACCAGCTGCGCTACACCCCGTCCGCTCTAGTATAGCCCAGAGCGTTTTTATGTGCAATATGCAAAAAAGAGGGGCTTTTTAAGCCCCTCCTGTTAAAATAATCCCGGTTTATAACCGGGCTAGTCCCGGCAATCGGGGCATTTCTCGTAGTCGCTTAATGGCGTGCCCGAGGTCTTGGCGATATACTCGATTTGTTTTTCCGGCGCCCAGTACTGTCCGCAAACGGGGCATTTTCTTAGCTTGAACTCCATCGTGTTATGCGGCCAGTTAATAGTGCGCGTACCTTTTTTGTCCGTCATGGTGATGGCACCGGTGGGACAGCTGTAGGCACAGGAGCCGCAGCCGATACACGCCTCCGAAAAGTCCTCGCCGAAGGGAGTGGTAAGCTCCCGGTCCACGCCGCGTCTGGCCAGGCTGATGGCGGCCACGCCGACCACCTCTTCGCAGGTGCGGGCGCAGTTGGCGCAGAGGATACATTTATTATTGCCCTTTTGTTCCACGAAGCGGGTCTTTTTAATTCCTACCTTGCCAGCAAGTTCCTGGATTTCTTCGGAGTCAGGGCACCTGGCTAGTAGCAGCTCCAGCAGCGTCTTGCGGATTTTCTGTATTCTTTCTGTATCGGTCTGGACGGTCAGTCCCTCTTCCACCAGGTAGATACAGGAAGTAACCAGGCGCTCCCTGCCTTTGGCGGTCTTGATTTCCACCAGACACATCCGGCAGGCGCCGTAAGGGGCGACCTCTTCGTTGGAGCAGAGGGTGGGTATATAGATGTTATTATTACGGGCGGCATCAAGTATCGTTTTGCCCTCTTCCGCTTTAATCTTGCGTCCGTTAATCGTTATATTTACCATCTCTTCTTATCCTTACTTTACTTTGACCGCCCCATCTTGCAGACGCCGGCGGGGCACTTTTTATCTTTAATATGGGCTTCATATTCTTTTCTAAAATGGCGGATGGAACTCATCACCGGGTTGGGTGCCGACTGCCCCAGCTGGCAGAGCGAGGCGTCGACCAGCGTGGCGCAAAGCTCTTCAAGCAGCTCGATGTCCCCCTTCTTGCCACGACCCTCCGTGATACCGTCCAGGATATATCTCATCTGGCGCAGGCCCTCACGGCAGGGCAGACACTTGCCGCAGGACTCACCTTCGAGGAAGGTGGTGTAGTACCGCGCCATGTCCACCATGCAGGTCTTTTCGTCCATGACAATCATGCCGCCGGAGCCCATCATCGAGCCGGCTTTAGTAAGCTCGTCGAAGTCAACCGGCAGGTCTAGCAGGCTTTCCGGAATCATACCGCCGCTGGGTCCGCCCGTCTGCACCGCCTTGAACTTGCGTCCCTTGGGGATACCGCCGCCGATGCCATAGACGATTTCCCGCAGAGTGGTGCCCATGGGCACTTCCACCAGTCCGGTGTTGGTAATATTGCCTACCAGCGCGAATATCTTGGTACCTTTACTGTTTTTGGTACCGATTTTGGCGTACCAGGCGGCGCCTTTATTGATAATGAGGGGTACATTGGCCCACGTTTCCACGTTGTTCAGGTTGCTCGGTCGACCCCAGAGTCCCTGTTCGGAGGTGTGGATATACTTGGCGCGCGGTTCCCCTACCCTGCCTTCCAGCGAAGCCATCAAAGCGGTGGACTCGCCGCAGACGAAGGCGCCGCCGCCCCGTTTTATCTTGATGCTGAAGTTAAATCCTGACCCTAGAATATTCTTGCCGAGCAGCCCCTTAGCTTCGGCTTGCTCTAAAGCAATAGTCATATTCCTGACAGCCAGCGGGTACTCGTTGCGGATGTAGATATAGCCCTCGTGACTACCGATGGCATACGCGCCGATAATCATCCCCTCCAGCACGCTATGCGGATTGCCTTCTACGAGGCTGCGGTCCATGAAAGCACCGGGGTCGCCTTCATCGGCGTTACAGATAACGTACTTTACTTTGCCTTTGGCTTTACGCGTGCTTTCCCATTTGCTCCCGGTGGGGAAGCCGGCGCCGCCGCGGCCTCTTAAGCCGGACTTCTTGACCTCGTCGATGATTTTTTCCGGCGTCATCTTCAGGGCTTTAGTCAGGGCGCTGTAGCCGCCGATAGCCAAATAATCATCGATAACGGTGGGGTCAATCAAGCCGTTGTTGCCGATGATGAGGCGCATCTGCCGCTTGTAGAAAGGCACGTCGTTCTCATTGGTGACCTTCTGGCTGGTAGCGCGGTCGGTATAAAGCAGCCGGTTGACGACATTGCCCTTGCCGATGGTCTCGGCGATTATTTCCGGCACGTCTTTGGGCCGCACCCTCTGGTAAAATATATCTTTCGGTTTAATTACCACCAGCGTGCCCCGCTCGCAGAAGCCGGGACAGCCGATAGCCTTGACATCTACTTTGGATGCCAGTTTTTGCTTTTTAATTTCATCCTGGAAAGCCGCTAAGACATTTTTCGAGCCGAATGCCTGGCAGCCCGTGCCGTTGCATACGGTAACGACCATCTTCTTCGCGTCTCTCTTGCCGGTAATTACTTTTCTAAGGGCATCCAGCTCACCCACGGATTTTAATTTTGCCACTGGTGACTTCCTCCGCTAGTTACTTATATTGCTCGAGCACGGGGACGATGCCTTCCGGCGTCATTTCTCCGTGGTAGTCTTCACCGATAATAACCATAGGCCCCAGGGCGCAGGCGCCGACGCAGTTGACCGTTTCCAGCGTGAACTTAAGGTCTTTGGTGGTCCCGCCCCGCTTGATTTTTAGTTTCCTCTCGATTTTCTCAAGGACTTTATCCGCGCCGCGTACGTGGCAGGCGGTGCCCATGCAGACGTTGATAACATGGCGTCCCCGGGGTGTCAGGCTAAAGGCTTTAAAAAAGGTGGCGACGCTGTAAACGCGACTCAATGAGACATCAAGTCCCTGGCTGGCCTGCTGTAAAGCGTCTTTAGGTAGGTAGCCGATGGCCGCCTGGATATCCTGTAATACGTCCACCAGTCGCGATTTATCGTGCCGGTGCTTTTCCAGGACCTGTTTAACTCTTGCTTTTTGTTCTTTTGGTGACATTTACTTTCTCCAGCAGTTTTTGGTATTCCTGTTTGACGCGTTTTTGTATCTGGGCGATGACATCGTCGCTCAAGTGGCGGAACCGGCGCTGTATTTTCAGGTAGTCCGTTATGGGACGCAGCTTGGGCAGGTCGATGCTTAGCTTATAAACGCCGTTTTCCACCTCGTAGAGAGGGAAGATGCCGGTCTGTACTGCCAGTCGTGCCTGGCGGTTGACGGTATCCGTGGCGGTCCCCCAGCCGGTGGGGCAAACGGAGAGGATGTGAACGTAAGCCGGACCGGGGGTATCGACTGCCTTGCGTACCTTTTCCATCAGGTCGAAGGGATAGCCGTGCGTCGCCGTGGCAACGTAGGGTATGTTATGGGCGACGGCTATCTCCGGCATATTTTTCTTCCAGGAGAACTGGCCGAAGCTCTTTTTACCGGCGGGAGAGGTGGTGGTGGTGGCTCCGAAAGGGGTCGAAGATGAGCGCTGGACACCGGTGTTCATGTAGGCTTCGTTATCGAAGCAGATATAGGTAAAATCATGCCCCCGCTCCATCGCCCCGGAGAGCGCCTGGAGTCCGATATCGGAAGTGCCGCCGTCGCCGGCGATGGCGACTATCTTGGTGTTTTCCGGCAGCTTGACTCCCTTGCGGCGCATGGCTTTATAAGCCGCTTCGACACCGGAGGCAACCGCCGCCGTGTTCTCGAAGAGGGTATGCATCCACGGCAGTTCCCAGCTGGTGAACGGGAGCTGCGAGGCGAATATCTCCGCGCAGCCGGTAGCATTAACGACGATGACGTTTTTATCCAGGGCTTTAAAAGCCTGTCTTATCGCCAGCGCTTCGCCGCAGCCGATGCAGGCGCGGTGCCCCGGCGCAAATTTCTCTTCTTTATTGACCAGTCGGGGGACGTATATTGCGTATTTTTCCATTATTCCCTCACCCCGTAAATTTCATATTCGTTTTTGCTTCCTTTAGCCGCTATATCGATACCCTTCTTGACAATGTCCTTAAAGCCGGAAACGGTGGTGTCCCGTCCGCCCAGGCTGATGACATAGCTAGCTATCTTAGGACGTTTTGCCTGATTGTAGAGAGCGGCTTTGACCTCGGAAGCTAACGGTCCGCCCGGTCCACCGTAAGAAAGAGCCCTGTCCATCACGATGAGGACGTCGGCATCTTTGACCGCCTCCCGCAGTTCCTTGAAGGGGAAGGGCCGCCACAGGCGCAGTCTTATCTGCCCCACGTCCATCCCTTCTTTGCGCATTTCATCGATAGCCACGGAAGCGGTCTCGCCGGCGCTGCCCATGGTCATAATCAGGACCTTGGCGCCCTCGCTGTGATATTTCTCGACGGGCAGGTATTTCCTGCCGAAGGCTTTAGCAAACTCGTCCCAGGCTTTCAGGATGACCTGTTTGGAGTTCTGCAAAACAATATCCTGCACATATTTTGTTTCCGTGAAGATAACCGGCGGGGCGAAGTCGCCCATAGCCACCGGCTTATCGGGATTAAGGGGCAATGGGAACCTGTTTTTAGGCAGGTATTTGTCCACCGCCTCCTGGGTGGGAAAGATAATCGGCTCGATAACGTGTGTCAATGTAAAGCCGTCCATGTGGACCATTACTGGCAGCAGCACCTTGGGGTCCTCGGCGATGCGGAAGGCGATAATGGCATTATCGACGGCCTGCTGCCCGTTTTCGACGATAATCTGTATCCAGCCGGTATCCCTGACCGACATCATGTCGGAATGGTCAGGCCAGATGCTTAACGGGGCGGACAGGGAGCGGTTGGCTACGGCCATTACTATGGGGAGTCGCATCGGCGGAGCGACATAGACAACCTCATTCATCAGTGCCAGTCCCTGACTGGCGGTAGCTGTAAAGGTGCGGGCGCCGGCTGCCGCCGAACCCAGACAGGCGCTCATGGCGGAGTGTTCCGATTCAACCGGTATATACTCGGCATCCAGCTCGCCGTTGGCAACCAGCTCGGCAAGGTGTTCCACGATATGGGTCTGGGGCGTAATGGGATAGGCGGCGACAACGTCGGGGTTCGCCAGCTTGACGGCATCGGCTAAGGCAATGGAGACCTCAACACCTACTCGTGTGACCATTATTCCACCTCCTCGACCATTGTGATGACCCTGGGCCAGCATTCCCTGGCGCAGATACCGCAGCCCTTGCAGTAGTACATATTGGCTTCAAAATAGCCGTCCTTGTTCGGCTCGATGCAGCCCTCTGGACAGTACAGCGCGCACAGTCCGCACTTGATGCATTTGGTGAAGTCGTAGGTGGGACGTTGCGAACGCCAGGTGCCGCTTTCGTACTGCCGGGCGCTGCCGGGCGCCTCGACGATGCAGCCGATTTCTAGGTCTTTCCAGGTTAATTCATTTTCGGATTTTGCCATTTATTGCTCCTCGAATGCAACTTGTTTAAAGGCTGTTTCCATGGCATTGATATTACGCTCTCCCAGCCTGCCGAAACGTTTTTCCAGCGGCGCATGCGCCGATTCTTTTTTTACGATACCGGTTACTTTAATGATAGCCCCCAGCATCGTGGTATTAACGATGGGCACCCCCAGTACATCACGGGCGATTTTGGTAGCATTGACCACGGCTACGGGGAATTTTATCTTAAATTCTTTCTGAATTTCTTTGGCTGTTTTGCGGGTATTGATGATAACCCAGCCGCCTTTTTTTAGACCGGAGGTGACATTTACTTTTTCAAGTAAACCGGGGTCGAGGACGACAACGTAGTCGGGTTCGGTGATATCGGCACGTATCCTCACCGGTTCGCGACTGTCTATCCTGTTGAATACCTGGACGGGCGCGCCGCGTCTTTCCGGCCCGAAGCTCGGGAAGGCTTGAGCGAACTTGCCCTCGCTGATGGCTGCCTGCGCCAGTATCTCGGCGGTGGTAACCGCGCCCTGCCCGCCTCGTCCATGCCACCTTATTTCGATGAGGCTTTTTTCTTTAGTCATATTTGCTCCATATAACCAAAACTGCCCCTGGAGCGACTTGAACGCTCGCACCCAGCTCCGGAGGCTGGTGCTCTATCCACCTGAGCTACAGGGGCCAATTACTAAAATGATACAATAAATCATCGGTTAATGGCAAACTGTATATATCATGCTAAACGTAACGCCAGTAAAGCAGACCGTGGCATAAGCCGATTACCAGAATTGTCGGAATGGCGGCGTATTTGATAAAGGTCCCCCAGGTTATGGGATAGCCCTCTTTTTCTGAAATAGCGACCGCTACCACGTTGGCTGAAGCGCCGATAGGCGTGGCGTTGCCGCCGATATCCGCCCCCAGTGCCAGCGCCCAGGCCATGGCCGGCAGGTTGATGCCGCCGGTTTTCGCCAGCGTGCTTATCACCGGCACCATGGCGGCCGCAAAAGGAATATTATCGACGAAAGCCGATATTACGGCCGATATCCACAGTATCAAAGCAATCGCGATACCGGTGTTGCCACTGGCAATATCGGCGATTAACTCCGATACCTTGACCAGCACGCCGGAGACCTCCAGCCCGCCGACGCAGATGAATAATCCTGCAAAAAACAGCAGGGTACGCCAGTCCAGGTTCCTGATTATCTTGAGTGCCCCCTTACCGGCGATGGCCAGCGAGATTACGGCGCTGATGACGCCGATAAAAGCTACCGATAGTCCTGTATAGCCGTGGGTGACCAGTAACACTATTATCAAAAGAAAGACCGCTACCGCCATCTTGAAGAGTCGAGGGTTGGTGATAGCGCTGCTGGGGAGGGGGCAGGACTTCATCAGTTCTTTGGGGTCGGCTTCCTGCTGGAGTGAGTTGCGGGAGATGAAATAGAAATACAGTATCGCCAGTACCATGGCTATCCAGGCGATGAGACCGGTATTGGCGAGAAAATCGGTAAAGCTGTAGCCGAAAGCGGTACCGACGATGATATTGGGCGGGTCGCCGCTTACCGTGGCGCTGCCGCCGGTGTTTGAAGCGAATACTTCGGCAATGATAATGGGTATCGGGTTGAACTTAAGCAGTCTCCCCAGTTCTATGGTCACCATGCTTAGAAAAAGCATCACGGTGATGCTGCCGATGAACATCGAAAGGAATGCCGATAATATCATAAAGGAAATCAGGATAGGTATCGGCCGGCAGCCCACGAGCCTGGCGGTATAGAGGCACATCCAGCGGAAAAGCCCCACCGTCTCCAGCCAGCCGACCGTAATCATCATCGTGCCCACGAAGACCATCGTTTGCCAGTTGAAACCTGGCGCCTCCACGGCCTGGGAGCCTGGCACCCAGAAGTGGGACTGCCATAGCTGGTTGATATTAAGGAAGTCCCACAATTCCCCCGGTTCCTGCATAATACCCAGGAACACCACGATAATCATCACCGCCGCCCCGCCCAGGGCCGCCAGATGACGGTGTATCTTGTTGCTGGCGATGGCGGCAAACATGAAAACGAATATTAAAATAGCGAGAATCTGACTGACCGACATTATAAAACCGACCGTACCTTGAATCTAGAATAAGTTCGGTCTATTATATCAGTAATCAGCTTGTAGTGGCAACGATATTGACTTTTTTCAGCCATGACCATTAAAGTAACAGAAGATAATAGTTCACTTGTAATTCAGGACATTTCATACAAAAAGTTTTAATGAATAAATCCATGGGTTCTCAAGGTATGAAGGCGGTAATTCTGGTAGGCGGGCCGGGCATGCGTCTCCGGCCGCTGACCGATAATTGCCCCAAGCCGATTGTCCCGGTGGTTAACAAGCCCTTTTTGGAGCACACGTTAACGCATCTCAAGCTGTCCGGCATCGAGGACATCGTGCTGGCGATGAGTTACTTGCCGGAGGCAATTCGGGAATACTTTGGGGACGGCGAACGCTGCGGCGTGCGCTTGACTTACTGTGTCGAGGAGGAGCCGCTGGGCACCGCCGGCGCGGTAAAGAACGCCGCCGCCTATCTGGACAAGCCCTTTATCGTCCTTAACGGTGATAACGTCTTTCTGGAAATGGACTTTGGTGAAGTGTACGCCTTCCACCGTGATAAGAAGGCAAAGGTGACCATCTTCATGACGCGGGTGGACAACCCCAGTGCTTACGGTGTGGTGGAGACCGGTGCCGACCAGCGGGTAAAGCGCTTTATAGAAAAGCCGCCCCCGGGCACGGAAACGAGTAACCGGATAAACGCCGGAGGCTATATCCTCGAGCCGGAAGCCCTGGAGGAGATACCGCCGGGCCAGCATTATATGTTTGAAAAGGGACTGTTCCCCAAGCTGCTGGAAATCGGTTGGACTCTTTACGGCTATACGTATAACGGGTACTGGCTGGACATGGGAACACCACAAAAATATTTCAATTTCAACATGGACCTGCTCTTGAGAAAAACGAAAAGTCCGCTATTTCAAAATTTCAGGGGTGATGATGTATATTATAGTAAGGACAGCGAGGTTCACCCAACCGCAAAAATTACCGGGCCGGTCTTGGTTGATGGTGGTAGTGAAATCGGGCCCGGTGCGAGTATAAAGGGTCCGGTGATAGTCGGAAAAGGGTGTGTTATCGGGGATAACGCCAGCCTGGAAAAAGTGATATTGTGGGATAATATTAATATCGGTAATAATTCCCGACTTGAAAAGTGTATCATCGCCGGCAATACAATTATCGAGGATAATAGTAAAATAGAAAACAGCGTGGTCACCTCGTCGAAAACGGTACCGTTGTCTGTATAGAAAAAGTGTTTTACCGGATTTATTAGAAGGAGTTCTATGGCTGAAGCTAAGTCCAGAAGCGAAACTAAACCCAGAAAGTCGGCGTCTGGAGAAGTTACTTTTAAGTGTCGCTTGTGCGAAAAGCAGAAGCCGATATCCCAGATGAAGGTTATCACCAGGTTCAGGCCGGTAATTGTTATCTGCCGGGACTGTGAGAAGGGAATACAATAGCCTGCCCTATTGGTCAATATTGTGAGACGTTATTATGGCTGAAGAACTTGGGAAAATCCAGAAACCCGCGGTAGAGGACTTTAGAAAAGGCAGGAAACTTATTTTCGTGCCGGTGATTTATCTCGTTGAAGGTCTGCCGGAAGACTACGTGCAGAAGTTTAACCGGTACTGGGAGCAGGTGGAAAAGCACATTACGGAGTTAACCTCGAAGCTGGGACAGGTAAGTGCAGTATATCATGAACTGGTAGCTGTTTCCGGCAAAGAGGGCGTCAAATCGCTTAAGGACTTGAATAATAAGGGATATAAAATCGTTAAAGCCTGCATCGATAAAAAAGCCCGTCTGGAAGGATTGGAAGATGCTGACGTATTGACCGAATTTATGGACTGGAATCGATGTCTGATGATAGGCCTGCAAAATCCTAAAGTCATCTCCAAAATATACGAGTCCTACGCGGAAGCGAATAAAAAGCGCAACGAAGCGATGGCTAAGAGAATCGACGATTCTCTAAAGAAGGATGAAATCGGTATTGTGATGATGCGGGAAGGCCACCAGGTACAGTTCCCCGCTGATATTCAGGTATTTTATGTTGCCCCGCCCGCTCTGGACGATATCAAGCGCTGGATTAGAGAGCGCGAGCGGGAAACAGAAGCAAAAACCGAAAAAGCCGAAGAAAAACCGACCGATTAGCGGGCGTAGTAGCTTTTTGCAACGGGTTTTTTTACCAGGGCTACCAGGCGCTGGGCATATACCGCGCTGCACTGGAGACACACGATGCGTATTTCTTCGGTGTCGCGTTCCAGGAACAGGTCGCCGCCGCAGCGTTTACATCCCTTTAGTTTCACGATGTTCCCCATTTTCCTCCCCCCTTACCGACGAGATGAAGCTCCTTTCTGGTAGTCGTGTTTCATCCGTAACTTGCGTATGTTACGAATAATTTGAATGCACTAATTTTAATTAGCTGTACTCACGTTGTAATCACAAAAACCGTTACAAGCGTCACAAATACGTCACAATATCGGGCGCTCCTAGCCAGCCCTGCCGGTTTTGACAATACGGATGAAAATAAACTAGAATTTTTGCCGTAAGGAATTCTAATCCATACCTGTTTTTCGGGAGGTTAAAATGGCAGGAAAGTATGACGAATATATTTTTCATCCGCCCCATTTGCAGATGCGCATGAAGTCGGATAAGAGCGTAATTTTTGATGGGTTATGGGTGAGTAAACAGCTATTGAACTATGATTTTACCATCGGCCACCAGTTCGTCAGGAAACCGTTTAAGGGGGACAATCCTGCTCATACCCATAACTTCCAGGAATTTCTAGCCTGGTACGGGAGCAATCCGGACGACCCCGATGATTTCGGGGGGGAAGTGGTGTTTTACATCGGCGAAGACCTGGTCAAGCACGTTTTCACCCGCCCGACGGTCGTCTCCCTGCCGCCGGGACTGGTCCACTGCCCTCTGGAGATAACTAGAGTCGACCGCCCGATTGTCCAGATAGAAATAATGCTGGCGACTCCGGACGGGTCCCCACCGACCCGGGAGCCGTTTTTTGAAAAGGACAAGGGGTTCGACCCCCAGGAAGTAATGGAATTCAGGAATTTATCGGCTGACAAATAGTTAAAAATAATATCAGTAGGAAGGATTGTATAATGATGCCATCTAGTTTACCGGACAATTGGGGGCAAATGACCCCGGAGCAAAAACGACAGTACCGACTTAACAAGACTCTCGACACGACGGGGATGCAGTTCCCCACCCCGGAAGATGAAAAAGCGTTCAAAGTCCGGGCACAGCGTATGGTGGACGTCTATAACGTCCGCGAGCCCGATAGGGTGCCCGTCAATCTGCCGGTGGGCAATCTTCCCCTCAAAATGGCTGGCGTTACCGCGCGTGAAGCCATGGTCGATTCCGCTAAAGCTATGGAAGCAACCAGGAAGTTCAATGAAAAATACGGCGAAGAGCTGGAGTATACGGCGATGCCCTTTTTCAATATTCCGTCGAAAGTCTTGGAGTTGCTGGACTACAAGCTTTACGCCTGGCCCGGGCATGGACTCGCCGATGACGGCACCAGCTGGCAGTTTAAAGAGGGTGAATACATGACGGCGGACGAGTACGACGACCTTATCCGCGACCCTACGGACTTCTGGATAAGGACCTACCTGCCCCGTGCCTTCGGCATACTTGAGCCGATGCGCTTGTTCCAGCCGTTCACCAATATCACAGAGAACGTGCACGTCATGCAGTTTATGCCTCTGGCTATGCCGCAGGTACAGGAAATGCTCCAGAGAATGCTGGAAGTCGGCAAAGAGTATCAGAAAATGATGCAGCCCATGATGGGTGCCGCCGGCAGAGGTGCGGCGACCATGTTTTTGGGGGGCGGTTTTGCTAAAGCACCCTTCGATACCCTCGGCGATACTCTGCGGGGTACGGCGGGAATCATGAAGGATATGTTCCGCTGCCCGGATAAGCTTTTAAAAGCGCTGGATGTAGTAGCGGACTTGACGATTAGCACGATTCTGAAATCATCCAATATCGCCAATATGACCATGGTTACTTATCCCCTGCATAAGGGCGCCGACGGCTGGATGTCGCAAAAGGCCTTTGATACTTTTTACTGGCCGCCCATGAAAAAGGTGATGGACGCCCTGATTAACGAAGGACTGATACAGAGTCTTTTTGCCGAGGGCAGCTATAACACCCGCCTGGATTACGTCGGTGATTTTCCCAAGGGTTCGGTGACCTGGTACTTCGACCGCACGGATATGTTCAATGCCAAGGAGATACTCGGCAAGAAATTCTGCCTCCAGGGCAATGTGCCGACTTCCATGTTAGTTACCGGCGAACCCGAGGAAGTTAAAGAGTATTGCCGTAAGCTGATTCAGGAAGTGGGCAAAGGCGGTGGCTTTGTCCTTGCCGCTGGCGCTATGCCGGATAATCCCAAGCTGGAAAATCTGCAGGCGATGATGGGAGCTGTCAGGGAATACGGATACTATAGGAAGTAATTACACCCCGATTATTAGCCGCGAGTAAAATGAACGGGCCGGCTGTCTGTAATTCAGATGGCCGGCCTGCTTTTTACGCTTTGTTATATCTTATTTAAAATAACCATGATGTAGTATGGCGTATGACATATCCGGAGAAGGAATTTTCCTGTCTTCGATAAAACTCGGCACTTTCACACGTATATTTGAAGCTGCTGCTTCATTTAATGTGGATATATTATCTCCCGCTTTTACCGTAATCGCTAAGTCCTGTGGCTTTTTGTCTACCTTTTCGATAGAAATTTCGCGACCCACGGCAAGACCCTTCTCCAGTAAAGAGCGCTGTGTCATAACGCTGCCGCGTATCTGGGTAATTTTCCCTTTTTCTCCTTCAACAAGATTAGCTAATGGCCTGTTAACCATTATCTGTCTCCACTTGTACATCTTCTTTAGCCTCTTCTCTTTTCCATCTATTACTATTATATGAGATTATTGTTTCATTTGTGTTAAGTTTATATAACAAATGTGTTACATCTAAATACCCCCTTGCCCTTATCACGCTTTTTCCGTTACAATTTGATAGCCACGGAGAGGTGTCCGAGTGGTTTATGGTGCTGCTCTCGAAAAGCAGTCTCCGCGTAAGCGGAGCGTGGGTTCGAATCCCACCCTCTCCGTTTTATCTGTATATCAATCAGTATATCTGTTAGAATAAGAACCGCGGAGAGGTGCTGGAGTGGACTATCAGGCACGCCTGGAGAGCGTGTGTAGCCGTAAGGTTACCGTGGGTTCGAATCCCACCCTCTCCGCCAGACTGCGCCAAGGCTTCGGCTGGCAAGCCACCCCTACTATGTGGTACGTTTATATTCTTAGAAGCTCGGTTGATAATAGACTGTATGTTGGCTCAACGAACGATATTAAACGTCGTTTGACTGAGCATAACTCCGGAAAAGTTGATTCTACAAAACCCAGAATGCCTTTGAAATTAATTACCTATTTTTGTGTAAGAGATAAAATCAAGGCGGTAGGTCTTGAGCAATATCTCAAAACCGGGTCGGGTAAATCATTTTTAAACGAACGAATCCTTTAGCCGACGGAGCTTCAGCATAGTCGGCCACCCTCTCCGCTTTATCCTGAGCAAGCGTAGCGAGCCGAAGGACTCTACTCCAGGTACAAAATACTCACACTCACCCATTATTCACTTTGTTATCCCCCCTACCCTGTGCTAGAATTTAATTGCCTTGAACAAAGACATTAAATACTGGGTCGGTTTCAACAATATCCCCGGCATCGGGCGGGTCAGACTGGGTCTTCTGGAGAAACATTTCGAGGGGCTGGAGCTTGCCTGGAAAGCGCCGTTGGGAGAACTCAAGAGGGCGGGACTGGACAGTCCGGCCCTGCGCTCCGTCGAGCAGTGGCGGGGCAAAATCGACCCCGATGCGGAGATGGAGAAACTGCAGCGCTATAAGGTCAAGGTCATTACCTGCAACGATAAGGATTATCCAAAACGTCTTAAAGAAATCTACGATTATCCGCCGTTACTTTATGTCAAGGGTGCCCTGCTGCCGGAGGACGATTGGTGTCTGGCGGTGGTCGGAACGCGCCGCGCCACCGTTTACGGTAAACAGGTTACCGAGGAGATTACCACCGACCTTGCCAGGAACAGGATAACCATCGTCAGCGGGCTGGCGAGGGGCATCGATACCATCGCCCACCGCAGCGCCCTGGAAGCCGGTGGCAGAACGGTGGCGGTGTTCGCCAGCGGACTGGATATCGTTTATCCGGCAGAGAACCAGAAACTGGCGCGGGATATCATGGAACACGGCGCGATATTAAGTGAATATCCCCTCGGCATGAAGCCCCGCGCCGAGAATTTCCCTCGACGTAACCGGATTTTAAGCGGCCTAAGCCTGGGCGTGCTGGTCACCGAGGCGGACGAGGACAGCGGCGCTATGATTACCGCCCGTGACGCCCTGGAGCAGGACAGAGAGGTCTTTGCCGTGCCCGGCAGTATTTTGTCACCTGCCAGCCGCGGCACCAACCGCATTATTCAAATAGGTGAAGCCAAGCTCGTCCGCACCTGCACGGACATTCTCGAGGAACTGAACCTGACGACGGTAGCACGGCAAATCGAGATGAGCGAGGTCTTGCCGACAACGGAGACGGAGACCATGCTCATCAAGCAGCTAAGCGCCGAACCGTCGCACATCGACGAGGTGTGCCGCAAGAGCGGCCTGCCGGCGGCGACCGTCAGCAGCACGCTGGCGATGATGGAGCTCAAGGGGCTGGTCAAGCAGGTCGGCACGATGAATTACGTACTGTCGCGGGAAATGCGGCAGGAATATAGAGTGAGAGTTGACTGAAAAACATGAGTAATAAGCTTGTTATCGTGGAATCGCCGGCGAAGTCCAGGACACTCGGTAAAATCCTGGGCAGGGGCTACAGCATTAAAGCCTCGCTCGGCCACGTGAGGGACCTGCCCAGGGGCCAGATGGGCGTGGATATCGAGCATGATTTCAAACCGAAGTATGTCGTGCCCAAAGCTAAGACTAAGCTGGTTAACGAGCTCAAGCAGGCGACGAAGAACGCATCGACTATCTATCTGGCTACCGACCCCGACCGCGAGGGTGAGGCAATCGCCTGGCACCTGGCGGAGGTGACCGGCGACAAAAAGCAGTCGTTTCAGCGCGTGGTTTTCCGCGAGATAACGGAACAGGCGGTGAAAGATGCTTTTAAAAATCCACGCGTTATCGATATGCAGCTCGTAGATGCCCAGCAGGCGCGGCGTATCTTGGACCGGCTGGTGGGTTATAAAATCAGCCCTTTACTCTGGAAAAAGGTCAGGAAGCGCCTCTCCGCCGGCAGAGTGCAGTCGGTGGCGGTGAAAATAATCGTCGACCGCGAGCGTGAAATCCAGGCTTTCAAAGCCGAGGAATATTGGGTAATCGAGGTCGAACTTAGCAAGAAGAGGGAAAAGCCGTCTTTCCGGGCGACGCTGGTAGGACTGGCCGGCGGCAGGAAAATCAATATCCATACGGGGAAAGAAGCCGACGGTGTTAAAAAGGAGTTGGAAAAAGCAGTTTACAGTGTGCTGAAAGTAGCTGCGAAAAAGGCAACGCGACAGCCGGCGCCCCCCTTTACCACCAGTACGCTCCAGCAGGAAGCCTGGCGCAAGCTGCGCTTCACCGCCAAGCAGACGATGGCCATCGCCCAGCAGCTCTACGAAGGCCTGTCCATCGGCGAGGAAGGCAACGTGGGGCTGATAACCTATATGCGTACCGACTCCACTTACGTTACATCGTCGGCTATCGCCGAAGCTGCGGCGTATATTAAAGAAACGTACGGCGTAAAGTACGTACCTCCCAAGCCACGTTATTTTAAAACCCGGTCTCGCGGTGCACAGGAAGCCCACGAGGCTATCCGCCCCACCCGGATACATAGGGAACCAGCTAAAATCAAGAAGTATCTAAGCACGGTGCAGTATCGACTCTACGACCTGATATGGAAGCGCATGGTCGCCAGTCAGATGGCGGCGGCTATTTTCGAGAATACGACCGTAGATATCGAAGCTAAAAACCAGAAGGATTACCTGTTAAGAACGGCGGCATCGGTGAATATCTTCCCCGGCTTTATCACTCTTTATAGCGAAAGCAGAGACGAGGCGGAGGAAGAAAAGAAGGTCAAGTTGCCGGCGCTGGCAAAGGGCGACGGGTTAGAATTTATAGACATTTTCCCGGAGCAGTGTTTCACCCAGCCTCCGCCGCGCTACACCGAGGCGACGCTGGTAAAGACGCTGGAGCAGAACGGCATCGGCCGCCCCAGCACCTACGCGCCGACGATTTCCACCATCCAGGAGCGGGGCTATGTCAACAAGGTCGGCGGGGCGTTCCAGCCCACCGAGGTCGGGTTCGCCACCAACGACCTGCTGGTGCAGCATTTCCCGGATATCATCGACGTCAAGTTTACGGCCGGTATGGAAAAGGAGCTCGACGATATCGCCAGCGCCGAACGGAAATGGCCGAGTGTAATTAAAGACTTTTACGCCCCCTTCGAGAAAGACCTGCAAAAGGCCGTGCAGACGGCGGAAAAAGTAAAGCTGCCCGACGAGCCCACCGGCGAGATGTGTCCTCAGTGCGGCAAGCCGTTGTTAATCAAGACGGGGCGCTTCGGGAAGTTTATCGCCTGTAGCGGCTATCCGGAATGCAAGTACAGGAAATCGTTCCAGATTAAGGTAGCGGGAGCTAAGTGCCCGGAATGCGGCAGAGACCTTATCCAGAGGATGAACAAGAGGGGGCGTACCTTCTACGGGTGCTCCGGCTACCCCGACTGCAAGTTCCTGACCAATTTCAAGCCCCTGCCCTATCCCTGCCCGCAGTGCGGCAGCTTGCTGACGCAGCACGGCAAGCAGTCATGGTGTGTGAAGTGCAGTTATAAGGGTAAGGTGGAGGAGGATAAGGAACAGGTATCAGGCAGCAAGTAGCAAAGCTATGCCAGAAGATATATTTCAGCGGTACAGAGATTATCTTACAGCGGAGAGGAATGTATCCACCTATACGCTGCGTAATTATACCCGCGACCTGCTGGAGTTCTTTTCCTTCGTTAGCGAAAGCGGCATCGATACGCTGAAGAAGGTCGATAAGCAGACCCTGCGCGCCTACCTTGCCGAGCTGATGCGTAAAGGCTTTGCCAAATCGAGTATCGCCAGGAAGCTCTCGGCCATAAGGTCGTTCTACCGCTACCTGATGCGCGAGGAGCTGGTCTCGGCGAGTCCCGCAGCTACCACGGTATCGCCCCGCCTGGACAAGCGACTGCCCGAATTTTTAACTCAAGATGAAGCCAAAAAACTGGTGGAGTCGCCGGATA
>DAOULS010000039.1:0-13205 GCA_034418415.1 Dehalococcoidales bacterium | reverse complement strand
CCTTCGACGATGATGCCCGCTCTGACCGCGTCGCCGATATCATGGTTGATGTAGGCTACCGTGTCCGCAATCCTGACCACCTCGCCTTCGATGGTGCCTATCTCGCCCCAGTCGGCGCCGAGGATGGTGCCTGTGCTCGACTTAGAGTGGTTGACGATGCCGTCCCTGACTTCCCAGGTAAGGTTGAGTCCCAGGCCGTCTTTCTCCAGGTAATCGACGATGCGCAGGCTCTGCTCGTTGTGGCGGAACCCCTTTTCGTAAAGCTCATCGAGCACGTCCTCTCCGATATGCCCGAATGGCGTGTGCCCCAGGTCGTGCCCCAGCGCGATGGCTTCGGTGAGGTCTTCGTTGAGGTTCAAACCCCGGGCAATGGTGCGCGCTATCTGACTTACCTCCAGCGTGTGGGTCAGCCGGGTCACGTAATGATCGCCGAGTGGCGCGATAAAGACCTGTGTCTTGTGCTTGAGTCGGCGGAATGACTTGCAGTGAATGATGCGGTCGCGGTCGCGCTGGAAACAGGTGCGGATGGGGTCGAGCGGTTCCAGTCGCTCCCGACCGCGTGAGAAAAGGCTTTTCACGGCATGAGGTGAAAGACTTTCCTCTCGCTTCTCGGTGAACCGCCTGATGTTTAGCTGTTCAATCACTGACTTATTTAAGCAGTTAAAAATGAAAAGTTCAAGCCTGTTGATATTTCAAGACTTTATGGCTAAGGATACGTAACAAAAAGGGGCGGGTTTTAAGTCCGCCCCTACAATAGCACTAAAAATAAAAAATATCTACTTAACGCCCAGTTTTTTCTCCGCTGCGGCGATGATATCGCGGGTGACATCAATCATGTCCGGACTGACGCTGACGCTGGTGATGCCCCACTCCACCAGTTTCTCCGTGATCTCCGGGTAAACGGAAGGCGCCTGGCCGCAGATGGAGCAGGTAACGCCCTTTTCTTTGCACGTCCTGACGACCTTCTCGATGGAAATCATCACGGCTTCGTTGCGCTCGTCGAAGGTAGCCGCCAGCTTGGCGCTGTCCCTGTCGATGCCCAGTGTCAACTGTGTAAGGTCGTTGGAGCCGATGGATATACCGTCGATGCCGACGTCGATGAACTCCTCCAGCAAGATAACGTTAGAAGGCACCTCGCACATCATCCACAGCTTGAATTTGGCCGAGCGCTTGAGCCCCTCCTCCGCCATGATTTTCACGGTATCGGCCATTTCCTTCACGGTACGCACGAAAGGTATCATCACCCACAGGTTATCGTATTTTTCCCTGACCTTTTTAATCGCGGCGAGTTCCAGCTTAAAGGTCTCGATGTCCGTGATATACCGCGAGGCGCCGCGGTAGCCTATCATCGGGTTCTCTTCGTCCTCTTCGTACTTCTCGCCGCCCTTGAGCGCCTTGTATTCGTTCGACTTGAAGTCGTTGGTGCGGTAGACCACCTGCCGTGGATGAAAGGCCTTGGCGAAATTGGTGAGTCCGGCCGCCAGTTTTTCCACGAACTCCTGGCCGCGACCCTGCGCAATCATGTAGCTGGGGTGCTCGCCGATTTCGGCCACCATGAACTCGGCGCGTAACAGTCCTATGCCGTCGACGTCCCTGGTCGCTACCCGGTCCACGATTTCCGGCTGCGCCAGGTTGGCCAGCAGCTTGGTCTTGGTCTTCACCTCGCCGCGGGCGCGTATCTTGACATCGGTTTTTACCTCTATCTTGCCGGGATATACCTTGCCGCTGCTGCCGTCTACGGTGATGACCTGCCCGTCGTGGAGGGTAGTGGTGGCATTTTCAGAGCCGACCACGCAGGGGATGCCCAGCTCGCGACTGACGATAGCAGCGTGCGCCGTCCGGCCGCCGCGGTCGGTGACGATGGCCGCCGCCCGTTTCATCGCGGGCACGAAGTCCGGCGTCGTCATGTCCGCTACCAGTATGTCCCCTTCAAGGACTTTATCAATCTGCGAGGGGTCATGCACGATTTTTACGGGACCGGAGGCCACGCCCGGGCTGGCCGGTGAGCCGGATACAAGCACGGGCGCATCGATATCATGTGTGTCTTCCTTGCCCTTTTTAATAGTGGTTACCGGACGCGTCTGGACGATGTAGATATTGCCGTCTTCCTTCGCCCATTCCACGTCCTGTGGGTGTTTATAGTGCTCTTCCAGCTTCTGGCCGATTTTCGCCAGGAAAATAATATCTGCGTCGGTGATTTTTTGTTTGGCTTTCTCCGCCTCGGTCAGGTCTATTTTAATATTGTCCGCCTTGCCGTGAGCCCCGGCTTTCTTGACCAGCTTCCATTCCTGTTTCTTGATTTCCTTGGCGAGGATTTTCATATCCTTTTTATTAATGGTGTAGTGGTCCGGGGTGACGTCGCCGGAAACAATCATTTCGCCCAGTCCCAGCACCGCTTCAATCGTGATTATTCCGGTATTGCTGGTCGTCGGCTCGATGGTGAACATGACGCCGGATGACTCCGACTGTACCATTCTCTGTACCGGCACGGCGATGCCGACCTTGAAATGGTCGAAGCCCTGTTCCTGTCGGTAGAAGATGGCGCGCGCTTCGAATAACGATGCCCAGCAGTTCTGCACGGCTCTGACCACGTCCTTTTCACCCTGGACATTCAGGAAGGTCGCCTGCTGCCCGGCAAACGACGCCTCCGGCAGGTCCTCGGCCGTGGCGGAAGACCGCACCGCCACCAGTCCCTTGCCCATTTTCACGTAGGCCTGCTCGATTTCCTTGGCGAGTGCGGCGGGCATAGTCGCATCCCTTATCAGGTTCTGCACCTTGAGGGCGACTTCCTGGAGCTGCCTGCTGTTCTGAATGTCGACGGGGTCGAGGAGGGTCTTGATTCTGTTCTGGAGTCCGGCTTTTTCAATGAAATCGAAGTAGGCGTATGCAGTCACTATAAAACCGGGAGGCACCGGGATTCCGGCATTGGTCATCTCCCCGAGATTGGCCCCTTTACCCCCCACCAGTGGAATATCTTGCTTGGTTACCTCTTTAAACCAGACGATTGCCTTTTGATTCTGTCGCATACTCTGTCCTCCGTAAATAGTGCTTAATTGGGATTTGCGTGGGCAGGGTGACGCTTTATTATCTTATTCAAATAATATATTTGTCAAATAAACGGAACGTGTGTCATGGCAGTTTTTCAAAACATTTTTATAAAATTTTAACGCATTTTTTATTTGACAGGGCTGATAATGTGGGTTTAGAATTAAAAACGATAGTTGTGTTAGGGGGAAGGGAGGTTCACCCATGATTGAAATGACGATTGACAGCATCAGGGTCAGCCTGATGAACTACCAGCGCGTGGTCATTCTTAAAGAGAAAGTATCAGACCGCTATCTGCCTATCTGGATAGGTCCGGCGGAAGCGGATGCTATAGCCGTCAAACTCCAGGGGGTCGCGGTGCCCCGCCCCCTTACCCACGACCTGCTGAATTCGGTTATTGATACCCTCGGAGGCGCGGTAAACTCAATTATCGTCAACGACCTCAAGAATGATACGTTTTTCGCTAAGGTCATTATCGAGTCGGGCGGCAAGCAGGTGGAAGTTGATTCCCGCCCCAGCGATGCCCTTGCCCTCGCCGTGAGAACTGGCGTGCCCATCTTTGCCGACGAAGCGGTGCTGGAGAAAGCCGGCATCCTGCTTGATGGTGAGACCGGCAAGCCTATCTTCGACGAGCGTGAGACGGCCGAAGGCAAGACGCCGAAGGTCAGTGATGAAGAGATGAAGAAGAAAATGTCCGCTTTCTACGACTTCATCAATACCCTTGACCTTGATGACTTCGATAAACGCAAGTCTTAGTTAAAATCTAAATATCAACAGCAAAAAGCCCTGTAATAAAAATCAGGGCTTTTTCTTTGCCCGTTTCAGGTTATTTACGGATTATTTACAACCTTCATCGTTTTGTTTATGCACTGGTTATCTGCCGGATGTTATTATTTACCCGAACGTTAATAATTCATCAGTTAATCAAGTCTGTTCCCCAGCTTGATAACGGCCCAAAAGATGAAGGGGCCCGGTCAGTCCTCGAGAAAGAGTCAGCTCTTGAGGGTTCACCCGGCCCCTTCTATCTTTTCTTAATAATGTCTATATGTCTATGCCGATGGCGCGGAAAATACCTTTGATCCCGAAGTAGCCGGCATACACCACCGTAAACGACTTTACCAGTTTGCCGGCCAGCACCACGAAGATATACTTTCTTAACCCGATGCGCAGCGCCCCCGCCGCAAAAGCCGCCGGATAGAAAAACGGATTCACTATACTGGTGACGACAAAAAGCGCCCACGCCCCCCACCGCTCGATTATTTTCAGGCATTTTTCATAGGCCTTTTGAATTCGACTGTGCTTGGTTTTGGCGATGGCATGTCCTGCCCCCCGCCCCGTGAGGTATATCGTCAGCGCTCCTATCAGTTCTCCCAGCGCCGCCGCTATCGCCACCAGCCAGGGGTATTCCATGACGCCCCCCAGCGCGAATACTACCGCCAGCATTGGCACGGGCACGATAACCGTAGCCCCGCCCAGTATGCTGATGAAAAAAGCCCCAACGTAGCCGTAGTTCTGCAGCTCCTGGACCTGTTCTTTATAAACGATGATGCCTACGGCCATCAGTATCGTTACCACAATACCGAAGATGCCGAAGATATATGCCCAGCGGATGCCCTTCTTCTTGGGGGTGACTACTTCGGTGGGAGTGTCCGTCTCGCAGACCATTTTTTCTTCTGGTACCTGCTTTGTCATTGGTGACTACATTATACACTCACAGGCTAGAGCCGTCCACCGTTGCAGCTCAAGTAATACAAAAAGAGGGGGCTGTGAAGCCCCCTCCCATTTTAAGCCAGTTTTATATGGGGTGTTTATCAGGATGCCGCTTTCGCGGCCGCCCTGGTCTTGAAAGTCAGCTCCTTGCCTTCTTTATTAAGGTCAACCTTGACCGTGTCGCCTTCCTTAAGCTCGCCCCGCAGCACCTTGCTGGAGAGAGGATTTTCCACGTACCGCTCGATGACTCTCCTTAGCGGCCGCGCTCCGTAAACCGGATCGTAGCCTTCCTTGGACAGCCAGCCTTTCGCTTTTTCCGTCAGCTCCAGGTTTATCTTGCGCTCTCCCAGTCTCCCCTCCAGGTCTTTCACCATCAGGTCGACGATTTTTCTAAGGTGCTCCTCGCTAAGCTCGTGGAACACGATTATCTCGTCCAGTCGGTTGAGGAATTCGGGACGGAAGCGCTTCCTGACCTCGGCCAGCACCTTTTCCTTCATGTTTTCGTACTTGCTTTTTTGCGTTGCGGCGCTGTCCTTCGCCGGGGCAAACCCCATCTGCCCCTCCCGCTTGATAAGCTCCACGCCGGCGTTGCTGGTCATCACGATGACCGTGTTCTTGAAGTCCACCGTCCGACCCTGCCCGTCGGTCAGGCGACCGTCGTCCATTATCTGCAAAAGCGTGTTAAAGACTTCCGGGTGCGCCTTTTCTACCTCGTCCAGCAGAATGACGCGGAAGGGTCGCCGTCTTACGGCTTCGGTAAGCTGTCCGCCCTCGTCGTAGCCGACGTATCCCGGCGGCGCCCCGATAAGCCTGGAAACGGTGTGCTTTTCCTGGTACTCGCTCATGTCCAGCCGCACCATGGCGTTTTCGTCGTCGAACAGGAACCACGCCAGCGTGCGCACCAGCTCGGTCTTGCCCACCCCCGTCGGCCCCAGGAACATGAAGCTCCCGATGGGTCGCCGCGGGTCTTTAAGTCCGGCTCGACTCCGCCGTATTGCCTCGGAAATCGCCGCCACGGCTTCCTCCTGGTCTATCAGCCGCTCGTGGATGCGCTCTTCCATGTGTATCAGTTTCTGCGCTTCTCCTTCCAGCATCTGCGATACGGGGATGCCCGTCCAGTTGGATATCAGCTGGGCAATCATCTCGCCGGTTACCTCGTGGCTGATTTTTTCTTTCTTCAGCCATTCGTCTTTGGCTTTGTTGTATTCCGGTTCCAGCTTCATTCTTTCCGACCTAATTTCGGCCGCTTTCTCGAAGTCCTGCGTTTGCGATGCCGCCTCTTCTTCGTTGGCAAGTCGGTTGATTTCCTGTTCCATCTTCTTTACGTCCGGCGGCGCGCTTTCGCTGTCGATGCGTAGCTTGCTGGATGCCTCGTCAATCAGGTCGATGGCTTTGTCCGGCAGCTGCCGGTCGGAGACATAGCGCTGCGAGAGCTTGGCGGCTTCCTCGAGGGCTTCATCGGTAATTTTTACTTTGTGGTGCGCCTCGTAGCGGGGACGCAGCCCTTTCAATATCTCGATAGTGGCTTCGACGCTCGGCTCGTTGATAAAGACCGGCTGGAAACGCCGTTCCAGGGCGGTATCCTTCTCGATGTGCTTGCGGTATTCATCCATGGTAGTCGCGCCCACGCACTGGAGTTCGCCGCGCGCCAGCGCCGGTTTGAGCATGTTGCTGGCGTCGATGGCTCCCTCGGCGGCGCCGGCACCTACCACCGTGTGTATTTCGTCTATAAACAGGATGATTTCTTTTTTAGCTTCCTTGACCTCGTCCATCACCGCCTTAAGCCGCTCCTCGAACTCCCCGCGGAACTTGCTGCCGGCTACCAGCGCCCCCATGTCCAGGGCGATGACCTTGCGTCCCTTGAGTGAATCGGGCACGTCATCGGCGGCTATTTTCTGCGCCAGCCCTTCCGCGATGGCGGTCTTGCCGACGCCCGCGTCACCGACGATGACCGGGTTGTTCTTGGTGCGCCGCGTCAGTATCTGCATGACGCGCTTGATTTCCATCTCCCGCCCGATGACCGGGTCGAGTTCGCCCTTTCGCGCCAGTTCGGTCAGGTCGCGACCGTACTTCTGCAGCGAGCGGTACTTGCTTTCCGCCCGACTGTCGTCCACGCGCCGACTTCCCCTTAGCTTTTGCAGGGCGGCATATACCTTCTCCTGGGTCACGCCCGCGCTGTGCAGCAGCTTGGCGGCGTCGCCCTTGTCGTCGTCGACCATCGCGATGAGCAGGTGCTCGGTGCTGATGAAGTCGTCCTTGAGCCGGTTCGCCTCTTCATCGGCTTTCTGCATCAGCTGCGCGATGCGCGGCGTGGCGTAAATCTGTCCCGTCTGGTAGGCAACCTTGGGCGTGTTTCTAAGTATATTTTCCAACTCGTTTCTGATGCCGTCGGCATTTACGTTCAGCTCTTTAAGGATTTCGCCCACCAGTCCCTGCCTCTGTATCAGCAGGGATAAAAGGATATGTTCCACGTCCCACTGGCTGTGCTTGAACTGCATCGCCATCTGCTGGGACGCCTGTATTGCTTCCTGTGCCTGTTCTGTAAAACGTTCCTGTCTCATTCTTCGTCGCCTCCCCTCAATTGTTCGATTTCATCGTGCGCCTGTTCCAGCGCCTGCTGGAGTTCGTCCACCCGCTGCATCATGCGCAGGATAACCTCCACCCCCGGCAGATTGATGCCCATGTCGTCCACCAGCGACTTTACCCTTTTCAGCAGGGCAATGTCGTAGTCCGAGTAAAGACGCACGTTGCCCCGCGAGCGACTCGGCTGGATGACGCCTACCCTTTCGTAATAGCGCAGGGTATAGGTCTGCACGTCCAGCATTCTCGCTGCCACGCTGATAACGTAGCGCGGTTCTCTTTCATTCGTTTCTCTGTTCATAATCTACCTCGCCTTAAAATCAGGCCGGGCGTAATTGCCCCAGTTGCCTGAATAATTCCTTTTCTTTTTCCGTTAATTTGGTCGGCAGCACGATATTGACTTTAGCCTTGAGGTCGCCCCTGGTTGATTTGCCCAGGTGGGGCATGCCCTGTCCTCCCAGTCGGAAAATGCGGCCGTTCTGGGTCTCCGGCGGTATTTTCAGGGCAAGTTTGCCGCCTTTAAGCGTGGGCACCTGCACCTCTCCGCCCAGCGCCGCCGTTGTTAGCGGCACGGGTATTTCCGTGGTCAGGTCGTCGCCCTGGCGCTTGAAAACAGAGTGGGGTGCCACGGTGACATTCAGGTACAGGTCGCCGCTGGGACCGTTGCCGTAGCCTGGCTGTCCCTTGCCGGAAATCCGTACGCGCGACCCCGTGTTCACACCGGCCGGGATTTTTACCTCCAGCCTTTTTAGGTCGGCTACCATGCCGGCGCCGCGGCAGGTGGAGCAGGCAAGGTTCTGAATACGCCCCGTGCCCTTGCAGGTAGGGCAGGGCTTCTCTCCCTGGAGGCTTATCGTGCGACTCGACCCGTTAAAGGCTTCTTCCAGCGTTACTTCCACGTTGGTTTCCAGGTCCTGCCCGCGCCGTGGCTGGGAGCGTCTTGAGAAGCCGCGGGCGCGCATCCCCCCGAACAGCTCGTCAAAGAGGCTGTCCATGCCCCCGATGTCCCCGCCGAAATGGAAGCTGGTGCCGTCACCGGTCGTGTACTGCCGGTACTGCGCCTGCTGCCTCGCCGCCTCGTCCAGCTGGTCGGCGTACTGCCATTTATCGCCGTACTTATCATACTTGCGGCGTTTTTCCTTATCGGAAAGCACCTCGAAAGCCGCGTTGACTTCCTTGAATTTGGCCTCGGCGGACTTATCGCCGGGGTTGACGTCGGGATGGTACTTGCGCGCCAGCTTCCGGTACGCCTGCTTGATATCCTTTTCGGTAGCGCCTTTATTTACACCCAGTATATCGTAGTAATTTTTACTGGCCATATAATATCTCCATTATTATATATTATAAGAGAATAATAGCTAATATGTCAAGATATAATAAGGAAACTTAACAATAAATTATTAAGTATCTAATAGGTTCAACAGGAGTAATGAAATAGTACTTATTACTTATCCTACTGTCATTTTTTATGACAGTGATTGACATCGTTCGTTCGTGGGACTAGAATTATAGAAATCATTAACGGTTTAGCTTTGACTAAACCAAAAAAGCGCTATGTGGTATAGCAAAAAGTATGACGAGGAGTGGTTTAGATGAGAAAATTGTTATCTAGGATATCAGTCGCTGTATTCCTCGCCTTGGTCTTGTTTATAGTTACAACACTTGTCCTGCCGGTTGCCTCGGCTCAAGCCGACTCATCTCCTGAATGTTGGGCGGTCCTCGCCGGGGTTTCTAATTACCAGTATATCAATGACCTCTCTTATTGTGACGATGACGCACGTGACCTTTCAAATATCTTGAGTCCCGCCTGGGGTTCGGACCATGTCAGAACGCTGATAGACTCGCAGGCAACCAAAGCCGGTATCCTTGATGCCATCGAATGGTTGGCTGATAATGCCGGACCCGATGACACCGTGTTATTTTCTTTCTCCGGCCACGGGTCTGATTATCTGGACGGCTATTTTTGCCCCTATGATTCACTGACGTACTCATACGCCAACGATATTTCATCCTCCCGACTGGCGGACGCTTTTCAATCGGTACAGGCGGGTAAAGTCGTCATTATCCTGGATATTTGCTACGCCGGCGAATTTCAGGGCAATATGGGCGCTACCGGACGGGTTATCTTGATGGCTTGCCGCTCGTACGAGACATCGCAGGAGTCGTGGCTGCTGCAAAATGGCGTCTTTTCCTACTTTGTTTTGGAGGCGGTGGACAATTTCGAAGATGCTGATACCAATCATGATAATGAACTCTCCGCCGAGGAAATCGCTGCATATGCCAACCCCCTGGCTAACGACTATAATTACTCGCAGCACCCGGTTCTTTTCGATGGCTTCTACGGGGAGCTGGCTCTTCTCGCCAGGTTCGTTTTCGAGTTAAATATGAGCCTGCCTTACGGCGCGGTCGTCCTCACGCTGGACGGTACTAACTATACCTCGGCCCCCGACCCGATGCTCTGGGTACCCGGTATTGACCATACCATCACGGTTCCGGAGCTCGTGGACACGGGCAGCGGTACCAGGTATGTATTTACCGAGTGGAGTGACGGCTATGTAATGGTAACCAGGGTCATCACCCACGGCGCCTACACGGCGTATTACGACAAAGAGCATATGCTTGAGGTAATATCCGCTTTCGGCGACCCGCAGGGAAGTGGCTGGTATATAGACGGGACATCGGCCGCTTTTTCGGTGACGGATTATATAGCATTACCGGACACCAGGCATTACTTCACCGGGTGGAGCGGCGACTATTCAGGCACGTCTCCTTCTGCCACGATATACATGGACGCACCGCAGACGGTGACTGCTAACTGGAGGCATGAGTACCTGCTGACGCTCAATTCGGCATACGGCACCCTCACCGGCGCCGGCTGGTATGAAGATGGTGAACACATTAATTTCTCCGTGACGGACTACGTGGAGTTCCCGGACGCTAAGCATTACTTCATCGGGTGGAGCGGCGACTATACGGGGACATCATCGATGGCGTCGTTGACGATGACTGGACCTAAGGTAGTTGACGCCAACTGGAGGAACGAGTATCTGCTGACGATAAACTCTGAATACGGCGACCCGGAAGGTGCCGGCTGGTACGATGAAGATGACACGGCGGCTGTTTCGGTGGAGCCGGTACAGGGGTTCCTGGTCAGGCATATATTTGACGGGTGGAGCGGCGACCTTACGGATGATGAAGCCGACTCGTCGGTGGTGATGAATTCACCCAAGGTAATCACGGCCAACTGGCGGACGGACCTTGTACAGCTTTATATACTCATCGGCGTGGTAGTTGTCGTGGCGGTGATTGTCACCATTATCATACGCGTTAGAAAGCGTGCCGCCTAAACAGTTGACAAGTTGCCGTATTCGCATGTAATCTAAGAATGAGGAATTTATATGGCATCTTGTCCTAACTGCGGACGCAAAACACTGAGGACTAAAGACTGGGCCTGCCAGTGGTGCGGTTATCCGCTTATTTCGCGGGCCTATAAAGTGATTGACAAGACGTTCAAGGAGCTTCAGGAAGAGCGCAGTCTTGCTTCCAGGCCGGCGCCGCCTGTGGAAGAGCCGGAATCTCCGCCCGAATATGCCCCGGAACCTGTACGTGAACCCGAACCGGAACCCACCCCCCAGCCTGAACCGCAACCAGCACCGGAGCCTCCGCCCGCCCCAAAGCCTGAACCGGAGGCTGAACTAGCCCCGGAACCTGAACCTGCTCCCCAGCCCGAACCGGAACCGCAAAAAGAGGAGTCGGTGATAGAGCTGCCTCCTCCGAAACCTAAGAAGGCGCCTAAGGCTAAAGCCAAAACTAAGGCAAAAGCTCCTAAAGCTAAGAAATCTAAAGCTAAAGCCAAGCCTGAACCTGAACCAGAACCGGAGTCCAAACCGGAACCTGAATCTCAAAAAGAGCCGGAACCTGAAAAACAGGCGGAAGCGATGATTACGCCTCCGCCGGAGCCGAAACCGGAGTTGCCGCCGGTCGAGAAACCGGAAATCAAGGTTGAGCCGGAACCGGTCCCCGAAACTGCGCTGAAGCCGGAAGATATCCATGACGACATGGAGGTGACCGCCGACCAGCTTGATGCGCTTTTCCGCTCGGATAAGTCTGGCGCCCATGCGAAGTTAGCTGAAAAGACGCTGGTAATCAGGGGCATTGTCGAGAAGGTATTTGTCAGGGAACACCTGGAAATCCGTTATATCATACTCACCGGCACCGGTAAGAAAATGATGTGGAGCCTGCGCTGCACTTTTGATAAAGACGAGTCTTCCAAACTCACCAGCCTTAGCGAGGGACAGGAAGTGACCGTGCGCGGCAAGTACGACGGCTACAGCAAGAACATTATTTTCAAGGAATGCGTCCTGGCTTAGTCAGTTATCCCTTCGATAATTTCCAATAATTTGTTCAGTATCCGCGCCGTGGCGCCCCAGATTAGCGTGCCTCCGTATTGGTAAGTGAAAGAGGCCACCTTTTCCCCATCGAGTACTTCCATGTCCGACTTACAGCAGGACTTGTCCAGCAGCGCTTTGAGAGGTATGCTGATTACTTTATCGACCTCCTCGTCGTTCAGCGTGAAGCGGTAGGGCCAGGGTATCTTGGCTACAAACGGCGTCACGATGTAGTTGGAGGTCGTCGTTATCTCGTCGTCCATCTCGCCCAGCAGGGTAACGTCTTCCCGGCGCAGTCCTATTTCTTCCTCGGCTTCGCGTAGAGCGGTTTCCAGTAGAGTTTTATCCTCCCTGTCCCGCGTCCCCCCGGGAAAGGATATCTGTCCCTTGTGTACCTTTACCGTCATCGTCCGCCGGATAAAAACGATGTAGTGCTCCCTGTCTTGCTGATAAATCGGTATCAGTACGGCTGACTCTAGTCGCCGCTTGTCGGTGATATACCGCTTGGTTCTCCGCGCGAAGAATTGTTTCAGTTCCTCTTCCATCGTCCTTATATTAGTATTACGTTAAGGTAATTTCAAATTCCTTTCAGTAGCGAGCTATATTGTGTATAATTTAACTGTTCCCGCAGGAGGATATTGTGGACTTTAGTCTCACCGAACAGGAAAAAATGCTCCAGAGTTTGGCCAAGGACTTCGCGGAAAAGCAGGTCGCTCCGCGGGCAGCGGCAATCGACCGCACCGGTGAATTCCCGCTGGACCTAGTTGAAGAAATGGGCAAGCGGGGCTTCCGCGGTCTGCCTTATCCTGCGAAATACGGTGGCGGTGGGGCAGGCTATCTTGGTTTTATCCTGGTGCTGGAGCAAATCTGCCGCGCTTCCATGACTGTGGGCGCTATCGTTTCGGTCAATACCGTGACGGAAGAGGGCATTTACCGCTTCGGCAATGAGGAGCAGAAAAAGCGCCTCCTAACCCCCCTGGCTAAGGGGAAACTGCTGGGCGGCATCGGCTTCACCGAGCCGGATACCGGCTCCGACCCGCGTATGTTCAAGACGCTGGCGCGCCGCCGCGGCAAGGGCTGGGTTATCAACGGACAAAAAATATTCATGTCCATGGCACCGGTGCTTGACGTCGTGCTCTTGTTCGCCCGCCGCGATGGTGCGGACGACCTTAATGCCTTCATCGTGGAATCTAAAACCAAAGGCTTTGCCGTTCAGGAAGTGCTGGAAACAATGGGCTTAAGGGGACTGTGTGCATCGATTGTCAATCTCGACGATGTTTACGTGCCCCAGGAGAATCTTATCGGTAAAGAAGGGCAGGGCTTTGATATTTTGCTGGACGCCATCAGCGTCGAGCGGATGAGCGTGGCTATGCAGGCAGTGGGCGTGGCGCAGGCGGCGCTTGATTTATCGCTGGACTACGCCAAGCAGCGTCAGGCGCAGGGCAAGCCTATCGCCCGCATGCAGGCAATCCAGCAGACGCT
>DAOULS010000038.1:0-13841 GCA_034418415.1 Dehalococcoidales bacterium | reverse complement strand
GTCTAATCTCTCTCTGGCGACCGGATAGTGCTTAATAACGAACTCCAGTTGGGCACATGGGTAGTCTAGACAATACCCGCAGTTTTTCAAGCCTTTTTCTTTGGCGCACGTGCGTATCTGGCATGTGGCGCAATGACCCATTTTCACACCTTTGGAATCACAGCCGGTGCAGTTAACATCAGAGGCTTTCATAATGGGGATATTATACTGCTTGGCCCACTTCTCCGCCTGCGCCTGGCGCAGTTTATCATCGTTTTTCATGGTGGCGATATATGCGCCGCATTCAGCACACACAAGACCGCAATAAACCATATCTTTTTCAGCCATTTTTTGTTCCTTTTTCACCCTCCTACGCTAAAGCTTCGGAGGGCAAGCCCCTCTTAAACTCCCCTTTATTTATTTAATCCCTTTCTTATTTCTTCCAGATTGGCTTTCATTACCGGAGCCATCTTGAAATATTTAGCCAGTTCATCACAGACATAATCATCACAATAGGCGCAGTTGACAACGCCTTTTTCCTGACCGCATTTCCTGACGGTGCAGACGTAGCATTGGCCTACATGCTTGCCTTCGGTGGGAAGGCAGCCCACACAGTTGATGTCCTCCGGTTTGAAGTCGTGATTATACTCCTTAGTCCACTTTTCAGCGATTTCTTGACGCATTTTATCGTCGTTTTGCTGCGTGGCGATATAAGCATCGCAGTCGGTGCAGACCAGACCGCAGTAGGCTATTTGTTTTTCCATTTATAACTCCCTTTTGTCATTCCGAGGAGCGAAGCGACGTGGGAATCTCCATCTCTGGCTCCAGCCCATGATAGAGATTGCCACGTCCCGATTTCATCGGGACTCGCAATGACATGTCTTATTTTCCAAATCCCTGTTCAAACTCCTTGACGGCTTTTTTCAGCTTTTCTTCAGCGTCGTCGGATAAGTCCTTATCTTTGGCGACAGACTGGCCGATATCAGGGTAGGTACCGTCCATGAAGCGGTAGAACTCGTCTTCAAAGGCGGTGATTTTATCCACCGCAATTTCGTCCAGATAACCGTTGATAACGGCATAAAGTATCATTACCTGTTTTTCCAGCGGCACAGGGACGAACTGTCCCTGTTTCAGGACCTCCTGGATGCGCTGGCCGCGCTCCAGCTGGGAGCGGGTGGCTTTATCAAGCTCGGCGGTGCCGAACTGGGCGAAAGCAGCGACCTCGCGGAACTGACCCATGTCCAGCTTAAGTCGGCCGGCGACCTTTTTCATGGCGGAGGTCTGCGCCTTGCTGCCGACGCGGGACACGGAAATACCCACGTTCATGGCGGGCTTGATGCCGGCGTTGAACAAATCCGACTCCAGATAAAGCTGGCCGTCGGTGATGGAAATTACGTTGGTGGGGATATAGGCGGAGACGTCGCCGGCCTGCGTCTCGATAACGGGCAGGGCGGTCAGCGAGCCGCCACCGTACTCCTTATCATACTTGGCAGCCCTTTCCAGCAGGCGGCTGTGCAGGTAAAAGACATCGCCGGGATATGCCTCGCGACCGGGCGGGCGGCGCAGCAGCAGGGAAAGCTGGCGATAAGCCCAGGCGTGCTTGGAAAGGTCGTCGTAAATAATGAGGACGTCCTTGCCCTGCTCCATGAACTCCTCGCCCATGGCGCAGCCGGCGTAGGGGGCGAGGTACTGCAGAGCCACTGACTCGGAGGCACTGGCGGCGACGACGATGGTATGGTCCATGGCGCCGTAGTTATTCAGAGTAGCCACGACACGCGCCACCTGCGATACCTTCTGGCCGATAGCCACGTAGATACAAATAAGGTCGCCGCCCTTCTGGTTGATAATGGTGTCCAGAGCGATGGCGGTCTTGCCGGTGGAGCGGTCGCCGATGATAAGCTCGCGCTGTCCTCTGCCGATGGGGAACATACTGTCCACCGCCTTGATGCCGGTCTGCACGGGGGTGTCCACCGGGGCGCGCAGGACGACGTTGGGGGCGACACGCTCGATGGGGCGGGTCTTATCGGTATTGATGGCGCCTTTGCCGTCGATGGGTCGCCCCAGAGAATCGACGACACGGCCAATCATGGCATCACCGACGGGGACTTCAGCGATGCGGCCGGTACACTTGACCTCATCGCCTTCCTTGATGCCGGCATAATCGCCCAGGATAACGGCGGAGACGCTGTCCTCCTCAAGGTTAAGGGCAATGCCGATTATATCATTAGGGAATTGAAGCAGTTCGTTATACTTAGCCGAAGACAGGCCGTGAATGCGGGCAATGCCGTCACCGACCTCGATAACGGTGCCGACATCCACCATCGTCACCGCCGTGCCGAACTCTTCAATCTGCTGTTTTAAAATAGATACAATATCGTCGCCTCGTGTTGCCATCCGAACTGCCTCCTTTACCTCCAGACTTAGCTATACTTTACTTTTAGCCCCACCCATCCACCTGGATTCCCGCCTTCGCGGGAATGACGGGTTGTAGTATGGATTCCCGCTTCCGCGGGAAGGATACTTAAAATATTAATGTTTAATTTCTCCGGTAGCCAGCTCCTTCTTTAGAGCTATCAATTTGCTGCGGGTGCTGCCGTCGAGGAGCTTGCCGCCCACCCTGACGACCAGGCCGCCGAGGATGTCCGGCTCCACCCGGGACTTAAGCTCAACCTTGGCGTCCACCATCTTGCCCAGTTTTTTCGCCAGCGCTTTTTCGTCCTTCTTGTTCAGGGGAAGGGCGGTGGTTACATCGGCCGGTTTTATGCCGCGGGAGTCGTTCAGTAAAAGCTCGTACTCCCGGGCGATTTCACCGACCATACCGATTTCCGATTTGGTAATCAACAACAGTAAGAGGTTCATTGCCAGGGGGCTGATTTTTTTAAGTCGTTTCTTGAGCAACTTCGACTTGACCTCAAACTTGATTTTGGGGCTCTCCAGCGCGGCAAGAAGGTCGCCTTCAGCCACGGCGCCAACGACCTTTTGCAGGTCCGACTGCCATGCATCCAGTTTCTTTTTCTCCAGCGCTATTTCAAAGATAGCTTGAGCGTAGCGCCGCGGGTTTGCCTTCTTTGCCATTACGCTTTACCGTTTACTCCTTTTTCAAGCTGGAGCTTTCCTCCAGTACCTTGTCGATAAGCTCGCGGTGTTCTTCCTTATCCAGTGATTTTTCAATAACCTTGCCGGCCGCCAGCACCGTTAAGTCGGCGAACTCACGGCGCACCTCGGCGACGGCAGCATCACGCTCCTGCTGAATTTCAGAACGGGCTTTGACAATAAGCTTTTCCGTCTCCCTCTTTGCCTCTTCCCCTGCCTTCTCCTTGAGCTCCTCGCCAGCTTTGACAGCGCGGGCAATCCTGTCCTGGCCCTCGCGGCTGGCTTCCTCAAGCTGCTTCTTAAGCTCCTCCTCCGCCTTAGCGGACTGCTCCTTGACGGACTCCGCCTGCTCCAGGCTTTCCTTGACCCGCTTGGAGCGCTCGTCCATCATGCGCATGATAGGTTTGTAGGCGAACAAGCGCAGGAGCACCAGCAGGATGATAAAGGTCACTATCTGCGTGATGAGAACACCCCAGTTTATACCGAGTTGAGATATACCACCATCTTCCATATTAACCCCCTAAATCATCTATCCGCCCTTTGGCATCGTCAAAATAGCGTGCAGCAGTATGCCGGCAAAAACAATCACACCGACGATTACCGCACCGACGATAATGGATATGAAATTGGGTAATCCTTCATTTTCCATATTTACCCCCAATAATACTCACGTTTTTCCCAAGTGATACCCGGGCTAGAATACGAAGCCGAGCATTATCGCCACGACCAGGGCATAAATCGCGATAGCTTCCGCCATGGCGATGGCTATCAGCATGTTGGTCATAATAGGGCCTCTGGCTTCCGGATTACGCGCCAAGCCCTGCATGGCACCGAAACCGAGGATACCGATACCGATACCGGGGCCCAATGCCCCCAAACCCATGACCAGACCAACCGCCAGCATTTTCATGGTTTCTGCGTCCATTATGTTCCCTCCTTTAATACTTCCTTTTCACTATTTTTTACAGTCTCATGAGCCTCCGCTTCATGAGAAGCGACTGCCATCGTCACGAAGACAAGGGTCAAGCCGGCAAAAACCAGAGCCTGGATAAAACCGACGAAAAGCTCAAGTCCATAAACCAGCCAGTTAACGGCTAATGGAAAGATAAAAGCCGCGATAAGTACCAGGATTTCCCCGGCGGTCATGTTGCCGAAGAGACGGAAGGTGAAACTGATAATGGTGATAAAACGACTAAGCAATTCCAGTAAGCCAACAGCAGCATTAACAAAGCCGGAGATAACGTCTACGAAATTTATTTTGCCTTTAAATACTTTGCCGATGCTGCGGAAAAAAGGACCGAAGTTGAAATATTGTTTCAGCCAGCCGATGCCGATATGTTTAAATCCATAGTATGCCACAAAAACGAAGGATATCAGCGCTATAGCCAGGGGAGTATTTAAATCCGTATTAGCGCCGCGCAGAAGTTCATGTTCACTGCCGTTTGAATATATCAGGATTGAGCTGTAACCGGGAATCAGGCTTAGCCAGGCGTTGAAAGCCACGAAGAGAAAGATGGTACAGACAACCGGGAAGAACTTACGTCCGTTTTCCTTGCCGGCGACGCTTTCACAGAAGTCGTATATCCAGCCGAGGATGAACTCGAAAACAGCCTGTAAGCGATTGGGCACCAGCTTCATGCGGCGGGTGATAAGCCAGCTGCCCAAGACGAGAACGATAACGGTTATCCAGCCGGCGAGCATGGTATTGGTAATGGGAAAGCCAGCTATCGTGAAAAGTTGCGGCGCCGCCAGATGGATTTCCGGTTTTTCCACCACCATCCAGGAAGGAAAGTCGATATGGAACATTGCCTGACCGACGGAGCCGGAGAGAAAACCGATAACAACAATTACTAAAACAATTACACCGACAATGATTAAAATGGGGAAAGAACAGCCAAGACAACCACGCTTCTTAGGCGTAGTCACTAACCGTTCTCCTTATCTTTCTGGTAGTTGATAACTCCACGAATCATGTGATAAACACCGTAGACAGCTATTATCAACCCCGCCAGCAGACCGATGACCAGGAAAAGCGTATTTTTACCGCTCAACCACCATCCAGCGAGAGCGCCACCGACAATGCAGGTGACGATATAAAAGCCAATACCGGTCAATCTAAGCGCCGGTATCCATTTATTCATACCGACCTCGCTGGACCCAACCTTGAGTATAATAACAGAATCTGCTACCGCAGGTCAAAATTTATGGCGTTATGATATAAGACTTTGGATATATTAAAGTCTAGATATGTATAGAGTAGTAATCCGGTAAACCAGGGAATTTACCAATCAATATTTTTGTTACGATAGAAATAGTTAATTATACTCTCTTGCCCGTAAAAGGGGAGCTGCCGAAATCGCCGGCCTTGACGCTGCCGGAGATATTATCGCCTGAAACCTGGCCGGTATAGTCCAGCTGCATGTCGCCCATGGGGCCGGACATTTTCATGGTGAAGGCAAAGGAGTCGCCGGTAACCGTGCCACCACTGAAATCCAGCTTACCGAACATGCTTTCCGTGGAGCCGCTTAGACTACCGCCATCGGTCTTGAGCGTCAGGGTCGATTCCTGCTTGCCCATGGGGGTATCCATTTCAATCTTATAGGTACCGTCAACAGCCATGATGATGCCTCCTTAAACAATAATGAAAGAGAAGTGATAACGCATATTAGCATCATGTGTGATGAATGTCAAATACGGGACTTCTTGCGGGTTAAGGCGAGTTTATGATAGATTAAGAGTGACCCACGGGGCCGTAGTTCACTTGGGAGAACGTTTGACTGGCAGTCAAAAGGTAGGGGGTTCGAATCCCCCCGGCTCCACTTTTTCAAAGCCAATTTCCCTCAGGTCTATACTGTAAAGACTTTGCTCTTGATAACACTTTCCTCTGAAAAGATAGTAAAATCTTAATTAAAATGGAAACAAAAAAAATCGGTCTGTGGGAAGCTGTTTCGATTGCCGTCGGCACAATGATCGGAGCCAGCATATTTTCCGTATTCGGTGTCGGCGCGAAAATTGCCGGTAAGAATTTGCCCGAAGCTTTTATAGTATCCGGGTTACTTGCCTTAATCGTAGCTTATTCATACGCGAAACTGGGCAGGAAAATAATATCCAACGCCGGTCCTATTGAATTTATACTTAGAGGAATAGGCGATAATCCGATTACCGGAGCATTGTCTATTTTGATGTGGCTTAGCTACGTTGTATCAATTTCTTTGTTCGCTAAAGGATTTGCGGGATATTTTTTGCCCCTGGTACATATCAGCGATACTCCATTGTCAGCCGGTATAACGGAAGTTCTGCTGATAGCTTTTTTTACCGCTCTCAATTCTTTCGGGAGTAAAGCTGTCGGTAGGGCGGAATTCTATATAGTGGCTCTAAAGCTAGCTATTTTAGGTGTTTTTATAGTCATCGGGTTAATCAGCATAAATCCCGAATATGTTACACCCTCAATGAGTTCATCAGGTATTCAAGGTACTTTATCCGCGGCGGTGATATTTTTCCTGTCGTACATGGGCTTTGGCCTGGTCACGAATGCCTCCGAAGACATCAAAAATGCCGAAAAAAACGTACCCCGCGCGATATTTATCAGTATTGCCATCGTGTTGGTAGTATATGTGTCCGTGTCACTGGCCGCCATCGGGAACCTCTCGATACCCGACCTCATCAAGGCACAGGATAACGCGCTGGCTGTGGCGGCCAAACCGTTTTTAGGGAATTTTGGATTCACTCTGATTTCCATCGGGGCTCTTTTTTCGATAACATCAGCTTTAAATGCGACACTATACGGAGGCGCCAACATCGCTTATTCTTTGGCTAAAGATAGAGAGCTGCCTGAATTTTTTGAAAGGAAAGCCTGGCACCATTCTCCCGAAGGATTATACATAACGGCCGTGTTAGGGTTGATATTCGCCCTCATTTTTAATATGGGTGCAATTGCCGCAATTATCAGCGCCATTTTTACCATTATTTACATATTCGTTCTCATATCTCATTACCGCATGGTAGAAACCGTGGGCGGCAATAAAATACTGCTGCTGGTTAATATCGTTATCCTGCTGGCTGTTTTTATAGGTCTTGTTTATTATCAATGGCAAAATCAACGCAACGCTTTCTGGGGGACAATAATAACTCTTGCCGGAGTGCTGGTGATTGAATATATATACCGTAACTTCAAAAAGTGGAAGTTGAAGAGATAGGGTCTAAGTTTACACGCTAAAACCCTTGAACTATACATAATTCAGGGGTATTTTTATGTTTTTTAAGAGATAACCCCGATGATGATATCCGTTTGAGAGCCTAAAATAATGGCAGCCCATGCTATTCAGCGGCAGATAAATGAAAGTAAAGATAATCATAGGTCTGTGCCTGATATTTTTAGTGTTAACCTTCGGGTGCCGGAAAACCGTTATACCAAAACCGGCGCCGATAGCCATTCCTGATGACGCCAAGCTCGTCTGTATCTTTTTTGACGATGCGTTTACGAACCAGTATGAAGTCGCTCTGCCAATTCTACTCGAGTACGACTTCAAAGCGACCTTCGGGGTTATTACCGACTATGTGGGTACGGGGCATGATTTATGGGAGTACATGGATACAGATAAAATTGAAGATTTAGCCAGGTACGGCATGGACATCGGATGCCATACGAAAACTCACCCCGACTTAACGACCATATCGGATGAGCAGCTGCGCGAGGAAATAATCGAGTCGAAGAAAGACCTCGAAGACATGGGCTTCGAGGTCAGCACCATGGTCTATCCCTATTATGAGTGGAATGATAAGGTGATTGATTACGTTATAGAGGCTAATTTTACCTGCGCGCGGGCCGGCTGGACGCAAAAAGGTTTTTACGACCCGAACGACAGTGACCCCAGAGCCAGATATCATGTCACCGCCTGGCAGATACACGGTCAGGATATGGACAGATTCAAATACATCGTGGGTAAGGCAGGCCGCTACGCCGTGGTATGCCTGGTTTACCATTTCATCTCCGATGAAGGCCCGGAGACAACCTCCACCCCATCAGCCAGCTTTCAGGAACAGATGGCGTATTTGAAAAGCGCCGGTTATTTTGTAATTCCCCTGCCGGACATCTTCAGGCAATAGCTTTTTTAACCTTCAAGGGACCCTACCATGGCGTCGGCGGAAGCTAAGGGGGTCTAAAGCTTCTGTCCTGTCGTTTCTGCCCCGATACGCTGGGCGCTCGTCCACTTGAGCTTCTTGCGGGTAATGACGTCGAAAAAGCTCCGCATCATCACGAAGTCGCAGAGCTGCTTGTAGCCCAGGATAAGCAGGGGCGAGTACAGCGCCAGCTTTTTGTCCTCGCCGTCCAGTTGAATCGCCATAATAGCCAGCAACGACTGAAGGAAGCAGAAAAAGCCGAAGGTGGGCAGGAGCACGAGACCGTTCCCCTCGACGATTATCTGGGCGGAGGCGGCAATATTCACCATGCCGGCCAGCGGCAGGAAAATCATGGAAATAACCATGTGGGGGAAGGAAAGCCGCTGGAGAAAGCCGTAGCGGGAGTTGAAAATAGCGTCGCGGTGCTTCCACATTGCCTGAAAATTACCACGGTACCACCTCAATCGCTGCTTGATGAAGTCTTTAATACCGAGGGGCGCCTCGGTGTAGGAGATGGCGGAGGTGCTTGCCTGGACGACCTGGCCTGACTTCAGTGCCTTGATGGTAACGTCGAAGTCCTCGACCAGGGTATCGGGGTCGTAAGAGCCGCCGCTCTGCATGACCTCGCGGCGATAGGCACCCAGAGCGCCGGGCACTACGGTAACGCTGCCGAACACATCCAGCGCGCGGCGATAGATATTGATGCTGGCGATATATTCCAAAGACTGGCAATTGGTGAGAAAATTACAGCGGTTAAGCACCTTGATGTTACCGGCGACGGCGGCAACCGCGGGGTCGCGGAAGGGCTTGACCAGCTCCACCAGTGTGTTCTTGGTGATTTGACTGTCCGCATCCACGATGACGATGATTTCGCCGCGGGAGAACAACAGTCCGTGATTCAGTGCCGTAGCCTTGCCGCCGTTGGGGCGGTGAATTACCTTAACGCCCCGGTGGGAGTAGTTCAGGGCGATTTGATAGGTGCGGTCTTTTGAGCCGTCGTCGATGACGATTATCTCCTTATCGGGGTAGGAAGCCTCGAGGATGGACTCGATGGTGCGGCCGATAACCTTTTCCTCGTTGTAGGCGGGAATCAGCACGGTAAGCGGGGGGGCGTAACCGGGGGAATCCAGCTGTTTGAGCTCTTGGTATTTCTGGTAGATAGCCAGCGGGATATTGAGGAAATTGTAGTACATGGTCATGGTCAGGCTGATGAGCAAGACCCAGGTGACGACGGAAAAAGCGCCCCAGAAGTGCAGGACCGCGCCGAAAACAAAGGGAAGGAGAACGAAAAAGGTGGACAGGCTAAAGACCGGCAGCCAGAAAGCAACACGGCTGATATTCTTTTTCTTCTTGGAAGTGGAAACCACAAAATTCGCCAGGATAAACAGGGCCACGGCGATGCCGAGTCCGGAAGAAAGGTAGGTCTGCTGCGAGGGAATAATGATAACAAAAGAAATAAGCAGACAGAGCGTTATGACAGCGATGACGGTGCTTTTAACCACTTTTTCTCCACCGTCCTATCAGTTTTTCAGCAACATGCTTAAATCGCGAGCCGCTTCGCCGGCCTCTTGGCGGGAGGCTAAAGCAGCTAGCTCTTCGGCGCTGATGATTTTAATACGCTGGTATTCAGCGAACTGCCGCGCCTCTTTGCTCAAGGCGGCGACGCTGACGAGGACTTTATCGCGGATACTGGCGTCGTAAGCGGCGGTATCGAACTGCATGACCTCATTGACATCGTTGCCGAAGGCGTCTTCATTCATGATTACGCAGGCAGCGACTTTATGGTTGATAATGCCGTCGTCCTTATGCGCGTAGAGGTTCAGAATATGGTCGGCGCCGGAGCGGCCGGTCACCTTGACCTTTTCGCTGACGGTATAGCCCCGGTTTTCCAGCAGCCACTTGAGCTGCCCGCGGGGGTCGGACTGCTTCACATCCTGCCCGTTATCAGGTTTAACTTCCCGCTTTTCCTTTTTCACGGAGATAAATTCCATCAAACGGGCTTTGCCAGCTAACAAAACTCTTAAATCTTCAAGTCCGTAAACCCTGATGCCCTGCCGCTCGGCGAACTTCATCGCCTCGCGGGAGAAACGGGGCACGGCGATAACCATCTTGCTGTCGATGCCGGTATCGTAAATTTTGCTATCGAAGTTGAAAAGCGGGTCGATGGCGACCTCTCCCTCTTCCTGGGGCGCCGCCAGAATACCGATGGCGACGGTATGACGGGTAATAAGGTCGTCCATGCCGGCGACGATATCGATTTTGTGGGTGGCGCCGGAGCGTCCCTTGACCTGAACCGATTCCTGAACATCGTAGCCCAGTCGGTCGAGATATTCGATAAGGCGCTTCTTGGGCTCGAGTTCAAACTCAAGTCGCTTCCGGTACGACTCGTTGAGAGAGTAGGAAGACAGCGGTATATATTCAAGCTCCTCAAGGCGGTAGATTTCGCCTGTTTTCAGGCAGCGGCACTTGACGACCGGGGTGGGGAAGACGCCGTGGCAACTGCCGCAGATATAGCGCAGGCCCGGCTTGCGGTAGTCGGTGCCGATGAGCTTAAGCTCGCGGCGGCACTTGGGGCAGATCTGGTTAAGTCCGTGCATAAACTCCTCTTCAAGGCCGATATGCCCGCAGGCGAAGTGCTCGATGAGCTGTCCGCGGGTGAGCTGGGAGGAGTCGCAGGCGGGGCACCTTTCGACGGGGAGCAACTGCACCGAACCGGAGGGGCTGACGAGGATTTTCTCGAAGTCCTGCTTGAGCAGCAGGCCTTCCTTAGCCAGCGAGTCCAGCATCAGCGCCGTTTCCCTGGGGCTGGTGCCCATGATTTCCTCCGCCTCACGGTAGGAAAAGCCTTCGCCGAGGCTTAGGTCGATTTGCGGGGACAGAGACTTGATTTTATCTTTAAGAAAGGCGCTCATCAGGTTGGCGACCCGCGGCTCATGCCAGATACCGGCGGTGTTTTCCGGGGCGGCTTCCTGACGGCTTTCCTTGACAACATCTATTTCAACGTCGGTTTCAGCTTCGGGGGAGGGGACAGAAATGAGTTCGGATTGCGGTATATCTGTACCTGTCTTGGACCACTCCATCAGGCGTTTAATCTGGTAGGCAAGCTCGCGGGATGACACGGGTTTCTTGAAATAGTGGTCGAAGCCGATTTCCTTGCATTTTTCCCACATATTGGCGGGGGGCAGCGAGCCAAGGAGAATTATCGTCGCCTGGGAAGAAGCGCGAAGTCGGCGACAGGTATCATTAACATCGACATCGCGCAGGGTATCATCAAGCACGATGACGCCGGCATCCGGGCAGTCGGTCTGAAGTCGGGTTTCATCATATTTGGGCAAAGTCGTGACCTGCCAGCCGGCTTCGGTCAAGGCTTTTGCCTCTTTCTTTTTTAACAGCTGTTTAGCCGATAATACAAGAATTTTACCCATAGGCTCTTCCCCCGGATACGGGTTTACGGTAACTTTTTACTACCCCGAACGTATATTAAGCATAAAAACAGCTTGAAAACCTATAAACAAACCGTAAACACAGACCCAACGACTTATAAAAAAGTTGAAAATATTGGCGACCAGACCTTATTATGGGGGAAAGGAGACGCAGAGATGTTAGCAGGATATCTGGTCTTTATGGTATTCATGGCAACCGTCCTGGCATTCTGGGAAATCCAGATAGAGGGCAAGGAGGGCTGGGCGGCCAGGCTGCCGTCGTGGCGTGTCAAGAAGGGGTGGGTACTGAAGTTCACGGGCGGGCGCCCGCTGACGGGGTATCACCTGTGTATGACCGCCTTCATGCTGGGGATGATACACCTGCCGCTTTTCTTTGCGGCGTGGAGCTGGCAGCTGGAACTGCTTTTATTGGGGTTTTATATAGGTATGCTGCTGATAGAGGACTTTTTATGGTTTGTTTTTAACCCGCATTACGGCATCAGGAACTTCCGCAAAGGGAAAATCTGGTGGCACAAGACGTGGTGGGGCCCGGTGCCGAGTTTTTACTGGTTCATGATTGCCGCCACAGTCCTGTTGCTATATTTCGGCAGGACGGCGATTTAGAGAGAGAAATACAAGAATAGTCTGACTCTTTTACAGGATGCGCTTGTTCAGGATAGCGCGACCAGAACCGGTCTTGAAATAGCTTTCCAGTTTGTCTGCTTTTGACTGGTCTTTAACGGCGATAAATGCCTCCAGTATCAGGGGCACCCTGTCTTTAGTCGCCTCTATTTCCCCGGAGTTATGCTGGGTCAAACGGCGGCTGATGTCGTCCGTCGAGCCGATGTAGAGCTCTTTATCCCTGGCGCTTCTCAAGACGTATACGTACCACATTTACTAAACAACCCTCGACGCACTACGTTTGCTCGGGATAAACTTTAGGGGTGGGATTCGTTTATTCCGAACGAAGTTGAGGAAAACCCAATAGTAGTTGCTCCTTTTTTGTTCTCGACCAATTTTTTATCTGTGTTTCTCTTTTTCTCGCTTCTATTTTATTTGAGTATTTTTCACTGTATACCAGTTTTACGGGACGACGGCTGTATGTGTATTTTGACCCTATGCCTTTATTATGATTTTTTAACCGGTTTTCAATATCATTAGTTATACCAGAATATAGCGAATTATCACGGCATCTTACCATATAGAAAAACCATTCTTCCTCCATACCCGCTCTATCAATAGATCCTTTGACTGGTTGTATCTACTTAAGCTAAGCCTCTCAATTTTGCTCGGGACAAGTCCCTCGACTCACTACGTTCGCTCGGGACAAGCGGAGGGGGTGGGATTCGAACCCACGGTCGGCTTGCACCGACAACGGTTTTCAAGACCGTCACCATAGGCCACTCGGACACCCCTCCGTCAACTGGTTCATTATACTCGGTGGGGGGTGCTGCGTCAAAGGGTGGAGTCGCCGCTTAGTCACTTGACATAAAGGGAAAAAGGCAAGTAAACTATGACTTAAAACATTGACAAATCGTTAAAAACGTAATAAGGTAAAAATGGACTGCTGTTAATACGCAGTCGTTCAAATATCCCCGGTTCTTCACACTACACCAACCAACTCAAAGAATTAACTGAATACGTATGCCGTCTATTCGGTTGACTGAAAAGGAGGTAGCGGTATGCAATACAAAGCTTATACACTGCATAATTTCAGGAATCTACCGCAGGTGGCCAGGCTCTCCAAAGAACAGCAAAAAAGCATCGAGATTGTCGGCTCGGTGTTGCCTTTTAAAACGAATAACTATGTAGTCGAGCAGTTAATCGACTGGTCGAATATCCCTAACGACCCCATGTTTGTCGTCACTTTTCCGCAGAAAGAGATGCTGAAACCGGAAGACTACAAGAAGATAGAGTCCCTGTACGCATCCGGGGCAGACAGCCAGGCGATTAAAAAAGCGGCGGACGAGATAAGGCTGCGGCTAAATCCGCATCCCGCCGGGCAGCTCCAATACAATGTGCCTGTTTTCGACGGCGAAAAGCTTTTCGGCATACAGCATAAATACTCGGAGACGGTGCTGTTTTTCGCAGCACAGGCGCAGATATGCCACGCGATTTGCACGTTTTGTTTCCGCTGGCCGCAGTTTGCCGGCATGGAAGAACTGAAGATATCGACGCGGGAGATAGAATTACTGGCGCACTACGTCAAAGCCCACCCGGAAATTA
>DAOULS010000037.1:0-1583 GCA_034418415.1 Dehalococcoidales bacterium | reverse complement strand
GCGCCGATAGCCAGGGCGACCCCCAGCGCCACGGCGACGCCCCCGTTGGGAATACCCAGCACGACCACCGACTGTCCGGCGTATTCCGCGAGTTTTTCCGCGAGCTGGCGCCCGGCGTCATAGCGGTTTTCAAAAACAGGCTCGATATTGGAGTGTCGCACAGGCAAAGCCCCCTCCTATATTGTTTTTTATTAAATCAGTTTGAAGGCGTTGACATCCACCAGACCGAGGTCGGTCAACCGCAGCTCGGGAATTACCGGCAGCGCCAGGAAGGAAAGCGTGGCGAAAGGCGCGGGTAGTTTGCACCCCAGTTCGCGGGCTGTATCCTGCAGTTTGTCCAGCCCGGCGACCACTTTTTCCAGAGGCTCCTCGGAGAGGAGTCCGGCGATAGGCGTAGCCAGGCTGCCCAGCACCTTGCCCCCCGCCGCCACCGCGATGCCCCCGTGTATGCGTTCCAGTTCCTTAACAACGGTGTATATATCCTCGTCGCTGGCGCCGACGGCGACGATGTTGTGCGAATCGTGGGCGGTTGACGACGCCAAAGCGCCCTTCTTGAGACCGAAGCCGGTCACCAGTCCCAGTCCGATATTACCGGTAGCCTTATGCCTCTCCACCACCGCCGCCTTCAGGATGTCGCGCCCGGTGTCCGGCTGGATAAACCCGTCTTTAACGGTGACCTTCACCGACTTTTTACGGGTGACTATCTGGCCAGGGATAATCTCGATAGCGAAAGCCTGCTCGCCCTTAGCCTTGAGCTTCAGGTCATCGACGCCAAAAGGCTTGATATTCACCGTCCGGTTGAGTCGGTTGGCAGGGGCTTTAGGGAGTCCGAACAGGGGCTTGCCTTTTTCAGCTACTTTTTTACCGCGGTAATAGACATCTTTCACTTCAAATGTTTTTAAATTATCCAGGATGATAAAGTTGGCGTAATAGCCGGGGGCAATCGCGCCCAGTCCGTCCAGTCGGAAATAGGTAGCGGTGGTGATGGTAGCCAGCTGGATAGCCCGCACGGGGTCGAGGCCGAGTCTAATTGCCTTGCGCACCACGGCGTCGATATCGCCGTCATGCAGGATGTCCTCGGCGTGGCGGTCGTCCACCACGAAGAGACAGCGCGGATAGGTCTTGTCCGTCACCAGCGGTAGCAGGGCTTCCAGGTTCTTCTCCGAGGAGCCCTCCCGAATCATCAGGTACATGCCGCGCCGCAGCTTCTCTTCCCCTTCGTCCAGTGCCACCGACTCGTGGTCGGAGTGCATGCCGGCGCCGATATAGGCGTTGAGGTCTTTGCCGCGCACGCCCGGGGCGTGTCCGTCGATGATTTTACCCTTGGCCGACTCTATTTTAGCCAGCATCGTGTCATCGCCGAAGAGCACGCCGGGGTAGTTCATGACCTCCCCCAGCCCGATGCATTCTTTAAACCTAAGAATCCGCTTTATGTCCTCCGGGCTGATGTTCGCCCCGGAGGTCTCCAGGTGCGTGGCCGGCACGCAGGACGGTGCCATCAGGAATAAATCGAAAGGCAGTCGACGGGCAAAATCGAGGACGTATTCAATCCCCTCGATGCCGCAGACGTTGGTGATTTCATG
>DAOULS010000036.1:0-14306 GCA_034418415.1 Dehalococcoidales bacterium | reverse complement strand
AGGTATGTCTGATGTCTGACCTGGAATACGTAATTGGGGCGCTGTTGCGGGAAAAGAAATTGACTCTAGGCGTGGTGGAGTCAGCCACCGGAGGGCTTATCTCCCATCGTATCACCAACGTCCCGGGTAGTTCTAATTATTTCAAAGGCTCGATTACGGCTTATGCCAATGCCGCCAAGAGAAAGCTGGTTGGTGTCAAAGCCTCCACACTTGACCAATACGGCGCGGTCAGCCCGCAGGTTGCCGTGGAGATGGCCGACGGTGGCCGGAGAGCCTTGGTAGTTGACATCTGCATCTCCGATACGGGCATTGCCGGGCCGGGCGGTTCCACACTGGAAAAAGGGGTGGGGCTTTTTTATATCGGCCTGGCGCATAAAGACAGCACCTTCAGTCGCAAGTTCCAGTTCAAGGGCACCCGCGATGAAATCAAACAAAAGGCTGCTCATGCCGCTTTAAACTGGCTCAAGGATTATCTGAATAGCTTAAGTTAATAAATGAAAATAATAGATAAAAGGGTCAATTTTGTTTCAACAATAATTGTATTAGTACTGCTTTTAGCTGGTTGCTCTTCCTCGGATGAAACCACTGGTTCGACTCCATCCATACCGCCTGGGTATGAGACTACAACAATACCCCCTTCAACAATCCCCGAATCTACGACTCCTAGTGACTATACAACTGCAACCACCCAACCCCCATCACAGCCATACACCGTTCCTATTCTCTTTACCGCATCCCCGATTGATATTGACAAAATCGACTCTATCGTGATGCTTGGCAACCTGAATCCTCCCAGTCATACCTTCCCCACTGACCATATTTATTTTTACCCGACCCGTCAGCCCGGCGCTGACCGGCCTGATGTTGTGAATTTTTACTCCCCCGGTGATTTAACAGTTACTCTTATCTGGGCGAGTGAACATGTGAATGCAGGCTTTGCTGATTATAATGTTATTCTTCAGCCGTATGATTCGATAACCGTAATGTTTTTTCATGTCAGCACACTGAATTCTGCTGTTTTTGGTGACACCTCGGATTTTTCAAGCTGGTATCTTGACAGCGAATACACCACTGGAGGCGAAACATATCGTACCTGGACGAAGGAATATGATGTCGACGTAAAAGCGGGTGACTTGCTGGGCACGGCCGGTGGCAATCCGGGACAGTGGGCTCTGGACCTCGGTGTTTACGATGATAATTACTATCCACAAATGGTCGCTAATCCCAACCGATGGGAAAATGCCAACTGCATACACGCCATTTGCCCCTTGAGCTTATATGAATCTGGTCCCGTCCTTGATGCCCTGCTTGCTCTTGTCGACCGGGATGAAGTTGAGGGTGAGGAATTGCCGTGTGGTTCTATCATGCAGGATATACCCGGTACTGCCCAGGGATGTTGGTTCCTTTTCGGCATAACCGAGACTTATCCGGAAGACCCTCACCTTGCTCTGGTGCACTCAAATATTCACCCGGCCAGAGCTGTGCTTTCTGTCGGTAATTCCATCCTCAACCTTATGAGTCACGCTTATGACTTCGTTCCTTTGGATACGGGTTTTTTGAACCGGGATTTCAAGGATATAACTCCTGACGGCCACATTTATGGATTTCAGGTATACGGGTTTCAGGGCATCATTATCATATCCATGCTGGATTCTGACACCCTTTATATCGAAGCTTTACCTGATGCCTCTGAAGACCCTGCAAGCTGGTCGTTTTCTTCTGATAAAGCGGTGTTCGTTAGATAGATTGCCATCCTTTATTTTCTCTGTTATACTCTCACCGTATTGCTGATTAGATTGGAGACTTTCCTGTGAAAAGAGTTGACGGGCGCGCCTATGATGAGCTTAGGTCTCTTAAGATAATCCCTGGCTATCAGAGCTTCGCTGAAGGCTCGGCGTTAATCAAGCTGGGCAAGACTCACGTCCTTTGTGCTGTCAGTATGGACGACAGAGTGCCCCCTTTTCTTAAAGGCAGCGGTACCGGCTGGGTCACCGCCGAATACGCCATGCTCCCCCGCGCCACCGTTACCCGTACCCAGCGCGACTCCACACAGGGGCACGTAGGTGGGCGCAATCAGGAAATCCAGCGTCTTATCGGTCGTTCCCTGCGGGCGGTGACGGACATGGTGGCTCTGGGTGAGAGGACCTTAATCGTTGATTGTGATGTCCTTCAAGCCGACGGTGGCACTCGCACTGCCGCCATTACCGGCTCCTATGTCGCCCTTCATCTGGCGATGGAAAAGCTGATGCGGATGGGCATTATTTCTAGGATGCCGTTGAAAAGCGCTGTCGCTGCCACCAGTGTCGGTATCGTTAATACCTACATGATGGTCGACCTCTGCTATGATGAAGATTCCCAGGCGGCTGTGGATTTCAATATCGTGATGACCAGCAAGGGCGAGTTCGTGGAAGTCCAGGGTACTGCCGAGGGCAAGCCTTTCACCCGTCAGTCCATCGACGATTTATTGGCTCTTGCTGAAAAGGGCATCCAGCAACTGTTCAAGGCTCAACAGGAAGTATTGAAGGGCGGGAAATAACTACGGTCTTACCTGCCCCGTCCCGAAGATAATCCACTTATAGGACGTCAATTCTTTCAGCCCCATCGGTCCCCGCGCGTGCAGTTTTTGCGTGCTTATGCCCACCTCCGCCCCCAGCCCGAACTGGGCGCCGTCCGTGTACCTGGTGCTGGCGTTCACATAGACGGCTGCGGCGTCCGTCTCGTTGAGAAAACGCATGGCGCTGTTGTAGTCCTCGGTAACGATGGCTTCAGAATGCCCGGAGCCGTATCTCCCGATGTGCTCCAGAGCATCGTCCAGCGAGTCCACCACCTTGACGGCGGCTGTCAGCGACAGGAATTCCTTGCCCCAGTCTTCATTGGTAGCAGACACTACTTTTAACGACTTATCAGTACCGAGGACTGCCATTGCCCTCTCGTCGCAGTGCAGTTCTACTTTAGCTTTATTCAGTTCGGCTGCCATCTCCGGCAGGTAACTTGCCGCGATATCGGCATGGACGAGTACCGTGTCCAGCGCATTGCAGACCGTGGGACGCTGCACTTTGGCGTTATAGACGATGTCCACTGCTTTCTTAATATCGGCGCTCTTGTCTACGTACGTATGGCATACGCCGATGCCTCCGGTCAGCACTGCCATCGTGGCTTTTTCCGCCACCGACCTTATGAGACCTGCCCCGCCCCTGGGGATAATCAAATCTATGATATCGTTCATCTTCAGCATCTCGTCCACTAGGGCTCGGTCGGTATTATCGATAAACTGGATGCACCCCACCGGCACTCCGGTCCGTTTACAGGCCGTCTGCAGCACCTTGATAATGGCTGTATTTGAGTTAATCGTTTCTTTACCGCCACGCAGTATCACGGCATTGCCGGACTTTAAACAGAGCGATGCTATATCCACCGTTACGTTGGGTCGGCTCTCGTAAATCGCCCCGATAACGCCGATGGGCACCCTTTTCTTCCCGATTTGCAGTCCGTTGGGCATGGTACGCATTTCGAATACTTCCCCGACGGGGTCGGGCAGGGAAGCGACGGTACGCGTGTCCCCGGCGATGCCTTCAAGTCGGCTTTCATTCAACATAAGCCTGTCCAGCAGCGCCGCGCCCATGCCGGTGGCCTTGGCCGCCTTGTAGTCCTTCTCGTTGGCGACTAGTATTTCGTCCTTCCTTAGAAGGATGTCATCAGCGATATAGTTCAGCGCCTTGTTTTTAATATCCGTAGAGATATATGCCAGACGGCGCGAGGCGAGTTTAGCGGCTCTGCCTTTTGTTTTCAAATCATCTATGGCGTTTTTCATATCAGTCTCCCGGTCAGGTTAAGGTATTTCTAAGTTTATTATACAAAGGTTTCTGTTATTCAAACTTCCCGCTGCCGCTGAAATGGAAGACATAGCGCGGCGGCAAGCTGGTTACTGCACGATTTACCCTCTTTTTCAGAGCGCATCGACTTTTTCGTCCGTCCTCCAGCTCGATGATAAATCCCCCGCCGTCCTTGACCTGCTTGTATTCGACGAGTGTTAATTCTCCCCACCACCGGTACTCTTCCTCGTGCTGGAAGTTGTAATTGACATTAGCTATGAACTCCTCGTTAATGGAGTGATAGAGTTTACCTGTTGGCAATTGTTGCCTCCCTTTCCAGTAGCGCTAGATTGTTGCGGTGGACTACCTCCGGCCCGTAATCGGTATTTAGCAGGTCCTTGATTTTGCTCGATTGGGCTCCTTTAATAATTGCTATATCAGCGGCGCTGTAGTTTACAATGCCGCAGCCGATTTGTATTCCCTCCGTATCGTGAATTTCCACGATGTCGCCGCGTCCGAACTTGCCTTCCGCGGATTGTATCCCCGCCGCCAGCAGACTGCGCTTATGTTTTTTCAATGCCAGTACGGCGCCGGCATCGATAGTCAGCTTGCCCTTGGTGCCAAGGCCGGAAAGCATCCAGCGTCGTCGGCTTTCCATGCGGTTCCCTGTGCCTGTAAAATGGGTCCCGATTTGTTCGCCCTTCGCTAACCTGATGATGATATCCCGCTCTCTTCCGTCGGCGATAACCACACGTACCCCGGAGTCAGTAGCCAGCTTGGCGGCTTCAATCTTGGTTATCATGCCGCCCGTGCCCTTGGTATCTATCGTGTTTGTCCCCAGCTTTTTAATCGTAGCATCTATTTTCGTCACTACCGGGATGAGCTTGGCTTTGGGGTTCCGCCGGGGGTCGGTGGTATAAAGCCCGCTGATATCAGTAAGCATCATCAGCATATCGGCGTCTATCAGGTTGGCTACCATAGCCGAGAGATTGTCGTTGTCCCCGAATTTGGACTCTTCAATTTCGTCTATAGATACCACATCGTTTTCATTGACGATGCAGACTACTCCCAACTCCATCAGCGCCAGCAGCGTGTTGCGGGCGTTCAGATAGCCAGCCCGGTCGGCGATGTCGGCTTTGGTCAGCAATGCCTGCGCTACGTTGATGTTGTATTTCCCGAACATTTCCTCGTACGTATGCATCAGCCGACTTTGCCCCACCGATGCCAGTACCTGCTTGAAAGGTATGCCTCTGATTGTCTTGGTCAGCCCCAGCTTGTATCTTCCGGCTGTGATAGCGCCGGAACTAACCACCACGATTTCAGCCCCCTGCTTCTGCAAACGCGCTATCTGGCTGACCAGATTGGACATCATTTTCTGGTCGAGCTGGTTGCTGCCGCCTGTCAGCAGGTTGGTTCCTAGCTTTACGACGAAACGCCGGTACGAAAGTCCCATTTTTATTCCTGGTCTCTTATTTGAGTTCATGAAAATTACAAACAGTTGTATCCATTATAGCATAAGCTAAAATTTATTTGATAAAAATTTCTCTGGATATCTTGTTTGACAGATTTTTTAACTAACATTACAATAGTCCCGTATGAATATACGACTAAACGGTAAAAGGGCGTCTGGAGCTGCCAGTAAGCAAGTATCTGCAGGGCAGCAATGTACTACTATCGAGACTATTGGTGATATACTCCGTGCCGGTGAAAATAATTCCGGCAAAACGGAAATCATTTATACCGCTGATATAAGTTACCCGGAAATACAAAAATACCTCGATTATATGGTAAGCAAGGGTTTTGTTAATAAAGTCAACCTGGATGATAAAAAGGTTGTTTATCAGGTTACGGAAAACGGCTTAAAACTTCTTAAAGCTATCGATACACTTTTGGGCATGATTGAGTCTAACGGGGATTCAGAGCGACAGCCGGCATAACTGCCGCAGCTAGATTAGCCTGAAACTTATTGAATCATAGCTTTTTGATTTAAGATTCCCAACAAATTCTACTATCCCTCTTTGTTAATAAAACCTTAAGACAATTTTTATAATTCTTTTATACCCTTTATGTTTATATTTATGTGCCGATGATAGACTGATAATAACGGTAAAAATAACTACTTGGTTTAATCTGAAATTTCAAAGAGGTTAGGTTACAGCCATGAGAAGGACGCTTTTACTGGATGAAGACGATCTAATAATGGTCGTCAAAGAGGATTTAGTCAAACAGATTGATGAAAATCGTGGCGAGATGACCCGCCCGGAATTCGTTAATTACCTCATTCAGTGCCAGTTGAAAGAACGGTTGAACCAGCAAAAAAGCGTCGGCAAGGAAGAGTTTCGTAATTTCACCCGTCAGATGACGGACCTCTTGCATAATTTCCTTGAGTTCTTCATAAGCTACAACATGACCTCGAATAAAGGCCAGCTTGACGAGAATGTCCAGGCATTGAACAAGCAGCTGGAGTCATTACTAAACCCTGAAGAAAATACTGAAAAGTTCTGGTAAAATCTTTGTTTCGCACTTAATTTTCCTTTACTTCGCAATCACGTTAGACGGTTGTCTTGTTTAGTAGAATACCCCCCTCTACGCTGGAAAATCCTCAGAATTTATAGTACTTTAGTTTCCCTTACATTGGTTCACTGACTTTAGTTACCTCTTGACAGTTGTTATATTTGGTCTGATAATCCCTTATATGAATGTATATACAATAGCGCCATTAATTGCTGCTATCGTTTATATTCCTTTGTTAGTCACGGCAGCCACAAGTCGTCCGTGGCAAAAACGTTATACCCTCTTTCTCCTCTATATAGGTGCCGCGGTGCTCTGGAGTACTACAGATATATTTCTCCGCAGTGAATATTTCCCCCAGCATAAATATCTGTTGCTCCAGTTGATTATCATCACCTTTTCCCTGATGGCTGTTCAATTACATCTGGTCGCTTCATCTTTCTTCCCCAAAGAGCGAGGACGCTGGCTTCCGTTTGCTTACGGCTCGCTGGTTTTTATCATCGTGATGGTCGCTCTCGGATATGTGCCGGAAAGTGTACAGGGAGCTAATGAGATAACCTATCTCAATTACGGCAAAGGCGTACTCTTTGTCGTGGTACCGCTGCTGGTTCTTGTAGGCAGGAATTTATATGTTTTCTTTAGGATGTTAAAGCAGATTGATAATCCTGTTTTATACAATCAGATCGTCACGCTTATCATAACTATTGGAGTCTTGACTTTATTTACTGGTGCCACTTTTCTGCCTGCAGTTCAGTCCTTCCCTATAGCGCACTACGGGAATCTTATTGCGGCTCTCATACTTAGTTATGCCGTTTTCAGATACCAGTTGATTGATATTAAGTTTATTATCAGACGGGGCACAGCCTGGCTTATCCTGGGAGTTTTGGGTATTTTAGTATATTCGTTATCGCTGGTCATTTTTCAAAGGGTTTTTAATTATCAGCTTGATACTGCCGCCGTTATCAGCGCTACTGTATTGGCTGTCGCTGTATCTATCATTGTTTATCTAATACGAGGTAGACTTTTCAAGATAACGAGTCGTGCTTTTCATGGCTCCAGCTACAATTATCACCTGAAACTTGATGAGTTCACCGGCAAAATACACAATATTTTCAGTCTTAAAGAGCAGGGTGGAGAGCTGCTTTCTCTGCTGATAAAAGCGCTTAACATCAAACAGGTAGGCTTACTCTTCCCCGATTTTGATACTGGAGACTATACGGTCAAGTTCTCCGAACCGAAAAGCGATAAGAAGGGACTGGCTGATTTTTCGCTAAGGTCCGGTAATCCTATCGTTATTTATCTGGAAAAAGAGAAAAAGTTTCTTACTAAAGACAGTCTGGCTATACTTCCCTTTTTCTCAAGCCTGTGGCCGCAGGAAAGGGAGGATATTGAATCCAATAATATCTCTATGTTCGTCCCGCTTATCAGCCGCGAACGTCTTATTGCCGTACTGGTGCTTGGTGAAAAGCTGTCCGGGCGGTTTTCTCTCGAGGACATTAATATGCTTGAAAGTGTAACCGCCAGTGTGGCCGTGAGTATGGAGAAGGAGTATCTGCGCGAGCAGGTTAGAGAGCGTGAAGAAGAGCTTTCGGTTATTAATAATTCCAGTGTAATATTGTCATCCAGCCTGGATATTCAAGAAATATTCGGTAGCTTTGTTGATGAACTGAGGAAGGTTGTTGACGTTAGTTGGGCATCTATTGTTCTTATTGAAGAAAATGAATTTGTCTGCGTGGCATTATCTTCGCCGGATACTGCCGCTTATCAAATTGGAGATAGGATACCGATAGAAGGGACTGGCACGGCTTGGGTAGTGGCACAGAAAAAACCCTTCATCGAGACTGACCTGGCGGAAGAAAAGTATTTCTCAACCAGCGAATATTTTTATGAACACGGTTTGCGTTCCATAGCTTACCTGCCTTTGATTGCCAAAGGAAGAATAATCGGCAGTTTTATTCTGGCCAGTAAAACACCGAATGCCTTCAGCCGACGCCATGTAAAGCTGCTGGAGCAGCTTGCTGCTCAAATAGCCATGCCGCTGGAAAACACCCAATTATATGCCATGGCTAAAAGGAAAGCCGGCGTTGATGAACTCACCGGCCTGTATAACCGACGCTCCCTGGAAGAAGTGATTGATAGTGAAATCAGTCGGCACTCTCGCTACGGCGGCACTTTTGCTTTAGCCATTCTCGACCTTGACTCTTTTAAGCTATATAATGATACGTATGGGCACCTTGCCGGCGATAGTCTTCTGCAAATTGTAGGACGAAATATTAAAGGAGCTGTCAGGAACGCCGATTATGCCTTCCGTTATGGCGGAGATGAGTTTGCTGTCCTCCTGCCCCAAACATCGATTGATGCCGCTCTTAGTGTGCTGGAAAGGGTACGTGAGAAAATCATCGATGGTGTAGATACCCAGAAAATCTCCATCACTACCAGCATTGGTCTGGCCTGCTGGCCTGATGACGGTATATCCCATACTGATATAATTGCCTCGGCGGATGTATCCCTATATAGGGCAAAACGTCAGGGTGGTAATCAGACTATCTGTGCCTCCGGCCCTCTGGCTGGATTAATGTCTTCTGATTCCACTTCTGCAAATGATAGTAATATGGCTCAAAAATTATCTCACTTTGTCCATGCTTTTGCTGAAATGGTCGATTCTCGTAGTTATTATACTAATAGGCATTCTAAAAAGGTTGCGGATTATTCTCTGGCGCTGGCAAAGGCGCTTCAACTCAATAAGGAAGAAATTTTGAAAATTGAGACCTGTGCCCTGATTCATGATATAGGGAAAATAGGTATCGATAGTGAAATATTGAATAAGTCGACCGAATTGACGGAAGAAGAATGGCAAGTACTCCGGATGCATGCTAAACTTGGAGCGGAAATTATCGGGCGTATCCCCCAGCTTTCTCATTGCGTCGAGCCGGTCTTACATCACCATGAAAAGTATGACGGCACCGGCTACCCTGATGGACTGAAAGGTGAGGATATCCCTTTGATATCCCGCATTCTGGCTATCGCTAATGAGTTTGCCGTCATAACTTCCGACAGGTCGTATGCTGAAAGCAAGACAAATGAGAAAGCGCTTGAGGAACTAAAACAGCGTTCTGGTAAGGACTTCGACCCGTATCTGGTCGAACAGTTTATTTCTATTTTTGAACTACAACAAAATGGTACTAAAAAAAGGTATGGAGGTAAAGCAGTGCGGTCGCTTCGCAATAAGTCCGGACTGTATGAGGAGTCATGAATAACAACAAAATACATATTTTCATCATCAGCCAGCAGTCATTATTTCTCCAGGCTTTAGAGCAGGCATTATCGGATATGCCGGATATCGTCGTCCTGGGAACTATCAGCCTTAATGATGACGTACTTAAGGCAATTGATAATCTCCCGCCAGATGTTGCTCTTCTTGACCTTGACGGCGCATCGGAAAATGGAATCGAACTGGCGCGTAAAATCAGGCAGCGGTCTCCCAGTATCGGCGTAATGCTGCTTACCTCTAACCCTGACGATAACCAGCTGTTTTTAGCTATCAAGGCGCAGGCGGTAGCTTATCTGAATAAGGAAGTGACCGCACCGCAGCTTGTTGAAATCATCCGGCGTGTTGCGAAGGGCGAACATCCAATCAATGAAAGCCTTACTAACCGACCCAAGGTAGCGGAGCACGTACTGCAGCAGTTCCAGGAACTCACCTCCCGCGCTGAAGCCGGCCCCTTTATTTCGCCCCTGACCCCTAGGGAGATTGAAATACTGGAATATATAGCCCAGGGATACCTGAATAAGCAAATCGCCGCTGAGCTCGGCATCAGCGAGCAGACGATTAAGAACCATGTTACCTCGATACTGCGTAAACTTAATGCCAATGCCCGTACCGAGGCTGTGGTTGTGGCTATCAAACAGGGATTAATCAAGATAACCTGAAGTCCCTTAAAAAACGGCTTTATCGATAATCGCGTTAGTTGTTGTGTTTTTCAAGGCACACGTTGTATGTCATAATTAACAGGTGTCTGACACCAGTTTCTATTCAATTTTAATTATCGCCCTGGGATTATCCGCTGATTGTTTTGCCGTAGCCTTGAGCTACAGTATCGCCGCCGGGCGTTTTACAATTGGGGAGTTCTTCCGTTTTCCCCTCGCCTTTGGCATCTTCCAGGCATTGATGATTGTTATCGGCTGGCTAGCCGGCCGTACGGTTATCGACTTCATATCAAGTTATGACCACTGGCTGGCTTTCGGTTTGTTGGCTTTTATCGGCGGAAGAATGCTTTGGGAAGCCTTTCGTGAAGAAGACGGGGAAAAAGCTAAAAAGAATCTCAATAGCTGGTTGACTCTTCTTGCCCTGTCTATTGCCACCAGCATCGATTCATTGGCGGTGGGATTGAGTTTTGCCTTTTTAAAGACGGATATATTGCCAGCGGCCGTAACTGTGGGCTTAACAGCCTTTATCATCACCGTAATTGCCCAGCTAATCGGTAATAAAGTAGGCGCTCTAGTCGGCAAACGCGCTGAGATAGTCGGTGGTCTAATCTTAATCGGCATTGGCGTCAAAATACTCTTAGAACACCTACTCTAACTCTCCTCGCTATGCTAGAATAATCTTGGATACAGCCGGAGAGAATGAAATTGGTAAGCAGTCTTTTGAAAGAACAGCTTCAGCGTTTGCCCGACCGCCCCGGTGTCTATATCTTCCGGGATGATGCTAAAAATATCCTCTACGTGGGTAAGGCAACCAGCCTGCGCCACCGCGTCCGGTCTTACTTCCAGTCGCCTAAAAAACTCGCGCAAAAAACCCAGCGCATGGTTGCCCGGATAGCTGATATCGATTTTTATATTGCTAACTCGGAGCAGGAAGCTCTCATCATGGAGCTTAACTTTATCAAGCAGTACCGCCCCCGCTATAATGTTATGCTCAAGGATGATAAGTCATTCCCGTACTTGAAAATAGACACTAAAGAAAAATGGCCCCGCGTTTTTGTCACCCGCCGCCTGGAGCAGGACGGCGGACGCTACTTCGGCCCGTTTTCCAGTTCCGGTTCAGTCAAGCAGACCCTCCGTGTTATCAAGCGGATTTTCCCTTTGCGTTTTTGCAGTAAAAAGATCACTGATAAGCCGCGCCGGCCCTGCCTTGAATATCACCTCGGACACTGCTTGGCGCCCTGCACCGGCAAAGTCCGCCCCGAGGATTATGCCCAGGTTATCAAGGAGGTCACTCTTTTCCTCGAGGGCAAACGGGATAACGTTTTACATGAGCTTCAGGCGAAAATGGAACGCGCTTCTAAAGCGATGGACTTTGAGAGCGCCGCCCGCATACGCGACCAGATACAGGCGCTGCACGAGGTTATCGAGGGGGAGAAAATCGCTGCCGTTATACGCGGTGAAGAAGATGTTATCGCTTTCGTTCAGGAAGGCGACCAGGCTTATGTACAGGTATTGTTCGTGCGCGACGACAAGCTGACCGGACGTGAGGGTTTTCTCATGAAGGGTGCCCATCAGGAAGACCCATCGCAGGTAATGAGCGGCTTTATTAAACAGTATTATTCTTCCGCCGCCCAGATTCCCCCGCTTTTGCTCATCCAGTACCCCGTGGAAGACCGCCAGGTCATCAGGGAGTGGCTTAAGACGAAAAGGGGCGCCTCCGTCGATATTACCGTGCCCCGCCGTGGCGTTAAAAAACAGCTTATTGATGTCGCTGCTGAAAATGCCAGGCAGGGACTGGAGCAAATCAAGATTAAAGAAATCACCGCCGGTAAATCGCCTGACGTTGCCCTAGCCGAACTTGAAAAAGAGCTTAAACTCAAAACCCCGCCCCTCCGCATGGAAGCCTATGATATCTCCAATATACAGGGTTCTTCGGCGGTCGGCAGCATGGTTGTCTTTGAAAAGGGCCGGCCCGAGTCCGCCCACTACCGACGCTTTAAAATCAGGTCCGTCGAGGGCGCTAACGACTATGCCATGTTGCAGGAGGTGCTCCGCCGTCGTTTTAAGCACAGCGGTGCCAAAGATACTTCCGCTGCTGATACCTGGAGTGTTATGCCCGACCTCGTCCTCATTGATGGTGGTAAGGGTCAGCTTAACTCCGCTCTGGCTGTCACTAAGGAATTGGATGTGAATGTTCCTATGATTGGTCTCGCCAAGGAAAATGAAGAGATATATATTCCACGCCGGGCCAAGCCATTAGTTTTACCTAAGTCTTCCCCCGCCCTCCAACTCCTCCAGCGCTTAAGGGACGAAGCGCATCGTTTCGCTATAAGCTATTTTTCCAGCATTCACCGCAAAAAGACCTTCGCCTCTCTTATGGACGGCGTACCGGGTATCGGCCCCAGGCGTAAAAACGCTTTGTTGCGCCATTTCGGCTCCATTCAGCGTATCAGAGAGGCTTCTCTGGAGGAGCTTGTAGCTGCCGCGGGTGTATCCCGCAGTCAGGCTGAAAAGATAAAGGAGTATCTCTAGTCATGCCGGCTAACCTGACGCCGCAGTACCTCGAAGCGGAAAGGAATTTTCGCGCCGCTAAGACAGCCCAGGAGAAAATCGCCTGGCTGGAGGAAATGCTGGCCGTTATGCCCAAGCACAAGGGCACCGACCACCTCCGCGCCGACCTGCGTACTAAAATCGCCAATCTAACTAAGTCCCTGGATAAGAGAGCAGCCACCGCCCGTTCCACTACCAAGATTGAAAAAGCTGGTGCTGCCCAGGTGGCTGTCATCGGCCCCCCTAATACTGGTAAGTCGCAAATCGTTGCCGCTCTCACCAACGCTAAACCCAATGTCGCCGCCTATCCTTATACCACCCAGGCCGCTACCCCTGGAATGATGCATTATGAAAATGTCCAGGTCCAGCTTATCGATACCCCGCCCCTCGGCGAGCAGCCCCCGGAATGGTGGCTCCTGAATATTATCAGGAGGGCGGATGCCCTCTTAATCGTCGTCGATTTGAGTCAGGACGCCTTGACGCAGACCGATTTTTTGTTGACTTTGCTGAAAGAAAAACACATCGGCATCGGTAAAAGTGAGGAGCCGGAAGATGAAGACTCCCCTGTCGGCTATAAAAAAGCATTACTGATTGCTAACAAGGCTGACCTCGACCCGAATGGCTCGAATCTTCGCGATTTGCAGGAGATGTACGGTGATTTGCTGCCCGTGATTGCCGTCAATGCTGCCTCCGGCAACCTGGACGAGCTGAAGAAACAAATTTTCCAGATGCTGGACGTTATCCGTGTTTACACCAAGACTCCCGGTAGCAAACCGGATATGACCGAGCCGATTATTCTGGAGAGGGGCAGCACGCTGGAGATGGCGGCTACGGCTATTCACAAGTCCTTTGCCCGGCGTATGAAGTACGCCCGTGTCTGGGGCTCCGGCAAGTTCGACGGTGTCATGGTCAAGCGCGACCACGTTTTACAGGACGGGGATATAATAGAGTTGCACGTTTAAGCGGCCTCGTTTATTTCCCCAGATAACCGCGTAGCTTCCTCGCGTTGTCTAGCGCATAACCCGCGATATCGTTATTGAAGTAGATATAGACTGCCTCTAGTTTCTTCGCCAGTTTTTTTATTTTCTCCGCCCATTCGCCCATTTCTTTATCGGCATAGCAGCTGGAGTAAAGACTCTTTTTGCCATGAAACCTTACATAGGCGAAGTCGGTCGTAACAGTGATAGGGGAGGTCAGCTTGGGCATATCGTAAACGCAGAATCCTGCCTTATACTGGCGTAAGATATCAAAGACTTCATCTGCAAACCAGGATTCATGACGGAACTCAATAACATGCTTGAGTCCACGCGGTAAGAACTTCATGAACTCTTTGAGCCTGTCGTCATCGCGGTGCAAGCCCGGCGGCAGCTGGTAGAGCAGGGGACCCAGTTTTTCCTTCAGCAAGACTGCCCTTGACGTAAACTTACTGACTTCCTCACCGCAGTCTTTAAGCCTTTTAATATGCGTAATGTAGCGGCTTGCCTTTACCGCGAATATGAAATCGGG
>DAOULS010000035.1:0-14267 GCA_034418415.1 Dehalococcoidales bacterium | reverse complement strand
CGATGAGGTTGATGGGCAGGCCGCCGTAAGACCCGAAGCCGCCGACCATTACGGTGGCGTCGTCGGAAATATCAGCTACCGCCTCGTCACAGCTGGTGAAAACCTTGTTTACGGTCAAGACGACTCCCTAAAGTTATAAGGGATTTCCTATGTTTGGGTATGAATGGAGTGTAACCTTTTTCATCGGGAGATGTCAATTTGGTCACGCTACGTAAAACCACGCTTATTTCACTCATACTTACTTGTAAAAGCCCCAGATGTAAACTATAATTTTCATAATGAAGAAGGCGGTAGTCACCGGCGGTGCCGGTTTCATCGGTTCTCATCTTTCAGAAGAGCTACTGAAACGCGGCTATCAACTGGCAATCCTGGACAACCTCTCCACCGGCAAGAAGGAAAACATAGTCTCCATACTCAATAACAAAAACGTTGAATTCATCAAGGGCAGCATCACCGATTTACCCCTGCTGCAAAAGGTGTTTAAAAACGCCGACTACGTCTTCCACCTGGCGGCCGCCGCCAGCGTCCCCAAGAGTATCGAAAACCCGCAGGAAAGCCACGAGGTAAACGTGACCGGTACGCTGAACGTGCTCATCGCCGCCAGAGATAATAAAGTCAAGAAGGTGGTCAACGCTTCTTCTTGCGCCATTTACGGGGACGCGCCCGGCCTGCCGAAAAAAGAGGACATGCCGGTAAAACCCCTGTCCCCTTACGCCGTGACCAAGCTCGCCGCCGAGGAATACTGCCAGATTTTCCAGATGGTTTATAAATTAACCACGGTCAGCTTGAGGTATTTCAATATCTTCGGGCCGCGACAGAACCCCGACTCCGAATACTCCGCCGCCATACCCAAGTTCATCAAGTTGAAGATACAAGGTAAGACAATCAACATCTACGGCGACGGCCAGGCGACGCGAGACTATGTTTACGTAAGTGACGCCGTTAACGCCTTAATTCTGGCGGCGGAAAGCGATGCCGCCGGCATTTATAATATCGGCGCCGGTAAAAGCATCAGTATCAACGAGCTGGTGGAGTTAATCAGCCGGCTGACGGGCAACAATACACCCCCCGTTTACGGTCCGCCCCGTCCCGGCGATATCGTACACAGCCTCGCCGACGCTTCAAAAGCCAAGACCTTCGGCTATAGTCCAAAGTACAGCCTGGAGGAAGGGCTCAAAGAGACGATAAGGTACATGAAAGCATGAAAAATAAACCCGAACTGAAACAGAAACTGGCGGGCAAGACGGCCGTTATCGGCATTATCGGGCTGGGCTATGTGGGACTGCCGCTGGCAATCGCCTTCGCGAAGGCCGGCTTCAAAGTCCTCGGCTTCGATACGCAGTCGAAAAAGGCAAACCTGGTCAACAAAGGACAGTCATATATCGACGACATCAGCAGTAAAGAACTGGCGACGGTAGTATCTCCCAAGCGCTTCCAGGCGACCGCCGACATGGGCCGACTGAACGAGCCGGATGTCATCTGCATCTGCGTACCGACGCCGCTTTCAAAGTCCCGCGAGCCGAACCTAACGCATGTTATCCAAGCCTCTAAATCCATAGCTAAGTGCCTGCGAAAGGGGCAGTTAGTAATTTTAGAAAGCACCACCTATCCGGGCACGACCAGAGAAGTCGTCCTGCCGGCTCTGGAGAAGTCCGGGCTGAAAGCCGGGCGGGACTTTTATCTGGCTTATTCGCCGGAAAGGGTGGACCCCGGCAATAAAAAGTACGGCATCAAAAACACCCCCAAGGTAGTGGGAGGCATAGACAAAGCGTCCACCGAACTGGCTGTGCTTCTTTATAAGCAGGTCGCCGACAACGTAATACCCGTCTCCAGTATGGCGGTAGCCGAGATGGCCAAGATATTCGAGAACACCTTCCGGCACGTGAACATCGCGCTGGTCAACGAGATAGCCCAGCTCTGCGAAAAAATGGGCATCAGCGTCTGGGAGGTCATCGATACCGCCAGCACCAAGCCCTTCGGCTACATGCCCTTCTATCCGGGGCCGGGGGTGGGGGGTCACTGTATACCGCTCGACCCCAGCTACCTTGCCAGTAAAGCTAAGGAGTACGACTTCAGCACCAGGTTCATCGAGCTGGCGGGAGAAATCAATACCCACATGCCCCATTACGTGACGTCGCGCATCATGGAAGCCCTGGACAGTCGCGGCAAGAACCTAAAAGGCGCCGGGGTGCTGGTGCTGGGGGTCGCCTATAAGAAAGACATCGCCGACACGAGGGAGTCGCCGGCACTCAAGCTGGCGCAGCTCCTCGATGGCAAGGGGGCGATAATAAAATACAACGACCCCTATATACCCTCGATTACGCTCGGCAAGAACGTGTTAAAATCGATTGAGGTTACCGAGGCAAATCTGTCCCGGGCGGACTGCACGGTAATCGCCACGGCGCATACGAGCTATAATATAAAAAAGATAGTCAAAGCATCCAAGCTGGTCTTCGACTGCCGGGGTGTCACCAGAGGTCTCTCCGGCGCTAATATAATACGACTAGGGGAATGAAAATAAGGTCACAGCAGCGAGGTTAAGCCATGATATTTAAAGATAAGGTCATACTGGTAACGGGCGGCACCGGCTCATTCGGGCAAAAGTTCACGGAAATAGTCCTGCAAGAGCACAGTCCCGCCGCGGTGAGGATATATTCCCGCGGCGAACTCCTGCAGCTACTGATGCAGCAGAAGTTCAGCGGCGACGATAGGCTGCGCTTCCTCATCGGCGATGTAAGGGACAAAGAGAGGCTGGCGCGCGCCATGAACGGTGTGGATATCGTCGTTCACGCCGCCGCCTTAAAGCAGGTGCCGACCAGCGAATACAATCCCATCGAGGCGGTCAAAACAAACATCAACGGCGCCGCCAATATCATCGATGCCGCCATCGACAACAACGTGGCGCAGGTGATGAATATCAGCACGGACAAAGCGGTACAGCCGGTGAACCTTTACGGGGCTACCAAGCTGGTGGCGGAAAAGCTCTTCATTCACGGCAACGCCTACGTGGGCGGGGTCCGTAAAACTCGCTTGAGCTGCGTGCGCTACGGGAACGTCGTGGGCAGCCGGGGCAGCGTCGTCCCCATTTTCCTGGAGCAAAAGAAAAAGGGCAAAATCACGATTACCGACGAGCGGATGACCAGGTTCTGGCTGACTCTCGAACAGGGGGTACGCTTCGTTATCGACTGCATTGAGCGGATGCTGGGCGGCGAAATTTTCATCCCTAAAATCGCCAGCATGAAAATCACCGCCCTTGCCGAGGCGGTGGCGCCGAATGCCAAAAGAGAAATCGTCGGTATCAGGCCGGGAGAAAAACTGCACGAAGTCCTCCTTAGCGAAGAAGAGGCGAAGCACGCCAGGGAGTTTGCCAACTACTATCTCATCGAGCCGGAGCACCCCTTCTGGGACAAGGTAAAATTCAAGGGGGGCAAGCCTCTGCCCGACGGCTTCAGGTATTCCAGCGAAAATAACACCAGCTGGTTGAGCGCTAAAGAACTGAAAAAGATGGTGGAGATAAAATAATAGATTCAAGGAAAAACCCCGAAGAACCTGACACCCATAAATTGCCAGGACATGCTCTATTACCATGCCGATGAAAAACAGTAATAAAAAAATCGTCGCTATTATTCAGGCACGCCATGGCTCCACGAGACTGCCGGGCAAGGTGCTGAAGAATCTGGCGGGCCAGCCGATGCTGGCGCACGTGGTGAACCGGGTTAAACTGGCGGAGACCATTACCGATGTTATTATAGCCACCACCAAGCAACCGGCTGACGATGACATCGTGCAATTATGCCGTAAGAGAGGCTGGTCTTATTTCAGGGGCAGTGAGGAAGACGTCCTCGACCGATATTATCAGGCGGCTCTAAAATATCAAGCCTCGGTTATCGTCAGAATAACGTCCGATTGCCCACTCATCGACCCGCGTGTGACCGACAGCGCCGTTAAAGCGCATCTGAATTCGGGAGCGGACTACACATCCCTCAATACCAAATCCGGCTTTCCGCGGGGACTGGACACCGAGGTATTCAGCTTCGAAGTACTTAAAAAGACCCACCAAGAAGCGCGGAAAGACTACGAGCGCGAGCATGTAACGCCGTATATATACGAGCACCCCGATACGTTTAAAATAAAGTCGGTCAAAGCCACCGGAAAACTCAAGCGACCCGACTTGAGACTGACCGTGGACACGGAAGAGGACTTCAGGCTAATAGAGGAAATCTACCGGCACCTTTACCGCAAAGACAGGATTTTCTATACTGAAGAGGTAATCGACCTGCTGGACAAACACCCCGAATTAGCAGCCATCAATGCGCACGTGAAGCAGAAAATACTGGGGCAATAAAAACGGTCCGTCCGAGGAGCAATAATTGAATTATATCGAAATAGAAGGCAGAAAAATCGGCGCCGGTTTGCCGGTTTATATCGTCGCCGAGCTGTCAGCCAACCATAAGCAGAATTATGACGAGGCGTTGAAACTCGTCCAGGCTGCCAGAGAAGCCGGAGCCGACGCCGTGAAACTCCAGACCTACACGCCGGATACCATCACCATTAAAAGCGAACGACCGGAGTTTAAAATCAGCGGCAGCACGCTCTGGGACGGGAAAAGCCTTTACGAGCTTTACGAGGAAGCTTATATGCCCTGGGAATGGCAGCCGAAGCTGAAAAAGGCGGCGAACGACCTGGGTCTGGCGCTTTTTGCCACGCCTTTCGATAAAACAGCCACGGACTTCCTAGAAAAAATGGGCGTACCCGCCTATAAAATAGCATCGTTTGAAATCGTGGATATACCGCTTATAGAGAATGTCGCCGCTAAAGGCAAGCCCCTGATTATCTCCACCGGCATGGCGACGCCGGACGAAATCAAAGAGGCTATCGATGCGGCGAAAAAAGTCGGCGCTAAACAAATAGCCTTACTAAAGTGCACCAGCGCCTACCCCACCCCGCCGGAAGAAATGAACCTGAAGACCATCCCAGGTCTGGTTAAAAAATTCAATGTCCCGGTGGGGCTCTCCGACCATAGCCTCGGCACGGCCGCCGCCGTCGCTGCGGTGGCGCTGGGCGCCTGTATTATCGAAAAACATTTCACGCTATCACGGTCGGCTCCGGGTCCGGACAGCGCCTTCTCCATGGAGCCCGAGGAATTCAAGTCGATGGTTGAAGCCATCCGCACCACCGAAAAGGCGCTGGGTGAAGAAAGCTACAAGATATCCGGCGAACAAGCAAAAAGTCTGGCGCACCGTCGCTCGCTTTACGTGGTCAAGGACATGAAAGCCGGAGAGTTGTTCACCGAGGAAAATGTCCGCTCCATACGTCCGGCGAACGGCATGCACCCGCGGCATTTTAAGAAAGTGCTGGGACGGAAAGCCGCCAAGGACATCGCACGCGGCACACCCCTAAGCAACGAAATGATAGACTAGGCGGAAATAAAATTATGCGTATATTATTGATAAATATCTGCATGCGCCGGGACAGCAAAAACAAGCTGCTGCCGGTGGGTCTGGCGTGCATCGCCACATCTCTGGCCAGGGCCGGCTATAAACCGGACATTCTCGACATCGACCTGCACCGGTTTACCGACGAGGAAGTAACGAACTACTTAAGCAAAAACCGCTATGATATCGTCGGTTTCGGCAGCATCGTTTCCGGCTATAAAATTATCAAAGCGCTCGCCAGGCAGGTCAAGGAAGTCATGCCGGAGACCCTGGTGGTGGTCGGCAATACGGTCGCCAGCTCTATCCCCGAACTTTTATTAACTAAAGTGCCGCAGGTAGATATCGCCGTTATCGGCGAGGGCGACTATACAATCATCGATATCGTGAAAGCTAAACTGGAGAAAAAGAGATGGCACGACATACCGGGGATAGCCTTCCGCGAAGGCGAGAAGGTAATTACCACGCCCCGGCGGATAGCGGAAGCCGATATTACCAAGATACCCTTCCCCGATTATTCCCTTTTCGAGGTAGAGGAATACATCAAGGTCTCGCCAACTTATCTATCGGAGCCGCACCCGATACCGGTAGAGCAGTTGAGAGCCTTACCCGTCAATACCGCCAGAGGGTGTCCTTATAGCTGTACGTTCTGCACTCACGCCTTTAAGAACGATAAATACCGCTTTTACCCGTTCAGCATGATTGTCGAGCACATCGAATTTCTGCAAAAAGAATACGGCATGAATTACGCCAACTTCTGGGACGAACTGACCTTTCATACGGTAGCGCGTACCGAAGAACTATGCCGTGAAATCGAGAAAAAGGGCATAAAGTTTTACTGGTACATGCAGCCGCGGGGCAACACCTTCAAGAAAAAGGACCTGGCTCTGCTCAAGCGCTGCAAGGAGCTGGGAGCGACGTATGTCGGGGGGGCGCTGGAGTCCGCCGACCCCGCCATTTTAAAGGCGATGAATAAAAAACTTAAAGTGGAGGAATTTATCGAGCAGGTGGACACGGCGCATCAGGCAGGGCTTAGCTGTATCACATCGCTGGTCTTCGGGTATCCGCAGGAGACCCCGGAGACAATCCGCCACACCTTCGAGGTGTGTAGAAGGTGTGAAATATACCCATCAATCGGGTTTTTGTTAGTATTGCCGGGGACGCCGATGTATGAGTATGCCAGAGCGCGGGGGTTTATCCCCGATGAAGAGGAATATCTCCTGGAAGCAGGCGACCGGCAGGACCTCCATATCAACCTCACGCAGATGTCCGACGAGCTCTTTATCAACACCATCAGGGAGGAAGCGATAAAACTGAAAAATTATCTGAATATACCTCTTCCCGACAACGAAGTATTCAAGACCAGGATATACCGGGTCACACGCCGAACGTAATAACAGCAAACAAAAATCAAAGCAACGACCGATAACGCCGGGAGGAGTGTCCGGCCCTGTGAAGAGAACTAAAAGTGAAAACATATCTGGTTGAAGCATACAGCGATGAAATAGAGTTCGAGAAAGACAGCCTTATCGTGGCGCTAACGCCGGAAGTCTGCTACCGGCTGGACAAAAAGGGGATAAAATACTCAATCGTTGAAGACTATTATGACGCCATTGAGGCGACCAGTCGGGTAGAGGAACACCGTAAATCCGTCTTCCGCTGGATTGACGAATTCGATGAATTCCTGCTGAAAAACATCGAAGGCCTGGATGTAAAACCAGCCACTATCTACCGGTGGTACCTCAAAGGAATGGTCATCGACCCTCTTTACGTCCGATGTCATGCCATAAATCATCTGTTTAAGGAAACAAAGCCGACCGAGGTCGTTTATTTTACACAAAAACCTTTACAGTCGCAGTTAAACTATACCTTCGAGCATTACGGCAGGAGCCTGTATTCCCAAGTTATCCCGATTATCTGCCGTGAGAAAAACATCCCCCTGACGACTGTTTTCCCCGAAGCTAAAAACGGAGCGGTCGAAGGTCTGAAGTCGCCAATCCGGAAGGAAAAATCCGCCACCGCATTGAAAAACCTGCTGTTTAAAAGCACCGGCATCAAGAGGCTATATTTCATATACAGGTATGTAAAAAGCCTGCCTAAATTCAATAAAGCAAAACATAATAAGAAAAATCTGTTTCTCTTAATGGCTACATATATAGGAGAAGACTTCATCGCGGAGGCTATATGCCGGGGACACAACGTCTTTCTATTATCCGGAGATACGATTTTAAAATACTCATGGTTCGGGACGAGAAAATACTCAAAACTTGCTTTAAAGTCCGGCAAAACTAAAAGCACCGACCTGGAAAGCGCTGCCGACCTTCTCGCGAACCACAGACTGGTGGCATGGTTCAATGAGAAATGCCAGATGGATGTTTCCGAAATAGTAATACCGAGATTGAGGCATTTTATCCTGACGATATGCCCGGAGCTCGTTCGTTACATCGATGCTTTTGCTGAATTCTATAAAGAAACAGATATTAACGTCCTCTTTACACCCGTGGTGGCATCGCTGCCGGATTACGCCGCTTTAGCCGCCGCAAACCAATCTCCAAAGATTAAGACCGCCTGTCTCGTGCACGGAGACGCAGTCTATGACAGCCGCGTGTGGAATATGACCGAGCTCGAAAATTACGATATCCATATATCTTCAAATATTGAAATGACGGAATACTTCAGCGACCTTGCCAAAGAGATTCACTCCTCCGCCAGGACGTACAGCAACCCTCATCGCTGGCGGAACATTAAAAAGATAGCCAATCTCCGGGAGAAAAGAGGGGACAGGGTAATAATAAAAAACAGGATTATCTACGTACCTACCATTTTTATGGGAGACTACAGGAGGTTCGAAGGCAACCCGGATGTGGATACATGGTATTACAGATTTCAGAAATCACTGATAAATTATTTTGTCGAAAGAGACGATTTCACTTTTATCTGGAAAGGACTACCAGAATACGAACATATATATGACCCCATTCCCGATTACATCAGGGATAACGATTTCACCAACATCGAGATTGCCACGAAATTATTACCCCAATATCTACTCACCGCGGACAGCGTAATCTGCGACATGCCTTCGACCGGTTTTTATGAAGCCGTACTCGTAGGCGTACCGACGATGTCCTTATGCCACCGAGCTTTTATAGTGCGGAGGGGAGGGTCAAAGTACTTCGGGAATCTGCTTAAGTTTTTCACCGATATTCCGGAAGCGATAAAGTCTATCGAGGATTTCCTGAACGGCGACCCTCATGATTATCTAATGAAAATAGACCTGGAAGAAGGAAGCCTGTTTGATATATTTGAAGAAAAAGGCGAATAAGCCCGAATCGAGTAAAAAATGGCAATAAGCATTACTAATGTAGCCAAAAATGCGCTGAAATTCAGCACCGTGCAGATTATCGGGGCGGTCGTCGGCACGCTGTCATCCATGTATATCGCCACGATAATAGCCCCGACCGAATACGGCATCTATGGTTTCCTGGTATTATGGCTGACCTACGCCAGCCTGTTCAGTCCCGGTTTTGTAAACGCAGGGAGTCGCGAAATGCCGGGTCTGCTGGGAAAGGGTGATGAAAACGCGGCTATCAGGATACAGAACGTCTCACTTACCCCGGAACTGCTATATTCACTGCTGCCGTTTATCGTAATTCTGGTGGCGGCGTTTTTCTACACGGATTCCGTCGTCAGGACAGGCATGATAATTGTAGCTTTCAGCTATCTTACAGCCCGCCTGGCTAATTACTGGTCGAACTACAACTTCATCAGAGAGAAATTCAACACGGTGGCCGTGGCAAATCTGATACAGGCTATCGCGGTGCCGGTGATTACAGTCATACTCGTCAACTGGCTGAAAATCAACGCCTTATTGCTGGCACCACTAATAATCAATATCGTTCTATGGATTTACTTCCTTAAGAGAGGACCTATCCACTACCGCTTTCAGCTCGACCGGAGCGAGACAGCCCGGTTATTCAAAGTCGGCATCGTCCTGCAGGCGGGAACCCTGGTTTTCTGGGCCTATCAATTAATGGACAGGACGCTGATTGCATCGATGCTCACACAGCAAGAACTGGGGCTTTATACCTACGCCATAGGATTCGTAACGCTGGCGCTTAGCCTGCCGCTTAGCTTCACCAATGTATTACAGCCGATATTATGGCGATATGCCGATATGGCTAAAAATGTTATCGAGGGTTTTAGAGACGCCAAGAGAATCGCGGTTTACCTCGCCATAGGCGCGTCATTATTGATACCGCTGGTCCAGCTTGGCTTCTACATCATCGTAAACTGGATAACGACCAAGTACACGGGGAGCATCCCTATATTCAGTATCCTGTCCTACAATATATTCCTGGCGGCAATCATAGCAGTTCCGAACCTCGTTTTAAGGTCATCGATAGTAAATAAACAGAGGCTGTCCCTGATTTTTTATTCTATCGGACTGGTTTTAAATATTGCCCTCGATATCATGGTAATCAAGCTGGGGCACGGCGTCACCGGTGTTGCCTGGGTGACCATAGGAACGCAGGCCCTGGTGACTCTGGTAACCTATCATTTCACCAGACACTATATGTTCACCAGCAAGGCGGAATATCTGCGCTTTCTGGCAAAAATCCTGGTCCCATTCATCGTGTCCATCGGCTTTTTCTTTTTACACAGGTACCTGGAGGCTAATTATGCCAGTATCAAGACTTTTACCGGGCTTTCCCTCGCCGCCCAGGTGGTTGTCTGGGGCGCACTGATAGGGGTATTTTACAGGGACTACATATCCACCAGAGAAATCAAGGCCCTGGTAGAGCAAATAAAAACAGGCGTACGCTCCAGAAAAGCTGGAAAATAATCGTTCTCAAGTCCTTTTTTAATACCCGATTTATATTGCCCCGTATACCCTAGTATGATATATTATGTAGATAATAAAGCCAGCATTTTGGAGCGGGTATGAAGACTAATATTTTAAAGAAAAAATTACAGCGGCGGGAAATCACCTTAGGCAGCTGGATTACGCTGGGGCACACCTCCGTGGCGGAAATGATGGCGGCGGCCGGCTTCGAATGGCTGGTAGTGGACATGGAACACAGCGTTATCACGCTGGATACCGCCCAGCAACTTATCCAGGTAATCGAGGGGTGCGGCGCCATACCGCTGGTGAGGGTCGGTGAGAACAACGCTGCCTTAATCAAACGGGTGATGGACGCCGGCGCTTACGGCGTGATTGTGCCGATGGTGAATACCAAGAAAGATGCCGAGGCAGCCGTGAATTCGGTCAAGTATCCCCCGGTCGGCACGCGGGGGGTGGGGCTGGCGAGAGCCCAAGGGTACGGGCAAAATTTCGAGGAATACCGGGACTGGGTGAATAAAGAGAGCATCGTTATTATACAGGTCGAACACATCGACGCAGTGAATAATCTGGAGTCGATTCTTTCCGTCAAAGGAATCGACGGCTGCATCATCGGTCCTTACGATTTATCCGGCTCGCTGGGCGTGCCCGGCAAGTTCAAGCACCCCGACATGCTGGCCGCCTTGAAAAAAGTAGAGCAGACATGCCGCGATAAGAAGGTCACCCTCGGCTACCACGTCATCCAGCCAGACCACAAGCTGGTCCTGGAAAAGAAGTCCAGTGGGTACAGCTTCATAGCTTTCAGCCTGGACATCCTGTTTTTAGGCAACAGCTGCCGCGAGCAGTTGAGCAAACTCATGGGAAAATTGGTATGATAGATGAATCCCGTATTAATCCCGACCTCGATAAATATTACGAGCATGTAAAAAACACACTGGGAAAGTACTTCAGCGACGGCAAGCCCATACCGAAATATTTCGAAGAAGTAAACTGCAGCAACTGCGGTTCTAAAGATATCAGCAATTCCTTTATCATAGACAATTTCCAATTCCGACGCTGTAAAAAATGCAGTATGGTCTATGTAGCACCGCGTTTAAAAAACTCGGTTATAGACACCATGTTCAGCGAGGAATCTTACGACGGACTGTACAAGATGAAATTGATTCCGTCTATCGATTACAGGCGGAACGTACTGGCGGTCAATAAATACAAGCAGATAGCCCGATATTTTAAAACACCGGGGAAGGTGCTGGACATCGGCAGCGGGCTGGGTGAAGTCCTTAGCATTTTCCAGGAGAATAAATGGAACTGTCTGGGGGTGGAGACCAATAAATTCGCCGCCGATTATTCCCGTAAAACGTTTAAGTTAAATATTATCAACAAAAGCATACATGATTTTGAGCCTCAAGATAAATTCGACGTTATTATGTTGTGGGGCGTCTTAGAGCACCTGTACGAACCGCTGGTGTTGCTCAAAAGAGTCCACAAGTTATTGAAAGAAAACGGGGTGCTGCTTCTCGAAGTGCCGTCGGCCGATTCCGTCCTGGTAAGGTATTACGAAAGAACGCAGAAAAGCATCGACAGGATAATCCAGGGAGACCACATAATGATATTCTCGCTGCGGAGTTTCATCGAGATTACGGGAAAAGCAGGCTTCAAGCCGATTGAAATACTATCGAACGGACTGGATATCAGCACTCTGAATCGATTGGAGTTAAATAATAAATTGTCCCTGACCCAGGTAAACGAACTGCAGGCACTGCTGGACATTTCTCTGCAGGGCGACTTACTGCGGGGTTTTTTCAGGAAAGGGTAAAAATGAACGTAATCGGCATAATCCCGGCGCGCATGGGCTCCTCACGCTTTCCCGGCAAGCCGCTGGCGAAGATACTGGGGATTCCCATGATAGGGCACATTTACTACCGGTGTAAAATGGCGTCGGCGCTTAATGAAGTCTATCTGGCTACCTGCGACGAGGAAATCAGGCAGTACGGGGAGTCGATTGGCGCGGGGGTAGTCATGACGTCCGATAAGCACGAAAGAGCCTCCGACAGGGTCGGCGAGGCGATGACGAAGGTGGAAAAGGCGAGCGGACGGAAAACGGACATCGTGGTCATGATTCAGGGGGACGAGCCCATGGTAATGCCGGAGATGATAGACCAGGCGGTCCGGCCGATGCTGAAAGACAAGAAAATACTGGTAGCCAATCTACTGGCGCCAATAAGAACAAAAGAAGAATTCCTCGACCCTAACTGCGTAAAGGTAGCGGTAGATAACAACGGCGATGCGCTTTATTTTTCCAGGGAGCCGATACCGTCGGGGAAGAAGTGGGCGGGGGAGATACCCATGTTCAAGCAGGTATGCGTTATCCCCTTCCGCCGTGATTTCCTCCTGAAATTCAACAGCCTGACACCCACACGATTGGAAAAGGTGGAGTCCATCGACATGCTGCGGGTGCTGGAGCACGGCTATAAGGTAAAAATGGTCCCAACCGACTACGAGACTTACGCCGTCGATACGCCCGAAGACCTGCGCACCGTTGAAAAACACATGCAAAACGACCCCCTGGTGGGGAAATACCAGCAGGTGAAGCGATGAAGGAAGACGAAATCCGCAACAGGTCGGCATTTAACCGTTATCTGGAGCTAATAGCCGAGGATGTAAAGACGATATTTGCCGACAGCGGCAACTTCGTGAAAATCGACTGCCCTGCCTGCGGCGGCAAGAAATACGATGCTCAATTTGAAAAAACGGGATTTACCCTGGTACTTTGCCGGGAATGCGGCACGTTGTTCGTTAATCCCCGCCCGCCGGGTCGTTTGCTGAACGACTTTTATACAAGGTCGCGCTCCGCCAGCTTTTTCGTCCACGATTTCTTTAAGCCGGTGGCGGAAGCACGGCGGGAAAAAATTTTCCGTCCCCGTGCAGAGTACATCAGGGACACGCTGTCGGAAAAGTCGAAGGGGGTAATCGGGGACATCGGCGCCGGTTTCGGGCTATTTTTAGAGGAGCTACGAAAGCTCTGGTCCTCCGCTAAGATGGTCGCCATCGAGCCGTCGATGGAGGAGGTGGAGATCTGTAAAGAAAAGGGGCTGGAAACCATCCCCTGCGCGCTGGAGGACGTAGAGGGCTGGGACGGCAGGTTCGATTTACTGACGTCGTTTGAGCTTTTCGAGCACCTGTACAGTCCCGATGAATTCCTTAAAAAGATATGGAAACTGCTGCGTCCCGGGGGGCATTTGTTCCTCACCACCCAGAACGGGGAGGGCTTCGACATCCAGATATTGTGGGAAAAATCGAAAAGCATTTCCCCACCCGTCCACCTCAACTTCTTCAATCCGGGGTCGATGAAAAGACTGCTCGAAGCCAATAAATTTACCGTGGAGCGGGTGGACACGCCGGGCAAGCTGGACTGGGATATCGTGGAGGGGATGTACCGGCAGGAAGGGATAGACCCGGGACGACTCTGGAGGCTGGTGGCGGACAAAGCCAGTACGGACGCCAAGAGTCGCCTGCAGACGTGGATTACGGAGAACAACTTGAGTTCGCACATGAGAGTATTAGCCAGGAAAGGCAAATGATACAACGGGGATATGCCTGATGACTTTAAAAAACATCCTCAAGCGCATCTTACCGGGCGGGTTATTTACCCGGATTGTCCGGTTTTATGAATCGATACCAATCAGGTCGATACGCGCCGCGCTCCGCGAACAAGGGCTCTCACCTATATACGACCAGCTGGTAAAAATCGTGCCGGACATCACTCACCAGTATTCCTCCTTCGATATCGATACAGAATACCTGAATACCAATGTCAGGGCGCAACATGCTTTCCAGCTATCTCTGATAAATGATGCTATCAGACTCCCAGAACTGGATGCGGTAAAACCGCTGACGATTGTCGATATCGGAGATTCAGCCGGGACGCACATTCAGTATATAAAGGGACTTTTTCTAGACCGAAATATACGTTCTTTGAGCGTAAATGTAGA
>DAOULS010000034.1:0-12060 GCA_034418415.1 Dehalococcoidales bacterium | reverse complement strand
AAGTTTCATGACGCACCCCCAAAATTAACTGTGGTGGACTAGTATACAACATTATACGGTTCTATTCAAGCTTGATGGTGCCGCTCTTGCCGCCGCTTTTCCTGACGAGGCGGATGTTCTCTATTTTCATGCCGCGGTCGATGGCTTTGACCATATCGTAGATAGCGAGGGCGGCCACGGAGACGGCGGTCAGGGCTTCCATTTCCACACCGGTCTTGCCGGTGCTTTCCACAGTGGCAGTAATTTCTATGGTGCTTGAAGATTCATCGGGGGTGAAGGAAACGGACACATTACTGATGAGAATAGGGTGGCAGAGGGGAATAAGCTCGGGGGTCTTTTTAGCGGCCATGATGCCGGCCAGCTGGGCTACGGAAAGGACGTCTCCCTTGGCGGTGCCGCCGGCCTTGATGGCTTTGAATGTAGCCGGCTGCATCCTGACCAGGCCTTTGGCAATGGCGACACGGACGGTATCCGCCTTGGCAGAGATATCCACCATGCGGGGTCGGCCGGAGTCATCAATATGGGTCAACTTTTTTCTTGCCATATTTTCAAAGAGTAATAATTCGAAGCAAAGTAGCTTCAGCTGGTCGTTTTTAGAGTTATGTTAAATATACAACATTGTGCAGTTATATATCAACCTCCCACCTGGGAAAAGGGACGCCCTTTATGTGAGTTGCGCTCGGCGAGAAGGTGTCCTTTGGGCTTGGCGGCGGTGGCTTTGACGATGATGTCTTTAAGCTCCTGGATAGAAGCGCCGCTGCGGAGCGGCTCGCGGAGGTCGATTTCGTCCTCGCGGAGGAGGCAGAGGCGCAGCTTACCGTCGGCGGTGAGGCGGAGTCGGTTGCACTGGTAACAGAAGTGCTCGGTGACGGGGGTGATGAAGCCGACGGTGCCTCTGGCGTTGGGTAAACGGTAGTATTTAGCGGGGCCGCTGCCTTTATCCATTCTGGACGGCTCCAGAGGGCCCAACGGTTCCAGTCGTTTTTTAATGTCGGCGACGGAAACAAGGCGGGTTACGTTGATGTCCTCGCCGTTGACGGGCATGTGCTCGATGAAGCGGACGTGCCAGCCGTCGTCGATGGTCTTGCGGGCGAAATCGATAATTTCATCGTCGTTAATGCCGGCCATGACGACCATGTTGATTTTAACGGGGGTCAGGCCTGCCTCGTTGGCGGCGGCGATGCCCTTGAGAGTGTCTTTAAGCTCGCCGCAGCGGGTAATTTGGCGGAAGCGCTCCGGCTTTAGAGTATCCAGGCTGACGTTGACGCGCATCAGACCGGCATCCTTGAGGTCGCTGGCGTACTGCGCGAGGAGAATACCGTTGGTGGTCAGGGAGAGGTCGTCAATCGTATCGATACCGGCAATCATGCGCACCAGTTCGGGGAGTCCCGCCCGGACGAGGGGCTCGCCGCCGGTAAGCCGTATGCGGGTGATGCCGAGCTCGGCAGCGGCTTTAACAAGGGTGACGATTTCCTCGTAGCTTAAGATATCATTGTGGGACATGAGGGCAATGCCCTCCGGCGGCATGCAGTAGATGCAGCGCAGGTTGCAGCGGTCCGTAACGGAGATGCGCAGGTAGTTGATGGGACGCTGGAAAGAATCAGACAGGCCAGTCATTATGTTACCTTTCTAGTTAGTATTATACAGGAAAAGGGAGAAAGGGGAAAATCCCTCTGTCTCTCCCTTTTACAAAGGGAGACTTCCCCGCCAGGGGGAGAGTTTGATATGCGGGGATAAAGAGGTTAGAATGGTGCGGCATGACGATAAAAATAAATGTAAAAGATGGGGTAGAAGGGGGGTAGGAATTAACATACTTGACATATTATTAGTGCAGGCCTAGAATGATTCCACAATAAAAAATTACCAATAAAATAATATGTATAAGGTGATGAGATAAAATGGCAACTTACTTATTGTCATGGAATCCAGAAAAGTGGCATTGGAATAACTTAAATAATTGTATAAATGAGTTAAAAAGCAAGGGTTACTATATTGATAGCTGGAGCACCGGAGTAACGAAAAAAATCCATCCAAATGACCGAGTTTTTTTGATAAAGCTAGGAAGACTTGAGCCCAAAGGTATCATGGCCTCTGGAAAAGCAGAATCGGAGGTATACGAAGGTACGCATTGGAATAACGAGGAAAGAAAAAAGGGAAAGAAAGCTTTATATATTGATGTTCGTTTTGACACTATCCTTAATCCTGAGAAGAATATCTTTCCATATAAGAATCTTAGCATCGATGTTTGTTCAGAAATGAGTTGGAGTCCAGTTGCATCAGGTATCACTATTCCTGATAACGTAGCTAAAAAACTGGAAGTAAACTGGAAAGGATATTTGAATAGTCAGAAACTAACCAGGAAGTTGAGTGTTATAAGAAAACAGCCCTCAAAAGGACAGACGATTACTAGGAAAGCTGGTGGCGGATTTGGAACACCTGAGAACAATAAAAAAGTTGAAAAGGCTGCCGTTTTATTCGTTAAGAAACACTTCAAATCACAAGGTTGGAGTGTTCATTCAGTAGAAAACAAAAAATGTGGATATGATTTGTTTTGTATAAAAGGTTCAATCAAGAAACATATAGAAGTAAAGGGTGTTAAAGGTAATATTGCCTCGTTTATCATTACAGCAGGCGAAGTTGAAAAAGCAAAAAAAGACATTCGATATATTTTATGTGTTGTTACCTCAGCGATTTCAAAAACCCCTCAACTTTCAAAATATTCACCAAAGGATTTTATTAAGAAATTCGAGTTATACCCAATATCATATTTGGCGAGTCCACGTGTTTAATAGTTCACTATATTAAATAATCTCTAGAAGTTAATTATGATAGCAGATTTTTCTGGATTTCCGCTTGAGCGGGAATGACGTTTAAAAGATAATTATTCCCAACTCATCAATAGTTCTTTAGCTTTGGCGGCGGCCTGGGCGCGGTGGCTGATGCGGTTTTTCTCGCCAAGAGTAAGCTCGGCGAAGGTCTTGCCCAGCTCCGGAACCAGAAAAACGGGGTCGTAGCCGAAGCCGCGGGAGCCGCGGGGCTTGCTGACGATAATACCGGGGCAGGCGCCGGGGCAAAGTTCGACACGCCCACCGGGTTCAGCGATGGCGATGACGCAGCGAAACTGGGCAAGTCGGTGTAACTCCGGTACGTTCTTGAGTTTTTCCAGCAGCAGGGCAATCCTGTCTTCATCGGTGGCATTTTCCCCGGCGAATCGGTGTGAACGGGGACCGGGAGCGCCGCCGAGGACATCTACCTCCAGTCCGGAGTCGTCAGCCAGGGTCAAGTTGCAGCTGATAGCCGCCATGGAGGTGGCTTTCAGGATGGCATTTGCCTCAAAGCTGTCGCCGACCTCTTCCACTTCGTCGGTGATGCCGCAGTCGGTGGGGGTGACCATTTCAAAGGGGATGCCCTGGAGCAGGTACTGATATTCACGCAGCTTGCCCTTGTTGTTAGTGGCCAGCAGGAGCTTTTTCATCGGGCTAGAACTCGATGCCTTTCCTGGCTTTTATGCCTTTATCGTACGGGTGCTTGATTTTCAGCGTCTCCGTAACGAGGTCGGCGGCGGCGATTATTTTTTCGTCGGCTCTGCGTCCGGTAAGGATAAGCTCGACCCGGGGAGGCTTGTCTTTAATGAGCTGCAGAACTTCATCTACTTCAAGAAGTTTGAAATAAACAGCCATGTTGATTTCATCCAGTACGACGATGTCGTACTTGCCGCTGGTAATATCTTCGCGGGCGGCAGCCAGGGCATCTTGCGCCTGGGCTTTTTCGGCAGGATTGATGACATTGTTTTTATGAATGAACTGGCGGAGACCAAAGCTGGCGACTTTAACATTAGGCAGGGCGGCGAGCGTTTTATACTCACCCTGTGAGGAATGCCCCTTGATAAAAACGATAATGGATACTTTAAACCCATGACCGGCGGCGCGGAGGACAGTGCCCAGAGCGGCGGTGGTCTTGCCTTTGCCTTCGCCAGTGAAAACCTGTACCAGTCCTTTAGTGTTCTTAGCGGTCAATGAAGCTCCTTGAGTTATTAGAAGTAGTATTAAACCTGCTTGATTGCCTTGGGCCGGGTGCGGAAATAGGTGGTGATGCCGACCAGCGCGGGCAGGGCGATACCGTAAACGATAAGCAGGGGCGGTATCTTGAAAAACAGGTCGACGAGGGGCAGGGCGATAAAGAGGAAAGCCATGGCGGGCGTGACATTACGCTTGAAGATGAGAATCAGCAGCGTGGGGAGGGTGAGTATTAACATGGGGATGGTCACCAGGACATACAGGATACCAAGGGTGGTGCTGACGCCGCGCCCGCCGCGGAAGCCGAGAAAGACCGGCCAGTTATGGCCGACAACGGCCGCCACGCCGGCCAGCAAAACAACCGACTGTGACATGCCGGTAGCCTGGGCGATGAGTATCACCGCCGCACCCTTGGCGGCATCGATAACACCGACGAAAATACCTGCCCTGGGACCTAACTCGCGGTAGGCGTTGGCGGCGCCAGCGTTTTGGTCGCCTATGCGGCGGATATCGCGTCCGGCGGTAAAGCGCCCGACGATGTAAGACGTCGGAATCGAGCCGAGGAGATAGCTTATAATTACAATCAGCCAGGGCATGCAGAATTCTCCAGTGCCGGGAGAGGGACTCGAACCCACAAGGATTTCTCCGGCGGATTTTAAGTCCGCTGCGTCTGCCACTTCCGCCATCCCGGCGCGTATGTAGTAATTTTAGGGGGCGGGGGGCAGAGTGTCAAGGAGGATATAGCTTTAAAATTTATAACCGGGAAAAAACACACAACAAGACAGCTTTTCTCTGCCGCTTGCCGTGTGTAAGTATTATTCAAATATTAAGCTAGTATTTATTGTTTCGGTGGTTCAGCTGGAGGTGTGGGAGGAGCAGGTGGTGGAGGAGTAGGGGGAGTGGGTGGAGTAGGTGGTGGAGGCGGGGGCTGAAGGGGTTTACCGGTCAGGCTTAATTTGCGGTAGTCCATATATCCGACATAAATCATGGCCAGCGTCGCAATTAATGCGATGATAAGGCCGGCGCCTACACCGATTCCACCTCCAACATTGGTTGCCATGAAAATTATTACGCCTAACAGTGCCAGTACACCGGCGCCTAAAGTGCCCATCGACCGGTATTTCTGGTCGGCAAGGAATGCAACTCCGGCACCGACAATGCTCATGATTAATGTCAAAATACCCCAGTCGTTCGTCCCATTGGCCGAAGCGCTAAAGCCGCCGACGCTAACGGTTATCCATGGTAAGAAGACCATAATGAATAGGATTACACTCACTACCAGAGTCGGTATATAGGGTTTGGGTGTGAATTTAATATCCAATTGGTACCTCCTTTTTTCCCCAAGATTATCTCTTGGAACTATTAACTAATAATTAGTCCCTTTTTTCAGATTTTATTGAGACGGTGGTGGGGTGGGCGGATTAGGCTTGGCAGGCGGCGCAGGCTTATCTGTCTGGGTAAGCTTGCGATATTCCGCATATCCAAAGGCTATTATAGCCAGTGAAACAATAAGGTCGATGATAAGGCCGTACCCTGCCCCGGCTCCCTGCAGGCGCGACCAGTAAACAGCGGTACCGATTATCGCCAGAATACCGGTTAAAATGACGGCGAGAGACCTTGTTCTGGGGGTAGCAATGAAAGATACACCGACTCCTACTATACTCATAATGAATACAAGAATGCCCCAGTCTCTAAGGCCGTTTTCGGTATAGACGAAACCACCCATATCGACCCTTAACCAGGGCAGAAAGACAAATATAAAGAGGATAACACTTGCTATCAAACACGGTAAATAAGGTTTTGTTGTAAATTTTAAATCCAATTTAAACCTCCTTTTTTATGAGGTCCGGAAAATACCGGCTTCACTAATTATACTTATATTTCACCTCCTTCAATAAAGGCGGTTCTGCCATTTTTAAATAAAACCAATATTAGCACTATTTTAGGCTCTTAGCAAAAGAGTGTCAAGAAATTTCATGATTTAAAGTATAAAATTTAAAAAAGTATTGACAAAAGCGAAATTTCGTATTATTATGCGCAAATAGCAATGACACAAAACGAAGTCAAGCCCAGATATATAAAGGGGCAGAAGGTAATTATCAAGCCTGTCGACGAGAAAGGCGTAACGAGGCGCGAATACAGCGTGAACGAGTATGCCGGCAAGGTTGGCGAGATATCCGATTATTATTACATCAACCCGCGCAATGAGCAGGTATTCTTTATATATCACGTGCTGGTGGGCAAGGAAAGAAAAGAAATAGTAGTTTACGAGGACGAGCTGGAACCGGCGTTTTAGTAGGTAATAAAATTAGTTGATTCACACGGGCTGCCGTGATAATACGGCAGTTTTTTTATTGATAAGGCGTTATCCGATAATCCGATAATATAGTATAATAACTGAATAGTTACTTCTTGATACATTTTCCCAGATAAAAAACGTTCATTTGGAGGCAGTCATGGCCAGAGGCTATATGGGAAAAATGCTCTGGGTGGATTTATCCGGAGGCGAGCTTAAAGATGAAAAACTGGATGAGGCTCTAGCGCGCCGGTTCATCGGGGGCTACGGCATTGGCGCCAGGGTTCTGTTCGACAGGATGAAGGCTGGGGCCGACCCGCTGGGACCGGACAATATCTTGGGCTTTACCACCGGCCCGCTTACCGGCACCCCGGCTCTTTCCGGCACGCGCTATACCGTCGTGGGGAAGTCGCCGCTGACCGGCGGGTGGGGGGACGCCAATTCCGGCGGGTGGTTCGGGGCGTTTTTAAAGTTCTCCGGCTACGACGCCGTGTTTTTTAAAGGAATTTCAAAGAAACCCGTTTACCTGTTTATTGATAACGGCAAAGCCGAGCTTAAGGATGCCTCCCATTTATGGGGGAAAGATACCTATGCAACGGAAGACATGATAAAGGCGGAGCACGGCAAGGACACGGTGGTTACCTGCATTGGACCCGGCGGAGAAAAAATGTCCCTTATCGCCGGTATTGTGCATTTGAAGGGCAGCGTGGCGGCGCGCTCCGGACTGGGTGCCGTAATGGGGTCGAAGCGCCTCAAGGCGGTGGTGGTAAAGGGTAATATGAAGGTGCCCGTCGCTGATGAAAAGGGACTTAAGGAGACGAGGAAAAAATACCTGGCGGAAATGGGCGGGCATATCGACGTGCTGCGGAAATTCGGTACCACGTTCACGACCGTGCCCAGCATTGAGTCCGGCGACTCGCCGGTGAAGAACTGGGGAGGCATAGCGGTTAAAGACTTTCCTGATGCTAATCCCATCGGGGCGGAGGCGGTGGCGGAGCGGTCGCAAAAGCGCATCGCCTGCTACCGGTGCCCGGTGGGCTGTGAAGCCATCATGAAAGCCGGCAACGGCCAATATAAATGGGAGGCGGGCTCCTATCGTCCCGAGTATGAGACCATCGTCATGCTGGGCAGCAATTGCTTGAACAATAATATAGAGTCGATTATCAAAGCCAACGATATATGCAATCGCCTCGGCATCGATACTATTTCTGCCGGAGCGGTTATTGCCTTTGCTATGGAGTGCTACGAGAAAGGGATTATTACGAAGAAAGATACCGGCGGTCTTGAGCTGACTTGGGGCAACCATCAGGCGGTGGTCGCTTTAACGGAGCAGATGGGTAAACGGGAAGGCATCGGCGACATACTGGCGGACGGTGTAAAGATAGCTGCGCAGAAATTGGGCAAAGGCGCGCAAGAATGCGCCATGCATGTCGGCGGGCAGGAGGTGCCGGGACATAATCCGATTGCCACCTCGGCCATGGCGACGACGTACCTCACCAATGCCACACCGGCGCGCCACACCCAGGGCTCTGAAGAACACCACAATCCGGGACTGCTGCCTGAGGTCAACCGGTCGCTGTATTCGGGGAGGGGAGAGGTACACGCGCGGGGCAGCAACTTCCAGCACGCCTTGATGTGCTCCGGTTATTGTCTGTTCGTGAATTCGGCGTTCCCCACCGCCGACGTTATCGCCGATTTCATACGCCCGGTCACCGGCTGGGATATCACCACGGACGACCTGGTAGAAACCGGGGAAAGAATCGAGAACATGCGGCAGGCCTTCAACCTGCGGGAGGGCATCGGCTTATCTCAATTCAAGCTGGCAGGACGACTCCTCGGCAAGCCGCCGCAGCCGGCGGGAGCCACCGCCGGTGTCACTGTCGATGAAGCCACGCTGGTCAAGGACTACCTGAAAGTGATGGGCTGGGACGAAAAGACCGGCAGGCCGAACAGGAAAAGAATGGAAGAACTGAGACTGGGGGATGTGGCTGAAGAACTGGGGCTCTAGGCATTCTGCAGTTCACGCATTACCATCGCCGCGCAGCGGGGAACGGCTTTTTTCACCGCGGGCGTGCATTCTTCAGTAAAGGTGGATACATCTTCAACCTCGATGGCGAAGATGGTTATTACTTGGGGCAGCTTGAATTTCAGTTTTTTACCTAATTCTATGGCGGTGGCGATATTGATGTTGTGAGTCGTGCTGGAATGACGCGTTAAAGTCAGCGAGTCGGGCCCGAAACGGTATATATTTCCGGGCTTGCCTTTTTTCGTCTGAATGGCGTCGATGACAATGACGCGGTCGTAGCCGGTAATCATGTCGAGAAAGTCCAGCCCGGCAAGTCCTGCTTCCTTAATGTCCACGTCCGGCATGTCCAGCTTCTCTTTCAGGGACATAGCCACCTGATAGCCGGCGCTGTCGTCGCATAAAATAGGATTGCCGAGTCCCAATACCAGCGTCTTGAGCACGCCTTTACCCATCAAGGTAAATTATAGCCGATACAGCGTAGGGATTGCATCATTGGAGAAATTAACGACACTGGCTGGAATTATGCCGGTTCAGCCATTATTGCTGGCGCCGTTGGGGTATAAGGGCCCCAGCTGTCTTACCTGCTCCGTCATCTCGTTAACGATGCCGGCAAAGCGGTCGCCCTCCGACGCGGAAACCCAGTCGAGACGCACCCTGGCTTCTTCGATGCCGAACTGTGCCAGCATTTTCTTGAGCAGGGGTATCCGGCGGGCGGTCTTCATATTACCTTCCAGGTAATGGCATTCGCCGGGATGTCAGCCGCAGACCAGCACGCCGTCGGCCCCCTTCTGGAAGGCTTTTAGGATGAAGGCAGGTTCGACCCTGCCGGAGCACATCACGCGTACCACGCGTACGTTAGGAGCGTATTTTTTGCGTGACGTACCGGCGAGGTCGGCGCCGGCATATGAGCACCAGTTGCACAGTATGCCGACGATCTTCGGCTCGAAACTCATGCTAACACCCCCTCGATTTCAGACATAATCTGTTCCGTGGTAAAGTGCCGACCGGTAATGGCACCGCTGGGACAGGCCGCCACGCAGGTACCGCAGCCCTTACAGAGCGCCTCGTTGATGTGGGACACCTTCTTTTCCTCGTCGAATGTTATGGCATTATACGAACACAGGTCGTTGCATATTCTACAGCCGGAGCATTGTTCTTCATCAATCACGGCTGTGGCCGACTCTATTTGTACGCTGCCTTTACTAATCATGGAGAGTACTCTGGCCGCGGCAGCGGAAGCCTGGGCTACCGTGTCCGGGATATCCTTGGGACCCTGGCAGCAGCCGGCGATGAAAACGCCGTCCGTGGTCGTGGCAACGGGGTCGAGCTTGGGGTGCTTTTCCAGGAAGAAGCCGTCGGCCCGGCGACTCAAGGAGAAAAGCCTGGCCACTCCTTCCGCATCGGCACGGGGTTCCAGGGCGGTGCTCAAGACGACCATGTCCACGTGGAGCCGCCGCTTGCGTCGCACCAGCGTATCTTCAACGATAACCATCAGCTTTCCCTGTTCCTCGGCGGTTTCTGCAATGTCGGTTATCTCACCGGCCTTGCCGCGGATAAAGTTGACTCCCTCTTCCTGCAGGCGCTCGTAGAACTCCTCGTAGCCGGAGCCGGCGCAGCGCATGTCGATATATAGTTGATATACGGTTGCCTCCGGTACCTTCTCTCGCAGCAGGTGGGCGAATTTAAGCGAGTACATACAGCAGACCCGCGAGCAGTACTGGTGATAGTTTTTATCGCGGCTACCGATACAGTGCAGGATTGCCACGCTTTGCGGCGCCGTGCCGTCCTTGAGCACGATTCTGCCGTCGGTAGGTCCTGAAGCGTTACTCATCCGCTCGAACTGGATGCCGGTAAAAACGTTATCGTACTGACCGTAGCCGAACTGCACCATCACCGACGGGTCGAAGGAGTCGAAGCCGGTAGTGACGATAATGTTGCCGACTTCCAGTTCGGTTATTTTATCTTTCTGGTTAAAGTCGATTGCCTTGGCTTCGCAGAACTTCTCGCAGGCCTGGCATTTGCCCTTGAGGAAAAAGGCGCAAATGGCGGGGTCGATAACCGGCACGTTGGGCACGGCCTGCGGGAAGGGGGTGTAGATTGCCTTTCTCTTGCCGATGCCCGCGTCGAATTCGTTATCGGCTTTCATGGGGCATTTTTCTTGGCAGGTGCCGCAGCCGGTGCACTTGCTGATATCCACGTAACGCGGCTTTTGCTTTACGGAGACCTTAAAGTTGCCAACGAAGCCGGAGACGTCGATGACTTCACTGTAAGTCATCAGCTCGATGTTTTTGTGTGACCTCACCGAGGCCATCTTCGGGGTCAGTATTCAAGCCGAACAGTCGAGGGTGGGGAAGGTCTTATCGAGGCGCGCCATGTTGCCGCCGATAGAAGGCTCGCGTTCCACCAGATAGACCTGGCGGCCGCCGTCGGCGATTTCCAGAGCGGCCTGAATGCCGGCGATACCCGCCCCCACGATAAGCGTGGCGGGATTTACAGGCACCTCTCTGGTTTCCAGCGGTTCGTGGAGGGCGACCCGCCGGACCGCCGCGCCGACCAGCGCTTTGGCTTTTTCGGTGGCCATATCTTTGTCCGTATGCACCCAGGCACACTGTTCGCGGATATTCGCCATTTCGAAGAGATAAGGGTTCAGTCCCACCGCAGCCAGAGTCCGCCGGAAGGTCGGCTCGTGGAGACGCGGCGAACACGATGCCACCACCACGCGGTTAAGGCTCTTCTCTTTAATGTCTTTCTTGATGATGTCTTGGCCGGGGTCGGAACACATGAATTTATAGTCGCGTGCCACCGCCACATAAGGGAGTCTGCCGGCGTATTCGGTCACCTGCGCCACGTCCACCGCGCCGGCGATATTGGCGCCGCAGTGGCAGATATAGACGCCGATTTTACACTCCATAGTTCGCTCCTTAAGCGTATTTTGCCAGGACTTTTTTAGCGGAAACGATAATTTTCTTTATACCGAGTTCCTTTTCAGGGATTCCGAAAGCGAGTCCCATCAGCTGGGTGAAGAAGAAAACGGGCAGCTGGTAGTCAGTCTTGAATTTTTTATTGACGCGACTCTGGTAGGCGTCCAGGTTGGTCTGGCATAGGGGGCAGACCGTAACAATGCAGTCGGCGCCGTTGCTTGCCGCCGATTCAAGGAGTTTATGAGTAAGGTCGAGGGCGATGTCTTCCTCTGAAATAATGAGGGAGCCACCGCAGCAGCGGGTCTTTAACGGGAAGTGCGTGGCCTCCCCGCCGATACTGGCGATAAGCTTTTCCAGCGACTGCGGCGTTTCGGGGTGGTCGAATCCGAAGCCGGGTCGCACCACCTGGCAGCCGTAATAGGGGGCTATCTTGAGTCCCTCCAGGGGCTTCTTGACCTTTTCTTTAATGGCTTCATAGCCGATATCGGTGACGATGATATCGAGGGTGTGCCGCACCCTGACCGTGCCGTTATACTTGAGTTCACCGGCAGCCAGGGACTCGTCCACCTGGTCTTTCAATCTGGGATACTGTTTTAAATATTCATTGGTGCGGTTGAAAATAACGTAGCAGGCGCTGCAGGGCGTGACCATGTCCAGACCGGTCTTTTCCGCCAGGGCGAGGTCACGCGTCGCCAGGCAAAAAGCTCCCAGCTCATCGACCGACCCGGAGGGCGTCGAACCGCAGCAGTTCCAGTCGTCCAGTTCCTTTAACTCGAAATCCAGCACCTTGCTGATGGCCCG
>DAOULS010000033.1:0-27729 GCA_034418415.1 Dehalococcoidales bacterium | reverse complement strand
AATGTCCACGGTGAAAATATAAACCCGAAAATAGCACCGGCGGCGGCCAGGGCTACCAAGAGGAGTATGTCATGCAGCCAGATTCTCGCCCAGAACAGCCAGAGCAGGCCGGCGATACCCGCCAGCGTGTATGCCGCGGGGTCCGGCATGAAAAAGTAGCTGACGATAAACACGCCCCAGGCGAACATCAGGGCGAACAGTACGCGGAAGAACAGCTTCAGTTTGTCCAGCGGGATAAGAAAAAGGATAACGGACATCACCACTACGACCCCGAAAAAGTAGGCTAATATCGGCCAGAGAGAAACATCCGGCGACTCTATCTGCTGCTCTTCAACAAAAACCTTTTCGTGGATAGCCACAAAAAGTGAAAGCGCCAGGGAAAGGCACATCACCAGGGCGCTCCATACGTACGGGCCGATTCTTGATTTCATAATATTAGTTCAGGTCGGTAATTCTTAAAATAAAATGGAGGCGACGGGCGGATTCGAACCGCCGAATAGGGGTTTTGCAGACCCCCGCCTTAACCTCTTGGCCACGTCGCCCTTCAGGGTGAACCTTCAGTGTGAACCCCGTTTACGTCTATCATTCTAAAGTAAATCAACAAATCATGCAATATTGAGGGTTAGGGTATTTCTTGGTTGATGTATCATCACTTGATTAATGCCTTACCCCCTTGCCCCCTCTCCAAACGGGACATCGACTTTATTTTATGATTTATTGGTTTAGAGAGGGGGTTTTAGTTTTAAAGAGGGGCTGACGCCCCTCTTAAACGCCCCGTTAAGAGGCAGTTGCTAAAGTCGCTGGGTAAGGTACCACTTCTTAAACTCGGGGTTTTTCAGGTTGACGCCGCGTTCGTAGTAAATCTCGTAGACCTCGCCCTCGGTGGTCTTGACGCGGTAGTAGTTACGGTGGTGCCGCATCCACCAGCGCTTGCGTCTGTCACTACGGCCGAAGCCGTAGTCGGGCCACGATTCCAGCACCTCGGCAACGATGTATTCGCGGTCGCCTATCTTAAAAGATACGGGGGTCTTAATATGCCCACCCGTAGTAACCTTTATCTCACGACCGAAAAAGCGCTCGGGCATGATATTATGCTAATCATAGAATGGCTGCCTGTCAATATTTTATTTGCAGGGAAAAGCAAATTTCTGTTAATCTAAGGCATAAGTCACCTGTGCGCAGGAGGTGCGGCGATGAAACAGACCTACGCTTCCGCCGGCGTGGATATCGACCTCAAGTCCAAGGCAATCTCCAGAATCGGCAGGTACGCCAAAGCCACCCTCCGCCCCGAGGTCTTGAGCGGGGTGGGGTTTTTCGGGGGACTTTACGAGATGAAGGGCTACAAGAAGCCGGTCATCATCTCCAGCGTGGACGGCGTGGGCACGAAGCTCAAGCTGGCTTCCGCCCTTAACAAATTCGATACGGTCGGCGCGGACATCGTCAACCACTGCGTCAATGACATCTTCACCAGCGGGGCGGAGCCCATCTTTTTCCTCGACTACATAGCGGTGGGGAAGGTCGTTCCCGAAAGGCTGGAGGCCATCGGCAAGGGTCTGGCGGCGGCCTGCAAGGAGGTCGGCTGCGCCCTAATCGGCGGGGAGACGGCGGAGATGCCGGGCGTTTATCATGGCGACGACTTCGATTTGGTGGGATTCGTGGTGGGGGTCATAGAAAAAGACCGGATAATGATAGGGCAGGATATAGTTGCTGGAGACGCGATTATAGCGATGCCTTCCAACGGACTACATACGAACGGTTACTCATTAGCGCGCAAGGTCTTCGGGGAAACGGCGGCGGCCCTGAACAAACGCTATGCGGAACTTGGAACGACGGTGGGCAATGCACTCATGAAAACGCATACCTGCTATTACAATCAACTAAAGCCCCTGTTGAAAGACATCAAGGGACTGGCGCACATCACGGGCGGAGGCATCGTGGGCAATATTCCCCGCTCCCTCCCCAGAGGACTAGCCGCCCGACTGGATAGCGCTAAATGGCAGGTGCCGCCGATTTTCAAGCTTTTACAGAAAAAGGGTAATGTGGACACCGCGGAGATGTACCGGGTCTTCAACATGGGCATCGGCATGGCGGTTGTCTGCGCGCCGGAGAAAGTGAAAAAACTGACCAGAGCCTTGCCGGAAGTACAGGTGGTTGGGGAGGTAGTCAAGCAGAAGGGCGAGGCGCGGGTGATTATAGATAGGAAAGGCTACCGGCAGGATAAAGTAGCGTAGAAAGGGATTGGGTCATGGCTAGCGCGGTACTGGTTATCGATATGCTGCGGGGGTTCCTGGAGGAGGGGTGCCCGCTATACGGGGGCGAGAACGTGCGACGTGTTATCCCCAACATCCAGCGCCTGCTGGAAAAAGAGCTCGCTCTCGGCTCGACGGTTTACTTCGTGTGCGATAACCACGACAAAGACGACCCCGAATTTAAGATGTTCCCCCCGCACTGCATCGCCGGCACGGCGGAGGCGGAGATAATACCGGAGCTTTCAAAATACGCCCATGAAATCATTAAAAAGAAGCGCTACAGCGCCTTTTACGGCACCGACCTCGAAAAAAAGCTGGAAAAGCTCAAACCGGACAAGCTGATTGTCTGCGGCGTGCTGACCAATATCTGTGTAATGCATACCGTCGCCGACGCGCGCAACCGCGACTATACAGTGGAAGTGCCGGTTGACTGCGTCGCTTCGCCGGACGATGCCGCCCACCGCTTTGCCCTTGAGCACATGGAAAAGGTGCTCGGGGCCAGGCTTGTCTAGGAGGTGAAATATGAAGACACCGGAGTTCAAGCCGTCGCCGGAAGTGATATCGGGTGACACCGCCGATATCTACTTCGTGCGCACGGTGGAGATACTCAAGAAGGAAGGCATCAACCCCAGGGCCACCATGGAGGTCTTCGGGAGTCGGGCTGGCATTTTATGCGGCATCGAGGAAGTGAAAGCGCTGCTTAACGAGGTCCTGCCGAAGGACAACCGCGAGGTCTGGGCACTAAAAGAAAGCGATACTATTTCCGCTAAAGAAGTAGTGCTGCGTATCACCGCGCCGTACCAGAGCTACGGTGTTTACGAGACCTCGATAGTAGGCATACTGGCACACTGCAGCGGCTGGGCGACCGCCGCGCGCGAGTGCGTAGAGGCGGCAGGAGACGTGCCGCTCATCAGCTTCGGAGCGAGGCACGTTCACCCGTCGGTGGCCGGGATAATGGACTATGCGGCGGTGGTGGGGGGCTGTGTAGGCTGCTCCAGCATCGTTGGCGCCAGGCTGGCCGACGTGGAGGCCTCCGGCACGATGCCCCATGCCCTGATTCTGGTCGTAGGCGATACGGTCAAAGCCACCCTGCTGTTCGATAAGCACATGCCGCCGGAGGTGCCGCGCGTCTCACTGGTGGACACGTTCAAAGACGAGGCGGAGGAGAGCCTGCGGGTGGCCGAGGCGCTGGGTAAAAAGCTCCAGAGCGTGCGACTGGATACACCCGGCGAACGCGGCAGGGTCACCGCCGAGCTGGTCAAGGAAGTGCGGGCCAGGCTCGACCTGGCGGGGTTCAAGCACGTGGGCATCTTTGTCAGCGGGGGCATCGACCCCGAGCGTATCAAGTATTTTAAGGAGCGCGGCGCGCCGGTGGACGGTTACGGGGTGGGGAGCTATATCAGCAGCGCTCCACCTATCGATTTTACCGCCGACCTGCATGAAATCGAGGGCAAGCCCATCGCCAAGAGGGGGCGTATACCGGGCATTACGCCGAACCCGCGGCTGAAACGGGTATTATAGACGGGAGGGAATTATGCTCTGGGACTCAATGATAGCCTTTCTCAAGTCCTGGTTCGACTACTCCGGCGTGGAGTGGAACTATTTACTGGCCGGCATCGGTCTGGCGATATTATTCGGGGCTTTCTGGCTGGTCGGGCTCCAGCCGCCAGTTATCAAAAAGCCCTGGCTTTGGGCGGCGGCTATATTCAGCGCTTTCTTTGCGGTACTGGCGGTTACCTTCGTGCAGATACCGATACAGTATTATATCGGCACCGGCATCTCTTCCGCCTGGAGTTCGCAGACTATTTACGACTGGCTGCTGCTGGCGGGCATACCGACGATACTGGTAAGCGGGCTGGTACAGGAAGGCGCTAAGATGGTACCGGTGGTCTTCTGGTGGATGCAGCGCGGCAGGAAAATCCGACCCAGAGACGGGCTTATCATCGGGGCGATGGCAGGGTTGGGGCTCGGTGTATTTGAAGCGGTGTGGGTACATAACCAGGTCTTCATGTTCGGCTGGACATTCAGCTTAATAAGCGTCGACTGGGTGCAGGCTTTATTACCTTTCTGGGAGAGGTTCTGGGTGGTGGCTTTTCATATCGGCGCGTCTGCGCTGGCCGGTTACGGGCTGGCCAGGGGCTGGGGTTGGCAATTCTACCTGCTGGCTTCCGTCCTCCACGGCATACTTAATTATAGCGCCGTGCTCTTCCAGAAGGGTGTGTTAACGGAAAATCAACTGGAAATTTACGCGACGGTTATTTCGGCGCTGGTATTCCTGGCCGTTATGTGGCTGCGCTGGCGGAAGGACAAAGAAGAACCAGCTATGCCCGTAGAAGCAACCGACACCGCCGAGCCGGATGTACCTGCGACAACAGATGTTTAGGTACGTTTAAACTCCAGTCGCAAGATTTTATCGGTATCCGGTCGGACTTTATAGCGCTCATCAATGCGGTAGCCGACCACCCATAGGATATCGTCGCCGGAACAGACGACGGGGACACGCGGTCGCCATTTCCGGGGAATCCGGGCGTCAATCATAAAGATATTCAGCTTTTTGGGCTTTGCCATACCCAGCGGCTGAAAGCGGTCGCCGGGAAGACGACGGCGAACATGGAGTTTCTTACCAACTCTGTCAAAGTCGAAACAGGCGGAGAAGTCGTTTGCCCCACTGTATTGTACTTTATATTCAGATTGACTGATAAAAGCAGCTTTCACTTCCCACCCAGAATAAGTAGTCCTGCCTGGTATATTTAGTTCTGTTTCCCCCGCTAGGGCGGGGAAGAGACAAAGCAAGAGGGATTCCGACGCCAGGATATATCTATCATATTCAATGGTAAAACAAAGACCAAAGGGCATCCCGATAGTCTTTCCGGCAGGCTTATCAAGTGCTTCAATAATGTCCTCGATGTGGCCGGCCTCAATGTCTTTAAGGCTGCCCAACAGCGACTCGATGGCAAGGCGGAGCAGGCGGCGCTGCAGCGCGGGGTGTAGTGCTAGAAATCCTTCCTTTTCAATAACAGCCGAATCTTTTTTTACTTTAAAAACACTATTCATAAGCCGCTGTGCCTCGGCATCGATAAAATCGAGGTCGTCGTTGGCGGTGCGGGAGAGTCGCATCAGGGCTTGAGAAATCTGCGGATTGTATTTCTTTAGCTCGGGTACGAGTTCATGGCGTACCTTATTGCGCAGGGGCTCCGTGGACAGGTTGGAGACGTCGAGGCGGGGGTTGAGCCCGTTGTTGCGGCAGTAAGCGACAGTCTCCTGCCGGCTCACACACAGGAGAGGTCGGATAACAGTCAAGCTGCCACCGGATACCTTTAGATTGGTTGTTGGCGCCAAGCCACGCAGTCCGTTTATACCGCTGCCGCGAACCAGGTGCATCAGCAGTGTCTCGATATGGTCGTCGCCAGTGTGGCCGACGGCGACCTTAAGCGCCCCCACTTCTTTAGCGACAGTGGAGAGAAAATCGTAGCGTACTTCACGGGCGGCTTCTTCCAGGGAAAGGCGGCGCTGCTTCTGATAAACTTTTACGTCGCGGGACTCTACGGTAGCGGGGATATCCAGTCGCTTAGCCAGTCCGACCACATATTTAGCGTCGGCCGCCGATTCCCCACCTCGCAATTCGTGATTGAGGTGGGCTATATGAAGGTCGATGCCAAGCTCCTGTTTTAGTCCCGCTAATATATACAGCAGGCAAACGGAGTCCGCCCCCCCGGAAACGGCCACCACCAGCTTTTCTCCCGGCGAGACGAGCCCCTTCTCTCGAATGTAAGCGAGGACTTTTTGTTGTAAAAGGGTGTATTTTTCGTTTGGCATAAGTTACTTTTGCCTTCTCTCAAATATGCCTAGTTTGTCTTGAGTATCAGTTTACAGCGGTGTATCGACTCGGGATATTCTTTAAAACCTAAAGCGGTGGCAACCTGCTCCGGCCGGCCCGAGCCAGTGCTGTCGCAGCGCAGCAGCATGCCGATGTTACAGAGCCCCTCACGCCAGTCGATGAGCCAGAGGTCGTCAATCAGGGCGCGCAGGTCGTATTTATGCGGCCCGGTATCGCGCCGATGCTCCCAGGGCAGGCTGTCCTTATCCAGCAGGTCGTTGATAGCCGATTCTATTTCGCTCTTTTTTTTATCGGTGGGGATAGCCACTGTGTATTCCGCCTGGCGCACCTGCGACTGCAAAGAAGGGAGTTTAAGGGGGATATTAAAGACGCCGCTGATGGCGACGCCGCGCGGCAGCTGCCGGCTGACGGAGGCGGTAAAGGAGTGGGGCGAGATGAACTTCTCCAGCACAACATCCATCAACTCGGCCTCGCTGGTGACGCCCAGCGCTAAAGGCAGCGCCAGGGACAGGCGCGGGTGGGGACTAAAGCCCTCGGAGTACGCCAAGGCAATACCGGCACGGTTTAAAGCTCTCTGCCACAGTCGCATCAAGTCAAGGTGGGAGATGTACTTGATTTCCTCGCCGCGGCTGAACCTGATACGCAAACGCTGCATGATAATCCTCTGAATGATAATAACATCGGGGGGCAGGGGCGTCAAAAAGTGCAAAAGCAAAGCAGACTAATAGTGATGTCAGCTAAGCAGCTCTTTTAAGATAGTCCTGCGTCCAGGGGCAGGCGACGATACAGAGTCCGCAGATGGACACCGCCTCGCCGAAGGACTCCAGGGCAAGCTCGTGGGCTTTTTCGCGGCATTTAAAGGCATCGTAGAGGGCCTCGCGGGGCATCCCAGCCTGCCAGTCTTTTCCGGTATGGGCTTCAGCCGGGCAGGCATCGATGCAGTGGGTGCAGTGTGCGCACAGGGACTCGTCTATCGGCTTGCCGGTTTCCAGAGGCGCGTCCGTCAGCACCGTCGTGAGGCGTAGCGCCGAACCATATTTCTTGGTAACCAGCAGGGCGCACTTGCCAATCCAGCCGAGTCCAGCCCGGGTGGCGGCAGTCTTATGTGGCAGTTTGGCGGTGAGAGTGCTCTTATCCTCTTCAAAGGTAGCAGGACGGGCTTTAGCTTCATATCCCCTGTCTTGGAGAAATTGCACTGTCATTTGCCCCAAATTGTCCAGCAGACTGTTAAGTCGTTTGTATTCAGCGTAATAAGCGGGGGTGGGGCCTTTGATAACGGCGGACATGATTTTGGGGTCGAGGGCAACAGCAATGGAGATGCCGTAAGGAAAGCCGTCGCGCGACTCTGTATCTATTTCACTAAGGTCGGCAAAACCGATGAGGCTGGCGCCGTTTGACTTTAAGAATTGAATTAGTTCTTCGTTAAGAGCGGGCATTATATTTCCCTAACACTTGGTATAGCCGCAGGCAGGGCAGTGGTAGCAGCCCTCGGAGAAAACCAGCAGGTTCTGGCATTCCGGGCAATGTTTCATCTGCCCGACCACGCTCTTCGAGAGGCCGTAGTCTTCCGTCTTCGGCTTGTCATCCTCGCTGATGTGCTTTTCCAGCACGCTGGCAATGGCGTCGGCGCAGGAGAGGACGGACTTGCCGTCTTCCCAAGCGATGGACGGACAGCGGATGCCGCGCAGGTGATGAACGATGGATGCCACGTCAATCCCGGAGCGCAGCGCCAGCGAAATTAGGCGAGAGGTAGCCTCAAGCTGCGCCGAGGCGCAGCCACCCGACTTGCCGAGAGTGGAGAAGACCTCGCATATCCCCTTGTCATCGTAAGCTACAGTGATATAAAGCGAGCCGCAGCCAGTGTTGACCTTGGTAATCGTCCCTTTGGTCTCGGACGGCCGCTTACGTGGGGCGCGGGTAACGGGCTCTTCCGGGGCTTTTTCCTGCTTCTTACCGGTGGTCAGCACCTGGGTATCTCGGGAGCGGTCGCGGTAGATGGTAATGCCCTTAAGTCCTTCCTCGTAAGCGAGCATGTAGGCGTGGGCAACATCCTCGCGGGTGGCGGAGTGGGGGAAGTTGATGGTCTTGGAGACGGCGTTATCGGTGGAGCGCTGGAATGCCGCCTGCATCTTAACGTGCCATTCCGGAGTGATTTCATGGGCGGTGACGAATACCTTTTTAATCTCATCGGGCACACCCTCGATATCGCCCAGATGCTCGCCTTCGGCCAGTTTCTTCATCAGCTCGCTAGAATAAAAACCGCCCTGGCGCGCCGCTTCCTCGAAGTACGGATTCACTTCGACGAATGGGGTGCCGTCAAGGACGGTCTTGGTATAGCTCAAAGCAAACAGTGGCTCGATGCCGCTGGAGCAGCCGGCAATCATGCTCAAGGTACCGGTAGGAGCGATGGTGGTGCGGGTGGCATTGCGTACTTCTGGACCGTCGGGCACGTCGTAAATGCTGCCTTTGAAGGCGGGGAAGGGGCCGCGCTCTTTTGCCAGCTCTACCGAGGCTTTGAGCGATTCTTCAGCGATGAACGTCATCAGCTTTGCCGCGATATCCAGCGCCTCTTCGGAGTTATAAGGCACGCCGAGCATCACCAGCATGTCGGCAAAGCCCATAATACCCAGTCCGATTTTCCTCGTCTTTTTCGTCATTTTATCTATCTGTTCAAGGGGAAACTTATTGACATCGATGACATCATCCAGGAAGCGGACGGCCGTCTTGATGGTGCTGGTCAGCCTGGGGTGGTCGATTTCATAAGCGTCGCCCTTCTTTTTCATCATGTGGGAGAGGTTAATGGAAGCCAGGTTGCAGGACTCGTAGGGGAGGAGGGGCTGCTCGCCGCAGGGATTAGTGCTCTCAATTTTACCGAGGTGGGGGGTGGGGTTAGACTCGTTAATGCGGTCGATAAATATGATGCCGGGGTCGCCCGTTCTCCAGGCCATATCGACAATTTTATCAAAGACCTTTTTAGCGTTGAGCCTGCCGGTGACTTTCTTGGTATGGGGATTGACTAAATCATAGTCGGCGCCGGACTTGACCGCTTCCATGAAGTCGGCCGTGAGGGCAACGGAAATATTAAAGTTGGTCAGCGCCTTCATGTCCTCTTTAGCGGCGATGAACCTCTCGATATCCGGGTGGTCGATATTCATGATGCCCATATTGGCGCCGCGCCGCGTGCCGCCCTGCTTGGTAACGTCAGTAACGGTATCGAAGGCGCGCATGAAGGAAACGGGGCCGCTGGCGACACCACCGGTGGAACCCACCACGTCGTTTTCCGGACGGAGGCGGGAGAAGGAAAAGCCCGTCCCCCCGCCGCTCTTGTGGATGAGGGCGGTATATTTAACAGCGTCGAAAATCGACTCCATGGAGTCATCCACGGGGAGAACGAAGCAGGCGGAAAGCTGCCCCAGCTTTTTCCCGGCGTTCATCAGGGTGGGGGAATTGGGGAGGAAATCAAGACCGGACATCAACTTGAAAAACTCATCTTCAACTGCCTTAACGTCAGCCTTTTTATCGTAATTAAGCTCCGCTGCCGCGACGGCTTTGGCCACGCGGCGGAACATTTCCTCCGGCTTTTCGGTCACCTTGCCTTTATCGTCCCGCAATAGATAGCGTCTTTCCAGCACCTGAAGAGCGGTAGCGGTAAGTCCGTCGGCAGACGCCGATTCTTTAGGGGTCTTGACTTCCGTTTCGGTTTCCATCTCGGCTTTGACCTCCTCTTTCTGTACCGGTTCCGGGGCGGGTTTCTGGGCGTTGAGGACCTCCATAACCATGGCTTCGATTTCTGCCTCCGTAGGCAGCGGGCCGCGGAGTACCTGGCGGGAACGCTGGTCGACCAGGTCTTCCATGCCGGGGAGAGTGGGCAGGGACCGCGCCCGGGCTTTTTCCAGTCGCTCGATGACCTGGGTGGTCAGCCTCTCCACCAGCTTGCGGTCGCGGATACCCATGGCCGCCGCATTATCAAAAACGATGCGGGCAATCTGGCTGCGGTTGACGGTCCGTCCGTGATTGCTGACGTTCATCGCTTTGCCCTCCGGCGGTTCTGTATCTGCACGGGCAGCTCGTCCTGCCGGAACAGGGGGAGCTGGTCGGCGGGGGGTGAAGGGGTGTGGTTGGCGAGGTTGTCCACCTCTTCCTTGAGGGTGGTGATATCTTCAAATTCGCGGTAAACGCTGGCGAAGCGCAGATAAGCAATATGGTCGAGCTTTTTAAGTTTAGCCATAACAAGGTCGCCTATATCGGCACTGGGCACTTCAGCTTGTCCTCTCTGGTAAAGCTCTCCTTCGATCTCATCGACAAGCTTAGCTACAGTGTCTTCAGCGAGGGGCCTTTTATCGCAGGCCTTGCGGATACCGACGAGAAGCTTATCGTGGCTAAACTCCTCGCGGCGTCCGTCCTTCTTAATAACGAACAGGCTGGCGCGCTGGAGTCGCTCGTAGGTGGTGAAACGCAGGTCGCAACGCAGACACTGGCGCCGCCGGCGTATGCCGTCGTTCACATCCCGCGAGTCGATTACCTTGGAATCGCTATAACCACAGAAGGGACAGTTCAAACCTCACCCTCCACAAAATTTTGTGCCGAGTTCTAAAAGATACCACAACCTGTTGTGGTTTGTCAATAGTTTTCCACGAAGAATGTTAAGAAATTTTTAAAGAATTTTTGCTTTACCCGGATTTCGCGATAGGATATGATTATCTCAAGGAGCAGAGAATGGACTACCAGGAAGCCCTGGAATACCTTTTAAAGTACGCGGACTATGAGAGGCTGCCGCGCTCCGGCATCGTGTGGGACATAAAGAGAATCGAGAGGTTGTGTAAAAGGCTGGGAGACCCGCACCTGGCGGCGAAGACGGTGCACACCGCGGGGACGAAGGGTAAAGGCAGTACGTCCGCCATGATAGCGTCGATTCTGAAGAGCGCCGGCTACAGGGTCGGGCTCTATACATCGCCCCATTTACTCTCGTTTACGGAGCGGATACAGGTGGACGGCAGGAACATCAGCGAGGCGGACTGGGCCAGGCTGGTGGAGATACTGAAGCCGCACGTGGAGTCGGAGAACGCCCTGGGCGACCTGGGGGAACTGACGACCTTCGAGATATACACGGCCATGGCGTTCCTGCACTTTGCCAGAGTGAAGGCGGACTGGCAGGTAATCGAGGTGGGGCTGGGAGGCAGACTCGATGCGACGAACGTGGTGAAGCCGGAGGTGTGCGTGATGACGTCCATCAGCTACGACCACACGGACGTGCTGGGGGACACGCTGACCAAGATAGCCGGGGAGAAGTGCGGCATCATCAAGTCGGGGGCAGAGGTAGTCACGGCGCCCCAGTTCCCGGAGTCGATGGAGGTCATCGAGGGGGTGTGCAAGGAGAAGGGATGCCGGCTTATCAGGGTCGGGGGGGACGTGACCTGGGAGAGGGTCGGGTCCAACGAGGGAGGTCAGAGCTTCATCGTCAGGGGGCGCCAGGGAGAGTATAAAGCACGGATACCGCTGCTGGGAGAACACCAGGTCGAGAACGCCGCCAATGCCATCGCCGCCATCGAACTGCTCATCGAAAGAGGCGTAAAGGTATCGTCCCAACACATCGTCGAAGGGCTGAAGAACGTCAAATGGGCGGGTCGGTTACAGATACTGCGGAGGAAGCCGTGGGTCGTCGTCGATGCGGCTCATAACGCGTACTCGATGCAGCGGATGGCCGAGGCGCTGAAGGGGTACTTGCGGTACGACAAGGCGAAGCTGATACTGGGGTTCGGGGCGGACAAGGACGTGGCGGGCATGGCACGGGAGGCAGTGAAGGTGACGGATGACATCGTGGTGGTAGCCAGCCGGCACCCGAGGGTTCTCAAGGCGGCGACGCTGGTGGCCGAGTTCCAGAAGCTCGGGGTGACGCCGCGGGTAGCGGAGAGCGTGAAGGAGGCGATGGAGCTGGCTCTGGACGAGGCGGGGCCGAAGGACCTGATAGGGGCGGCGGGGAGCATCTTCGTGATAGTGGAGGTGATGGAGATGATGGGGGTGAAGGGGGAGCAGGCGAGATTTTAGATGGACCTCACCCTCCGGCTCCCTCTCCGTACACAGAGAGGGAGGGGCGAAAGCGGAAGGGGCGATATTTTATTTGTTTTATTTGTTTTTCGAAAAAATTTTTTTGTTGTTTTAGCTTTGGGCCGTAGCTGATTTGTTTTTATTCGTTTTGGTGTTATGTCTAATTGTTATGTTTAGTAGTCTACAGTTTACAGTTCAATTTTCACCCTCACCCCTTCGACTTCGCTCAGGGCAAGCCCCTGCCTCTCCCCCATTATAAATACCCAGGGAAATAAAGTGAAGGGGATTTTGTCGCTTTTAGTAAAGTCGCCAGATTCAAACAGGCGGTTTTCGTTTAAAACGACTACGCATATGATGAAGGGCCTGCTTTATCCTGGCTCTGAAAAAGTAACCAACAGGAGCAATAATTAAAAAGGCGATAACCAGCCAAAAAACAATTCTATACGAATCATACATAATTTTAAAGAAAGCTAATATAAGAACAGCGATGACTAAAAAAATAACAGAAAAAAAAGACCGGGACATCGTTCTATTATAGTTCATATCACAAGCGTTATAAAGAGACTACCTGCCAAAGTGGTATAATGGAAAATCCCCCTTAATCCCCCTTTTTCAAAGTGGGATACTAGTAAGGGAGGTTGTTGTGGAAAAATATGATAAGAAGCTAAAACAACCGTCAAGGCAGCTTAGAAAGAACTCCACTGATGCTGAAATACTGCTATGGTCGAAAATAAGGATGAGACAGCTAAGGGGCCTGTTATTTTACCGTCAGAAGCCTCTGGGCGGGTACATTGTAGATTTTTACTGCCCGAAGGTAAAACTGGTAATAGAAGTAGATGGAGGACAGCATCTAACTCCAGATGTTGCTGAATATGACGGAGTCAGAGATGATTATATGGCGAGTATGGGACTTAAGGTGCTAAGGTTCACCAATATTGATGTGATGGAAAATATAGACGGGGTTGTGGAGGTAATTGAAAGTAATTTGTAAAATCCCCCTTAATCCCCCTTTGTTAAAGTGGGAGACGGGAAAGGGAAGGGCGTATATCTTAAAAATCCCTCTCCAGTTTCCCTCTTAGAAAAAGAGGGATAAAGGGAGATTTAATTGTGGTGATGGGGGAGGATGAATGCTTTAAAATTACTAAGGTTGGATTATAAAAATCGTATGAATTCTCGGTGCAAAGGACTGGGCAAAACCGTCTAAATCTGGGAATAGAGTACTTCTATTAATGTTCATTTGGTCTAAAAACTTTAAAACTTCAATTGTATTTTTATTATTTTTTCCTGTTTCTATGTTGAACTTTATCACGTTATTTTTCAATTGTTTATTATCATAAGCTAATAAGTTGTCCATGAATCCGGTTGTAACGTCACCTGGACAAAGAAATACTCCTTTTTGATAAGTTAGTCTCTCATTTAGGCGAAATGGATTTACAGCGTATACAAATTTTTCAATATTTCTTTTATTTTTTGGCATAAAAACTTTATTAAAATATTCAGATTTTCTAGTTTTTCGATATTTTAAAGCAGCTGAAAATTTTGTTTTGTGTATTTTTTTTAACTCGTTTCTACACCACTCTGTATTAAATGCCCAAATACTGACTTTGGAATCAGCATCTGCTTTCTCAAAAGCAAAATATGCTGCTACATAAGGTGAATAGGTAAAATCAAGAAACCTAGTTGGAGCCCCATAGTGTTGCATGAGTGCTAGCCACTCATCTGAAGATTCTTTATCAGGTGGAATATTAGAGGTGTAGTAATGAAATCGTCTTTGGAATTCTCGAATCATATTATTTTCAACTCGTATTTTGTCTCTGCCAACAACCCTAAAACGAATGTAAGAACGTTCTAGTGTAGTTGCTAAATCCTGGTCGAATTCTTTTTGACCTCTGAATATCCAGAAACCTTTCTTGGTTATTTTTTTTATTTTTGATATAAAATCATTGAAACTTTTACAATCTTCAACTAAATCTGGTTTCACCTTCTACACCTCCTTATTATCTAAGCCTCCACCACTATATCCTCCCCACTCCTGTAAACCTTATCAAAGGTCAGCTTATATGCTTTGGCTAGGTCGGTGATATTAAGGTCGCTGACGGAGTCGGTGCCTTTGCCCAGGATTTTGGGGGCGATAATTACGACCACCTTGTCCGCCATGCCCAGCCTCAAGAAAGAGGTAATCACCTCACCGCCGCCCTCCACCAGCAGGGAGGCAACGTCCCTTTCCCCCAGGACTTTGAGCAGTTTTTTCAGGTCGATGCGGTCGTCTTTATCCGGGGGGACGGTCAGGACTTCCACACCCATTTTCTTGAGCGCGGCGAGCTTAGGGGCGGGGGCGCGGGGGGTGGCGGCTACCAGAGTTTTAGCCTTGTCCCGGTCTTTAAGCACTTTGGCGTTAAGGGGGGTCCTTAGTTTAGAGTCGAGGACAATGCGTAAGGGATTCCTGCCTCTGACGAGGCGGGTGGTGAGCTCGGGGTCGTCCTTGAGTACCGTGCCTGCGCCCACCAGAATGGCGTCGTTAACGGCGCGGAGCCGGTGCGCCAGCTTGAGGGAGGGCGGGGAGGCAATCCAGCGGGAGGAGCCTTTAGCCGTGGCGATGCGGCCGTCCAGCGTCTGCGCCCACTTGAGCGTCACGTAAGGGATGCCGGTGGCGCGGTGCTTGACGTACTTTTCGTTGAGAGCGTGGGCTTCAGCCTCCAGTACGCCGTCGATTACTTTAATTCCCTTTTGCCGCAAGAGCTTCACGCTTTCCCCGCGCATACGGGGGTCGGGGTCGAGCATGCCGACAACGACGCGGCCGATTTTAGCCCGGATAACGGCGTCGGTGCAGGGCGGGGTCTTGCCGTGATGGCGGCAGGGCTCCAGAGATACGTAAAGGGTGGCACCGGCGACGTCCTCCTTAGCATTCTTAAGCGCGGCCACTTCCGCGTGGTCAGCCCCGAAAGCCTTATGATACCCCTGTGAGATAATACGACCGTCTTTTACGATTACGGCGCCGACCATGGGGTTGGGGGAGGTCTTGCCAAGTCCCCGGCGCGCCAGCTTGAGAGCCAGCCGCATGTACCTTTCGTCTTGGGAGGATGCGCTATTCATCGGTGAAGCTATTATAGCGCAAAGGGGGTTATTTAGACAAAGGGGCCCTCCTACGCTAAAGCTTCGGCGGGCAAGCCGAAGGGCAAGCAAGTTTAAGATGGGTGGGGGGTAAAGGTTGCGGGGGAGGATTGTGATTTGCTAGAATTAAAAGCTGGAATCAAGTTCCGCGGGCCGTTAGCTCAGTTGGTAGAGCAGTGGACTTTTAATCCATTGGTCGCAGGTTCGAGTCCTGCACGGCCTATATTCCGCTCGCAGATGTCGGTGACCCTGTAAGCTCTGGGTTGTAGTTATACACAAGACCTTCGAGAACCGTGAATACTGCGTCCGCAGGACCGGAAACCAGGTAAATTTCTTCTCCATAGAGATAGCGATAGAAGCCTTCCTCTACTTCATATAAATCCCAGCCAAGCTCGATGCCTTCCTCCAGTTCCTCAAAGGACTCCCGAGCCATATCATCACTCACAAACCTGAAAACCATCACTAAAACATAGTCATTATCGTTAGCATATTCCAGGATCCTGCCCTCATTAGCCCCTATATCCTCCAAGCCGTCACTAAATTCCGCTTCGCTTATCTTTACCAGGTCGCCCAATACCGTCGGGCTTTCAGCTTCAATGCTATAAATTATAGCGGCTTCCTCATATTTTTCGATGTCGAATGGTTCACCAGATGAACACGAAACCGCCATTCCCATAACCAGAGCAAGAGTCAACATACCTGCCATGCCCCATATCAACGGTGATTTCATTTTTGCCGATTTTGTTTTGTATTTAAAGTACCGCATACTATCGCTCCTGAATATTAGTTTTTAACAGCCTATAAGCAAATGTTTAACTATGATTACCGGTATGGTTCTAATATTTCCTCTATCCCTTCTTCCACAATATATACCGGACCGTAGAAGAACTCCTCCCTTTCAAACAGGTTGTACTTTTCCCGCAGCTGCTCGAGCAGGTTGTTCCTTAACATGTCAGTGCCACCCCAGAGATAAGCACGGGTAGTCCAGAACCTTACCTCGTTTTGTGCCCAAACCAGAGATAGCGCCGATGCCATTTTCACTTTGTCAAGCTTTCCATCAAACAGCTTACTTGCTATCCAGGTTAATTTATCGATAACTTCCGTGACTTCATTTACGGTGAGAGCAGCCGCCTGGCTCTTGACCATGGAATCAGCATGATCTTCCCTTAATTGTTCTATTCCAGTGATGCACTCGTCCAGGAGACCTGCCAGCATATTCAGGCAACTATCCATCTCTCCACTCTCGATGCTGTCTCTCAATCCTGCAAAACCTTCTTTCAGCCTCCGCTCCGCTTCACCGAACGCAAATTCTGCTTCAGCCTTACGCTCCGCATAATCCATGTACTTCTCTGAAAACTCATCATAATTATTTTCCCTGCAGTATTGCCGTAGAGAATCAATTTTCTCCAGGTCATAAGCGTAATTAAACTTCTCATAAAGTCCACTCGGCAAATTATCTTTTAAGTCCTGAAGATCGAAATTGAATTTTTCCATCGTCTGGCCTATTAAAAAGCCCGTCCCGATTTTACTTTTTACGGCTGTATTACGGATGCTGTCGTAATGGTCTATTACCGCTGCCAGGAAGTAGGTTTCCGCCTTACCGACCATTTCCAGCGCGTGCTGCCTCGCCTCAGATGTAGCTGCAGTGGTTGGTTGAGTAGTTGTTGGTGGCGGAGTTGACGATGGTGGAGTCGATGATGGCGGAGTTGACGATGGCGGAGTTGATGATGGCGGAGTTGACGATGGCAGAGTTGATGATGGCGGAGTTGAAGAGCCGGAGGCTTCGATGCTGTTAATAATTGTACTGACTTGAGCCTCGTCTTCATAGGTTGCGTCGTAATAAGCGTATATGTCTATGAAGACTATGCCTTTTACCATGACTATTTCCAGGTCGTAAACATCCATGTAGGATTCATAAGCTTTGGCGTAGCCGGCTGTCGTTCCAGCCACGGTCATCAGTCCGGAATCATCGGCAACGATTCCCAAATCTCTTTCAAGAATGTAGGAAGCCAGGACATCTAAAGGCTCGGAAATGGTGTCCGGGGCCCGTTCATAATATATCTGGACCACATCGCCGTCCTCATCGTCGATATACTCAATCATCCCAGCATCACCGAATTCTCCTTCAAAGCTTCCTAAAGGCTCCTCATAACTCTTGTACCAGTTATCGGGGATATTGCCTACCCGGACCCACACGGACTCCTGGGTAGAGGCTTTCTTAACCCCAAAACCACCAGTTAAAACCAGAACCAGGCACAGTATGACAGTTATAATTCCTTTTTTAATCACCGCTAGTTTCACTCCCTTCTTAAAACAAGGCAATACACCCTGCCTTTTGCATTCACCGGATTACCCCTTTTCAATAATTTCGATTCTCCCGATTTCTGCCTGTATTTTTTGCAGGTCTTCATCGGTGAACAGCCGCCAGCCTCTTCTATCTTTCCGCTGCTTGCTGATTAAGCCTTTCCGGAGCCACCGATAAAGGGTAGCCCGACTAATACCCATCTTCTGGCAGGTTTCCGTGGTACTGTAAAAATGCTGGCCGTCAATTTTTATAGGCATAGTGAACCTCACGCTGAAGATTTTTGATAAAAACCGACAATAAGAGAATAAATGAGCTGAATCACACTCGAGTCACAAATAAATATCCAGTCGTCACAAGTGCATCACAGTTCAGATTATTCAACACTATTTCGATAAAAAATGAAAACGTTTAGTCCAGTGATTATCAGAGTGAAACATATTGAATTGTGTCGATACAATGAGCTCTAGAGTGAAACACTGCCGAGGCTGAATACTAATTCAAAGGTTCTGTCTATCGTACAGCACAGCCTACCAAAACTTCCCCACGTCTCATTTCACATTGGTCAATTTTTGACAAAATTACTATATTTCTAATAATCTAGTGGGGATTTGGCATATGCATAAATAGCAGTTATTAAGGAGGTTTAACGTGAACCTGGAGCATTTGGTAACCGAAGAAGACCGACAGATAAGAGAGACAGTCAGGGAATTTACCAAGAAAGAAATTACACCTATAACAAAAGAACTTGACGCCGATTATAAACTCGTTGAAGATGTCCATCAAAAACTCGTCGATATCAAGATACAGTCGGGGGGATATCCGGTGGAATACGAAGGGGGAGGCGGCCTGTCACATATGACCCAGTGCATCATATGCGAGGAACTGGCGAAGGGCGATGCCGGGATAAGCCAGGTCGTTCTCATAAACGCCGGGATGATGGTACAGCCGGCAATCATGGCAAAAAATAAAACTGTGCTGGACAGGTTTTGCCCTCCATTCTGTCGCGGTAAGCTGGCTTATGCCTGCATATCGATGACCGATGAAGCCGGCGGCTGCGATACCGAGAACCCTCTGCTGCACGGCGCCGGGATTAAGACGACCGCCAGGCTCGAGGGTGACGAATGGGTGATAAACGGGGCGAAGTCGTGGCCGACCAACGGCGGAATAGCCGACCTTTACCTGACGGTATGCAACACCGACACGAACGCGGGTGACGAAGGGATTGCCCTGATATACGTACCTCCGGACGCCAAGGGACTATCATTCGGTAAACCCGAGAAAAAGATGCTATTTAAAACAGTCGTGAATTCCTCAATATATTATGAAAATGTCCGGGTGCCTAAGGAATACAGGGCGAGCGGACCCGGTATGGACGGGAACTTCTTTAAAGCGGCTACAGCCGATGCGCAATGGCATTCATCCGTGATTGCTCTCGGCATTGCCGAGCGAGCTTTTGAAATAGTGCTGGACTATACCGGCACCCGTATGGGTGGTTTTAAGCCCGTCAGGCAGCACAGTATAGCCGCCGGCATCATCGCCGACATGGCTATCGGAATAGAGCTGATGAAAGCCGGGGTTTATAATCTATCGTGGATGTTCGACCATCACGACCAGTACGGTATGCCCTTCGAGCCCGAATTCGTGGCCAAGGCGGCCGCCGTGCGCGTGTTTTGCGGCGATACCGCCGTCGAAATCATCAATAAAGGCGCCGAACTGCTGGGCTCAATCGCCATCTCGGAAGACTTCCCTTACGAAAAGTGCTTGAGGGACATCAAGGAAACGCAACTCTGGTTAGGGGGACAGCAAATCAGTCGATACCGCGTCGCCTGCGGCCATTACGAGCTGAAAAACTGGGCGTAAGCACCGGCAAATATACCCGTATTAAAATATTGCAGGGTAATACCCACTAATTTTGTTTTACTACCGGCCAATCGGCGACAGGGGCACCTTGGGGTCGGCAAAGCCGGGCCCCACAAATGAGAAAATCATCGGCAGTGCCATACCGGTCAGGCGCTGGAAATCGGTCTTCTGCACCGTCTCCGGCCGGGGATAGGGCCAGTCCATCTGCCGGAGGGCCTGCCCGACCATGATTCCGGAGCCGTGCAGCTCGGCGGCATGGACGATGCTGTAAGCGAGTGCCGCCCCGCCGTCCTCGGAGGGGATATTCCCATCGTAGCCGGGCATGGCGGGCATCTTGAAATCCTTAAATCTCTTCTTGAATTCCTCTAGCATTTCGGGGGTCAGCTTGGGTACGCTGCGGGGCATACCGACGCCGGCCGGGATAAACATAAAGACGGCGATACCGCTTTTCTCCACGGAGCCCAGCTCCGATGCCAGCGACATCATGATAGAGGCGCCGGCGGCCTTGGCGGCGCAGTAGCTGCTCGGTCCGACAGGGTGGCAGAAAGCGGTGGACATGTAGGTGACCACGCCGTGATGCCTTTCCTGCATACCGGGCACGAAGAGCCGGATGCCGATAAGCATACCGCGCGCCGCAATTTCGTACTGGCGGTCGAGGTTCTCAACGGTGGTCTGTAAAATCGGCGACCCGAGGGACATAATCATGGCATTGTTGACCAGGATATCCACCTTCCCGAACGTATTAAAAGCTTTTTCAGCCATTGCCTTCATGGATGCCTCGTCGGAAACATCGGTATTAACGAATATGGCGGTACCCGGTTTATTCTCGCTGTTGATGAGCTCTTCAGCCGCCTTGCCAGCCTCCGGGGTAACATCGGCAATGACAACTTTAGCCCCCAGCCAAGCCAGGCTTCTGGCCGTACCCAGTCCCACATTGCCCGCCCCGCCGGTAACCACGGCTACATCCCCAGCCAGCGCGTCTTTCTTAAGTTTTGTCTTTTCCATCGTCAGTGGGCCAACGCCCGGTATCTTGTACTTCTCCATCTGGATACCTCCATTACCATTAGACTTGATAAACTAATAAAATCAACAAAATTCTAGCATTTTCTCGGTACGGAACGCTAATTTGCATAATTTATACTCTATGACTTTATACCTATTGACAGATATTACTTTAGGTGCTAAAATATTAAGTAACTAAATTATAATAACACTTTCGGGTTACCAAGTCAAGAAGTCTTTTATATTGAATATGGACAAAAACAGGGAAGACCTGATACAAACACTGACGCAGAAGATGATGTCAATTATGCGGCACGTGCGGCACCCGGAACCGCCGCCGGAACCGGTGTTAAGTCCGCCGCATGTACACCTGCTTTTCACCATCGCCAGCAAAAAAGCGGAGGGGATATCCATGAAAGAGCTGGCGGAACTATCTCACATCACGCCCGGGGCGGTGACACAGTTCGTGGACGGGCTGGTGGAGCGGGGACTGGTAATGCGCGAGGGCGACCCCTCCGACAGGCGCATCGTAAGGCTGAAGCTGACGGAACTCGCCAAGAACCAGTTCGAGAAGTTCAGGAAGGAACACCTGGCTGCCATGTCCAAGATATTCGAAGCGCTGAACGACGACGAGATAAAGCAGTTGATAGCGCTTTTTAACAAAATAGATACCTACAACGAAACGAAAGACCACACTATTGCTTAAACTTATCAAACACCTCAAACCTTTCATCTGGTCGATTATCGCCATCTTCGCGCTGCTGTTCGGGCAGGCGATGACAGACCTGGCGCTGCCGGGCTATATGGCGGACATCGTCGATACCGGCATACAGTACAACGGCATCGAGAACGCCGTGCCGGAAGCCATGCGCGTCAGCACCTACGACAGGCTTATATCCGTCCTGGACGACAGCGACAAAGCGGAGGTCGCCGAATATTATGTGCTACTGGACAGGAATACGCTGTCCGAAAGCGACTATACCAAGTACGTCGAGAAGTACCCGGCGCTGGCCAATGAGAATATTTACAAGCTGAATACCGACGACGGCGCCGTCATCGATAGCCTGGACGCCATTTTCATGAAATCCATCATCGCGAGCATGTCCCAGCAACAGGGCGAAACCCCCACATTTACGGACGATGAAGAAGTCCTCGCCAATATAGTCAAGCAGACGGCACAGGCCATGGTCATCATGGAATACGAAGCGATAGGCATCGACATGGCCGGCATACAATCGAACTATATCCTGCGGGTGGGGGGCATGATGCTGCTCTTCACGCTGCTGGGGGCGATAGCTACGGTAACGGTGGGGTATCTCTCGGCGCGGGTGGCCTCCGGCCTGGGCAGGAACATGCGCAAGCAGATATTCGTCCGGGTGGAGGACTTCTCCAACACCGAGTTCGATAGATTTTCCACCGCCTCCCTGATTACAAGGTCGACCAACGACATCACGCAGGTGCAGATGCTGCTGGTGATGCTGTTCCGCATCACCTTCTACGCGCCGATACTGGGCATCGGGGGCGTCATTAAGGTAGTCAGCAGCGGAGCATCGATGTCCTGGATTATCGCCGCGGCGGTCATGGCGATGGTGACGATGATAGGCATAATGCTGATAATCGCCGTGCCCAAGTTCAAGATAATTCAGAAACTGATAGACAAGGTAAACCTGGCGACGCGCCAGATGCTCTCCGGCATCATGGTCATCCGGGCGTTCAATACCCAGCGACGCGAGGAACAGAACTTCGACAACGCCAACAAAGACCTGACCAAGACACAGCTGTTCATTACCCGCGCTATGGTGTTGCTGATGCCGGCCCTGAACCTGACGATGAGCATAATCATGATAATCATCATCTGGGTGGGGGCGCACCAGGTTGACGCCGGCGCGATAGAGGTGGGGGACATGATGGCCTTCACACAATACACCATGCAGATAATCATGGCTTTCATGATGGTCTCCATGGTGTTCGTGATGCTGCCGCGGGCCATCGTTTCCGCGCAGCGTATCAACGAGGTGCTGGACACCGAACCCGTTATCAAGAACCCCAAGAGCCCGGTCACATTCAAAGGGGACATCAAGGGACAGGTGGAATTTAAAGATGTATCCTTCCGCTACCCCAGCGCCGAAGAAGATTTGTTGAAAAATATCAATTTCACCGCCAAGCCGGGGCAGACGACGGCGATAATCGGCAGCACCGGCAGCGGCAAATCGACGCTGATTAACCTGATACCCCGCTTTTACGACGTCACCGGCGGGAAAATCCTCGTGGACGGACTGGATATCCGCGAGGTAACCCAGCACGACCTGCGGGAAAAAATCGGCTACGTGCCGCAGAAAACGCTGCTGTTTTCCGGCACCATCGCCAGCAATATAAGATACGCCAACGAAAGCGCCAGTGACGAAGAGATGGAGAATTTCTTAAAAACGGCGCAGGGTATAGATATCGTCAAGCAAAACGAGCAGGGTTTCGAAATGGCGGTAGCGCAGGGCGGCGCCAACCTCTCGGGCGGACAGAAGCAGAGGATGGCGATTGCCAGGGCGCTGGCGAGCCGACCGGAGATATTTATCTTCGACGACAGTTTTTCAGCACTGGACTACACCACCGACGCCGCATTGAGGAAGGCGCTGCGCCGTGATACTAAAGACGCCACGGTGCTGATAGTGACCCAGCGGATAAGCACCATCATGAACTCCGACCAGATTGTGGTGCTGGACAAAGGGAAGGTCGTGGGCATCGGCAGGCACAAGGAGCTGATGGAAAGCTGCGAGGTCTACCGCGAAATAGCGCAGTCGCAGCTGACCGAGGAGGAACTGTCCCGATGAAGATTCCGTATCAATTCGGGCCGATGGGTGGCGGACCTCCAGGCGGCGGGCCTCCGGGGGGACCGGGGAGGCGCGGTCGGCACGGGCCGATGATGGCCATCGATAAGCCCAAGGACTTCAAAAAGACGATGAAGACCCTGCTGGCGTACCTGAAGCCTTATCGCTACGCCATCATCCTGACCCTGATTTTAGCCATGGCCGGCACGGTATTCGCCATTATAGGGCCGAAGCTGATGGGGGACGCTACCACCGTTTTATTCAACGGTGTCATGCAGAAAATGATGGGAGTACCGGGGGGAGCTATTGATTTCGCCAGTATCGGGAGGACTTTGCTGATAATGCTCTGCCTGTACGTGGCGGGGACGGGGTTCCAGTACGCGGAGGCCTGGGTGATGACCAACATCGCCATGAAAATGACGTATCAGCTGCGCAAAAACGTAGCGGAGAAAATCGACCGCCTGCCGCTGAAATACTTCGATAAAAAGACCCACGGCGAGGTGATAAGCTATATAGCCAACGACATCGATGTGATGAGCACCTCGTTGAGCCAGAACATTACGCAGATAATAACCGCCGTAACGACGGTAATAGGCGTGCTGGCGATGATGCTGTGGATAAGCTGGATGATGACGCTGGCGGCGCTGGTGATAATGCCCATCGCCTTAGTACTGGTACGGTTCATCATCAAAAGGTCGCAGAAATACTTCAGGAAGAACCAGGCGTACCTGGGGCATGTCAACGGGCACGTCGAGGAAATGTTTACCGGGCATAACGTGATGAAAGCCTACAACGGCGAGGCGAAGTCGATAAAGAAATTCGACGGGCTGAACGAAGAGCTCTACGACGCAGGCTGGAAATCGCAGTTCTTCGCCACGGCGATGATGCCGGTGATGACCTTCGTGGGGAACCTGGGCTACGTCGGCGTGAGCATTCTGGGCGGCTACCTGACGGTGATAAAGGTAATCCAGGTGGGAGACATCCTGGCTTTTATCCAGTACGTGAGGAATTTCACGCAGACAATCGCGCAGACGGCGCAAATCGCCAACACGCTGCAATTGACGGTGGCGGCCGCCGAGCGCGTATTCGAGTTCCTGGAGGAGGAAGAGGAAACGCCCGACCCGGTCGATGCGAGGAAGCTGGAGACGGTGAAGGGGCACGTGACTTTCGACAAGGTGCACTTCGGGTACAATCCGGAAAAAATCGTCATCAACGATTTTTCGGCGGAAATCAAGCCCGGCCAGATGGTGGCTATTGTGGGGCCGACGGGGGCCGGCAAGACGACGCTGGTCAAGCTCCTGATGCGCTTCTACGACATCAACAGCGGAGGCATTTACGTGGACGGGGTGAACATAAGCGACATGAAGCGGGAAGACCTGCGCGACATGTTCGGCATGGTGCTGCAGGACACCTGGCTATTTAACGGGTCGATTAAGGAAAACATCAAGTACGGCGATTCCAAGGCGACGGACGAGCAAGTGGTGGCGGCGGCTAAAATGGCCTACGTGGACGCCTTCGTGCACGCGCTGCCGCACGGCTACGACTTCGAGCTGAACGAGGAAACGTCGAACATATCGCAGGGGCAGAAGCAGCTGGTGACCATCGCGCGGGCGTTCCTGGCCGACCCCAAGATACTGATACTAGACGAGGCGACCAGCTCCGTCGATACCAGGACGGAGGTGCTGATACAGAAAGCCATGGAGGAACTGACGCGGGAGCGCACTGCTTTCGTGATTGCGCACCGGCTTTCCACCATCCGCAACGCCGATATCATACTGGTGATGAAGAACGGGGACATCGTGGAGCAGGGTAACCACGAGGAGCTGCTGGAGGCCGATGGCTTCTACGCCTCACTTTACCAGAGTCAGTTCGACACGGCGGATGCGGAGGTGTAGAGGAAAAACCAAAAATCAAAACTAACCCCACCCCCCTATAATAGGGGGGTAATTTTTTGGCTGTTTTTGATATCGCAGATGTGCGATAATATTTTTAAACACTATTCCGGAGGTACGAACAGATGAAGGTTATTGCGATTGTGGGGAGTCCCCATCCTCAAGGAAATACCAGCTACCTGGCTGACGAGGCGCTTAAGGAAATAACCGCGCAGGGCATCGAGACGGAGAAAATCGTGCTGGGCGAGTGCGTGGTGAACCCGTGCCTGGGGCACGCCGAATGTGGGACGTATGAGGTATGTAAAATCAAGGACGACGCACCGGGTATCATCAGTAAATTCAACGATGCTGATGCCGTTATCCTGGCAAGTCCCGTTTACTTCGGGAACATTACGGCGCAGATGAAGGCGTTTATCGACAGGAACTTCTTTACCTTCACCCACGACGGCAAGAAAAAGGCTAAGTACGCGGGCCTGATAGCCATCGGGGGAGGGGGCGGGGCGGACGAGACTATCGAAAGTCTCAAGCGGTTCGCCGGCCTGCCCGACGGGGACTGCATTGTGCTGGCGGGCTATACGGGACAGGACGCTGCCAAGAACAAGCCCGACCTGGTGGAAAAAGCTAAAGAAATGGGCAAGAAGCTGGCGGGGAGGCTGACGGGGAAGGGATAAGCGGCAGGAGAAGCGCCCCAATTTTTCCTTGACCCCCAATAACGCTCTCTGCTATTCTTTGGGGGAAAAGTCATAAAAACATTCCGTCATCTATCTGAAAGGAGACTGTCATGGCAGTTACTAAAGAATACGCTAATCTGATAAAACCCATCGCTATCAAGGACGCGCCGCGGGGACTTTACGCCGAGCCCCGCATGTGGATGGAAGCCAAGGACATGGAGGGGTTCAACGCCCACTTCTCCTTCGGGTTCGTCAAGAAGCCGAGCACCTTTCATCCGCTGGAGGGGGCCGTCGTGCACCCTTACGACGAGGTGCTGGTGTTCGAGGGGACGAACAGCCAGGACATCATGGACCTGGGCAAGGCGGAGATATCGGTGCTGATGGGGGAGGAGCGGGAGGAAATTATCATCAAAGAGCCGTCCTGCGTCATCGTGCCCAAGGGAACACCGCACGGTCCGGTCACCGTTAAGAAGATGAATAAACCGATAACCCACTACACAATAGGGCTGGCGCCCGCCTACCAGGGGACATACGTGGAAGCCAAAGGCAAGCCCGCTAAGGCGTCCAAGTACGCCCACCTGCGCAAGAAAATGTGGACAAAATTCGAGAACATGCCGGGCGCTGGGGCGGGTGATAGGCTGCAGGCCAACAAGTACGGCTCCATCCGGGCGAGGGACATGGGGGTAGGTCCCGGTAACGGCGACGAGGTGGTCTGGCTCTACGGGGACGACCTCGAGGGGCTGAACCTCAACTTTACCTGGGGGCTCTACAGCCACTGCGGGAAGTGGCACCGCGGCGGCGAGGCGCACTACCACCCCGAGGCGGAAATCCTGTGCTTCGTGGGGCTGGACACGGACAGGCTCGATTACCTGGGCGCCGAGCTGGAGCTGGGCATGGGCAAGGACTACGAGCGGCACGTCTTCAATACACCCACCGTGGCGATATGCCCGGCGGCATTCCCGCATCTGCCCCTGATTACAAGGTGGGTGGACAAGCCCTACGGGTTCTTCGTCATCTGCTTGAGCGGCGAGCACGGCTCGCCGTGGGTGGAGGCGTAAAATTTTGGGAGCTAATGCGAAAATACTACGCTTAACTCTCTATAAAAAATGGTTTGATAAGATTGCCTCGGGTGAAAAGAAAGAGGAATACCGCGAAAATAAACCATACTGGAAGGCACGTCTTTCTAAAAAGAATTACGACGAAGTCCACTTTAAAAACGGATACAATCCTGATAGCCCATTTATGCGGGTGAAATGTCTTGGAATCGACTTTGATAAACACAACAATCGTTTTGTCATCAAGCTCGGTGAAGTCCTAGAAATTACTAAATAATATATGAATCATTCATAGGGATTGCCACGCTTCGCTCGCAATGACAGTTAAATGATATGAAATATCGCAAGTTCGGCAGGCTGGACTGGCGGGTCTCGGCGCTGGGATTCGGACTGGAAAAGCTGCCCGAAGACGAATCAGAAACAATCAAGATGCTGCGCCTCGCCATCGACGGCGGGGTCAACCTCATCGACGCGGGGTCGCCACTTGCTTATGACGTCGATAAGCGCCTGTCCAAAATCCTCTATGAAGCTCTCAAAGACGGCTATCGTCAAAAGGTAAAGATTGCCGCCGCCCTGCCGTCCCAGAAAATAAAGTCGGCGGGGGACTTCGACCGCTACCTGGAAGAACTGCTCAAGTGGCTCCATGAAGACGGGGTCGATTTCCTGCTTTTAGGCGGACTGAACCGCGAAAGCTGGCCGAGGCTAGTAGAGCTTGATGTTTTAAGTTGGGCTGATAAAGCACTTGCCGATAAGAAAATCGGGCACATCGGGTTCTTTTTCCACGACCAGTACCAGTTCCTGCGGGAGATAATCGATGCCTACGACAACTGGGCCGGTTGCCAGTTCCATTACAGCTACATGGACATCGACCACCACCCG
>DAOULS010000032.1:0-27080 GCA_034418415.1 Dehalococcoidales bacterium | reverse complement strand
GCATTCCCCTACGCACGCGTCGCAGGAACGTTCGCACTTGTCGGGCAGGATGTAGTAGGCGATAAGGGGCTGGCACATCAGCGCCGGGCACCTGCCCAGGGTAATGTGTTCCTCGTATTCTTGCCGGAAGTAACGTAGCGTGGTCAGGATGGGATTGGGCGCCGTCCGTCCAAGCTGGCACAGCGACCCCGCCTTTACTTCCCCCGCCAGCTTTTCCAGTATGTCTATGTCCTCGATTTTACCCTTGCCCTGTGTGAAGTCGGTCAGTAACTCTAGCATCTGCTTCGTCCCCAGCCGGCAGAACGTGCATTTGCCGCAGGACTCGCGCTGGGTAAACTCCAGGAAATAGCGCGCTATCTCCACCATGCAGTCCTCTTCGTCGCATACCACCATCCCTCCCGACCCCATGATCGCCCCGGCATTCTGCAGTGAGTCGAAGTCCACCGGCAGGTCTAAAGCCGTTTCGGGCAGGCAGCCTCCGGACGGTCCGCCTATCTGGACGGCTTTAAAGCTCTTTTTATTGGGAATGCCGCTGCCCACATCGAAGATAATCTGGCGCAGCGTGGTGCCCATCGGCACCTCCACCATGCCCGTATTGACTATCTTGCCCGCCAGCGCGAAAACGGCGGTGCCCGGACTTTCATGGCTGCCGATTTCTTTAAACCAGGCCGCGCCGTTTTTAATAATCCGCGGTACGTAGGCAAGTGTTTTAACATTATTTACGACCGTTGGCTTGTCGAAGAGTCCACGGACAGCCGGATATGGCGGACGGTATTGGGGCATTCCCGCGTTGCCTTCAATCGACGCCATCAGGGCTGTCTCTTCTCCGCACACGAACGCCCCGGAGCCCTGAAATATCTGGATATCAAAGCTGAAATCGGTCCCCAGTATGTGATTGCCCACCAGGTTCAGCTTTTTGGCCTGCTTGAGGGCTGTCTCCGCCCGTGCCACCGCCAGCGGGTACTCGGCGCGTACGTAAATATAACCGTAGCGCGCCCCCACCCCGTATCCCGCAATAACCATCCCTTCGATGACCGAATGCGGGTCGCTCTCCAGTATTGCCCGGTCGACGAATGCCCCCGGGTCGCCCTCGTCGGCGTTGCAGATAACGTACTTGGGCTTCCCCTTGGCGTCGCGGCAGGCTTGCCATTTAAGTCCGGTAGGGAAGCCCGCGCCGCCCCTCCCCCTTAGCCCAGATTTTTTTATTTCATCAATGACTTTTCGCGGCGGCGTTTCGATGGCTTTAGCCAGCCCGGCGTAGCCCCCGGCGGCAATGTATTGCTCGATATCTTCAGGGTCGATGTGCCCGCAGTTTTTCAGGACTATCTTTTGTTCGTGTTTGGCGCGGGGAAAGTCCTGGAAGCTCGGCAGCATATCGTTGGCTTCCAGCGCCCCGATGACGAACTCCGGGCACGGGTTTTCCCCCAGGATGAACTCGTTGACCAGTCTCTCGGCGATGACCGGGTTGACGTACCCGTAGCATATCGCCGGATAGCCCGGCTTGCTGATGATGACGATTGGCTCGGCGTAGCAGTGGCCCATGCAGCCCACCTCTATCACCGGGCAGTCGAGGTCATGTTTCTTGATTTCTTCACGGAAAGCCTGGAGTACTTCTAAAGCGCCGGCCGCCCGACCGCAGGTAGCCGCCCCCACCAGTACGTACGGTTTATCATGCTTTAACTTACGTACGTGTGCCTCGGCACGCTCTTTTATCTCCTGGAAAACGGCGGCTGCCGGGCGTTCACTTGCTTTCACTTTTATCTTTTTCCTTCTTGCCTGCCTCGTACCCGAAGCCCAGCAGCAGGCCGTCAACTCTGGTCGGCTCCACCTTCCCCTCCGGCTTCCCATCCACCACCGTGACCGGAGCCTTGGTGCAGCACCCCACGCACGCCACGATATCCAGGTCGAATTCGCGGTCAGGCGTGGTCTCTCCCGAATCTATTTTCAGGCGTCGTTTCCAGGCGTCCAGCGTAATGTAGCCGCCCTTCATGTGGCAGGCGGTGCCCAGACATACCCTTATCGAATGCTTGCCGGGAGGGTTGAGGCGGAACTGGTTATAAAAAGTCACCACGCCGTACACATCTATCGCCGCGATGTTCAGGTAATCGGCGATTTTTAGCATAGCTTCCCGCGGCAGGTAGCCGAGTTTGTCCTGTACGGTTTGTAGTATGGGGATAAGATTCTGCTTTTTACGAGTGAACTTCTTCAGTATCGCTCCGGTCTCGCTGATAATATGTTTTCGTTCTGCATCGCTTGAAGCTGCATTGACTTTACTCATGATGTTTTTACCCGCTTCAATTCTGGCGAAGCTGTCAGCTTTTGTCAAGGAATACGCCGTTTCAGTTCATATTCTCGTGAAATTAACGCTCTGTTTATTTCTCGCGTTCGAATATTTACGCCTTTGTTACGTTTACGGACTTAGACTGCAGGTATCGAACGACCGGGGTATTGCCTATGAAGCAGTCTGGTATCAGAAAAATATGTCTTAAATCGCTGCCAGTTCTGCTGGTTGTAGTGGTCCTTTGCCTTAGTGTTGCCTACGGTACGGTCATGGCCGATACCACCTGGACCCAGACCACCCAGGCGGACTTCACCTCCGGCTCGCTTTACCAGCTGGATGCTACCACCAGTCCCGGTGATGTCACACTGGCGCAGGTGGGCAGCGGCTATATCTATGCCTTTAGAGGCAGTGAGACCAAGACCTTCTGGCGCTACGATATCGCCACCGATAACTGGTCGGCTTTGGCTAATGCCCCTTATAATGTCGCTGCTGGCGGCGCTTTGGTATCCGATGGCGGTAACTATATTTACGCCCTGCACGGCAACCTGTCGGGCAACTGGCATCAGGACCGCTATTTTTCGCGGTATGATATCGCCTCCAATACCTGGTCGTCTTTAGCTCCTACTCCGTCTTCTATCGGTGAGGGCGGTTCACTTACCTTCGACGGCACCAATGTCTATGTCTTGAGGGGCAATTGCTCACAGAACTTCTGGCGTTATAACGTTTCCAGTAATACCTGGTCGTATCTTGCCTATACACCGGCGAACGTCGGCGGTGGTGGTGCCTTGACTTATGCCGGGGGCGACTATATTTATGCGCTTAGGGGATGCTCGAGCAACAACTTTTGGAGGTACAGCATCTCCGGCAATACCTGGGCGTTTTTAACCGGGACTCCTTCCGGGGTGGATGACGGCGGCGCGCTGGCTTCCGACGGCGGGAACTATATCTATGCACTTAAAGGTAACAATACCGTCACCTTCTGGCGATATGATATTTCCACCGGTTCTTGGGCGACCATGGCGGATACCCCGGCTACGCCATGCGTTTACGGCGGCGGCGCTCTGGTATTCGACCAAAACGCTGATTTCTACGCCCTGCACGGTAACGATGAGGATGATTTCTGGGAATACAGCGTTGCCGGTGATTCCTGGGCTACAATGCACGATACCCCGGCGAATGTAGGCTACGGTGGCGCGCTGGCTTTTCAGGGAGGAACAGCATATTACGCTTCCGGCACACTCACCTCTTCGACCTATGATACGGGCGGCGCTTCGAATTTCGGCAATTTGGCATGGACGGCCACTACACCTGCCGGTACTTCCATAAAATTCCAGATAGCTACCAATAACGATAGCGCCACCTGGAACTTTAAAGGGCCCGACGGTACCGCAGGCACGTATTACACCTCTAGCGGCGGCTCCATATGGCCCGGTCATGACAGCGACCGCTACATAAAATATAAGGCATTTTTCGACACTACCGATGCCAGCGAGACCCCTGTACTGCACGATGTCAGTATCAATTACAGCCCCTGGACTTACATTCCGACCACCTACACTTCTGCGGCTACGCTGGTGGAGGAAACTACCGCTACCCTGCACGGGTCGGTCATCAACGACGGCGGTGAAGCCTGCCAGTACCAGTTTATCTACGGCACGGTCTCCGGCGGCCCTTATCCCTACAGCACCGGCTGGACGGGCAGCGTGACTACCGGGCAGCCCTTCAGCGCGGCTATCACTGGATTATCCAAGGGTACGAAATATTACTTTGTGGCACAGGTAAAAAACAGTTCCGGCTCCAGCAGCGGAGGTCAGCTTGATTTCCTTACCAAACCCGACCCTCCCTACGCCTTTACCGCCACGGCCGTTGACGATACGCAGATTAATCTTAGCTGGACCAAGGGTGAAGGCGCCTGGAAGACACTGGCGCGCCGCAGCACTTCCGGCTATCCTGTTGATAAAAACGACGGCGTGCAGGTCTATTTTGATGTCGGCACGTCTTTCTCCGATACCGGGCTGACCCCGGATACGCTTTATTACTATCGCGCCTGGTCTTATGTCTCCGGCAGTGAGCAGTGGTCGGATGGCTATGCCGACGCCAGCGCACAGACCTCCCCCGGACCGACGACCACAACTCCACCTACTACCACGCCCACTACCGAGGTATTAACTATCGGCGGCTCCGTCTATCCCGTTGACAAGCTGCAGGTCCTCATGCCTTGGCTCTGTCTTGCCGGGGGCTTCGTGCTGGTTATGGGTGCCGTTATCTTTGGCGTGATAAGGAAGAGGTCATCGCGGCGTAATCTGACCTAACCCCTCCGACCGAATATCATGCTGCCAATACGCACCATGTTGGCGCCTTCTTCTAGGGCGATTTTATAAGAGTCCGTCATCCCCATGGAAAGGTATTTCATTTCTATATTCGGCAAGGCTGCTTTCTTTATCCTGTCGAACAGTTCCTTCGTCTCGCGGAAACAGGTACGCAACTCTTCCGCCTGTATTGTCGCCGGACCCATGGTCATCAGACCCTGTACCCGGATGTTTTTCATCCCCGCGATGGCTTCAATCAGCTGCTCTGCTTCTTCCGGGTAAACCCCCGCCTTTTGCGCCTCCCGCCCGCTGTTGATTTCAATCAGCACCGGCATGGTCTTGCCGATTTGACCGCACCTTTTATCGATTTCTGCCGCTAGTTCTACGGAATCGACCGTTTCTATCATGTCGAAGAGCGTTACGGCTTTCTTGACCTTGTTTTTCTGCAGGTGCCCGATGAAATGCCACTCGACTTTGTTGCCCACTTCCTGATAGGCTTTTTCCGCTTCCTGTACGTAGTTTTCCCCCACAATCCCGATGCCTGCTGCCACCGCTTCCGCAATTTCAGCGGGTGTTCTTGTTTTTGCCGCGGCAACTAGTTTTACGCCTTCCGGCAGCTCGGTAAGTAGCTGCTTAACGTTATCTGCAATACTCACTTTTTGCTCTTCCATTTTATCTAGGTACAACCGGATTGGTATTCTACTCCACTATCGTTCCGGCGTAGGCTGGAATCCAACTCCCTTTTATCCCGCCCTCATATTAATCATTCCAACGAAGAATACATTGATAAACAGGTGGATGATAAAAGCCGGCCAGAATGATTTTCCCCGGTATGCCACGTAGCCGAATAATACCCCGGTGATAATTGTACTCACCGTCTCCAGCTCCGGTTTCCCCAGGTGCATCAGCACGAACGGTATCGTCTGCAGCAGGATGCTTCCCTCCTTGAGTTTCTCCATCAGCCCAAAAAGCAGAAAACCCCGGTACATGAACTCCTGTGCGGAGAGACTGACGCAGTTCAGCAGGAAATAATTAAGCAGACTGAAATCTGCCTTCTGGTAATATACCTGTAATTCGGTGCTGAAAGACGATGCGTAAAGAATCGCCGCGGCTATCGCACAGATAACGATAACGTGAAAACCCCATATCCTCGGCTTGCCCCATCTAAGCCCGAAATCTAGTGGATTTTTACGCAGGATAATTATTATTACTAATATCGGGAAAACACCATAATATAGAAAAACGCTTAGCCATTCATTCTGAATGGGATGGTACTCGTGCAGCACCAGGAAAAGCGTGCCAAAGGCGATTATTATCGTCTCTTTGGCGTTACTCTTCAGGAACTGCCAGATGCCTCCGAGTTCTTCTCTAAGTAGCCGTAGCATATTCTCTCGATAGTCTAAAATATACATTCGGGAAAGGCAAACATTTTTACCGATTTTTTCCTTTACACCGCCTAAAGGCCCCCTTTTTTAAAAAACACCCCCTTTCCAACGGCTAAATTGCAGTATCATTTCGATGCACCGTTTGGAGAGGGGGACAAAGGGGGTAAGGTTAAGATGACATACTGAACTACGGAAAATAGTACAGGTGAAACTTAAGAGGTGATAAGGACTTTAGGTTAAGTGAACAACATGCTGGCTTTATTCTTTAATTGTTACCAGCTTCTTCTTTTTCGGTTTTTTAGCTGCTGATTTCTGAAAAATCTCTTTCATCGAGGCGGACATGCTGTTGAGCTTGGCGGCATCCGTGAATTTCCTCTGCGCGGCCAGCTCTTCTTGTGCCGTAATGCGTATCACGCGTATATCGGCCAGGATCTTTTGTATCTCCTCGTTTGCCTGGCGTATCATATCCTCGATTTCTCTCTGCGTTGCCAGACGTGTGTGCAGTACCAGTCGATGGGCTTCGCTGCGCGCTTTCATGGCGGTCTCCTGCTGGTATTTGACCGCCTCCGCCCTCATCCGGCGGATGAGCTCCAGTTCCTGCTGGGCTATTTTCCGTATCCGCAGTAGAGAGGTCGTGGTCTCACCGGAGTCTGCATTGCCATCGGATACCGGCCTGACGGACGGTGGCTTGGATGTATGTGTCTTTTTCTTGGGTGCTGCTTTGTTCGACGTCATTACTTGGTTCAAGCTGTTATCCGAGACCGGCTTGTTTTTATATGGTTCTACGCGTACTTTGCTTTGCGATATTTCCATTTTTTACCTTTTTAATGACAATCAATATCCGTTCTAATCTTACATCCTGTGGCGTTAGATACGGAGATGGGTATCACCTAATGTTGCTGGGTGTAACCCCCAAATTTCTCTGGACTCCTCGTGGCTGGTGTGGCGACACTGTGGTTATGCTAAAATTAAAACGTCATCTTTTATCGAATAAGGAGGTTGAGCTTTGTCTCCTGCTGAATATCTGGGTATCTTCGCTGGACTTTTAACGACCTTTGCCATCGTTCCGCAAATAATCCGTATCTACAAACTTAAAAGCGCCCGTGAAATAAGTTTTCTATTCACTTCATTTCTGCTATTAGGGATTATCTTCTGGCTGGTATACGGTATTGTACTAGGACTCGTCCCGTTAATAATATGGAACACTATCGGCATTATTTTAAACGGCTGGCTCTTATTCGCAAAATTCAGGTACGGCCGGGTGAAAAGTATTTAAAGAGGCTTTTTTACTGCTTTATTGAAGTATCTAGTACTAAAATATTCATATTTTCTTAAAAATCAGGTAGAAAGCCATTGACCAAACGATTTAAATGGTTTACACTATGGATATGCTCTATCCCTGTGTAGTTACGATGAAAATGAGTGTATCCGTGACAGTTGGCTGTCGGTGCCGACGGCATCATTTGTCTGGCTATTCGGGGATGATGCGGAATTAATCAGTCCTCTTTCACAGCTTTCTCTTATTAACTCTTGTTTATAAGCACATATACTGGATGGGATTGGGTGATATTCCTGAAAGCCTTTCTCGATAATGGCGGGGAAGCTTACGGAGGGACATATGGCCGAACAATTTAAAAAACAACATGACCAGTTGCAGGCTGAACACAAGCGTCTTACCGACGAATTGGCGCAGCTGCAGACGAATAAGTCCACCGCCGAGGAACGGCGGGAGGGCAGTCCCTTCGGCAAGCGTGAGGAAGAAGCCACCGAGACCCTGGAGCTGGAAAAACGTCTGGCGCTGGAAAATCGTGTCCGCCAGGAAATAGCTGCCGTCGAGCATGCACTGGAAAAAATCGAGAAGGGCACCTACGGACTCTGTGATAACTGCGGCAAGAAAATCGCCCCCGAACGTCTGGAAGCGCTGCCGCAGGCAAGCCTTTGCTTAAACTGCAAGGCGCTGTTGGCAAAAAATGCAAAAACTACACCTCCCCCCAGATAGATGGCGCGATGTTATCTTCGGCAGTGTCGTCATTCTCGTCATTGTCATCGACCAGCTCACCAAAGCATTAGTCAGGGCTAATCTTGGCGTCGGCGAAGTATGGTTTGATGCCGGTTTTCTGCAGATAATAAATGTGCATAATACCGGGGCGGCCTTCGGCATTTTCAAAGACCATTCTCTTACCTTTATTATCACCTCCATTATTGGCGTAATCGTCATTTTAATACTGATTTTTCTCCTCCGCAGTCGCTGGCGCTTCCTTGAAAGCATGTGGGTGAGGGTAGGGATGGCTCTGGTGATGGGCGGCATTATCGGCAATAATCTCATCGACCGCGTCCGCATGGGGTATGTCACCGATTTTATCGACTTTAAAATCTGGCCGGCCTGGAATGTGGCTGATGCCTCGATAACCGTCGGCGTTATCATTATCGCCTATCGACTCATCTTCTATCCCGGTGGCTCTAAAAGTCAGACATGACCAAGGAGTATTCCTTTAAGGCTGATGTTGCCGGTGTCCGCCTCGATAAGTTCGTCGGGGAGAGGTGCCCGGAGCTTTCACGCACCCATGCCCGGGAGCTTATTGAAGCAGGTTTGATTAATGTCAATGGTCAAGCGGCTAAGCCTAGTCTCAAGCTGAATCCCGACGATAAAATAAATGTTACCGTTCCCCCCACCCCTCCACCAGACCTTGAGGCGGAGAATATCCCCCTCAAAATCATCTATGAAGATAAAGATGTCCTCGTGGTGGACAAACCGGCTGGTTTACCGGTTCATCCCGCCCCCGGCCACCCCTCCCATACGCTCGTGAACGCTGTCCTTAATTATTTACCTTCTTTAGCCGGTGAAGACGGTTCTTTACGACCCGGCATAGTTCACCGACTGGATAAAGATACATCCGGTTTGATTCTGGTGGCTAAGAACCGGGCGGCGCAGGCGAATCTCCAGGCGCAGTTCAAAAACCGTGTCGTGAAAAAGGCCTACCTGGCGCTGGTAAAAGGGAAGCTGACGCCGCAGCAGGGCATTATTGAGGCCGCCATCGGCCGCGACCGCCGTCATCGCCAGCGCATGACTGTCGTCGCTAAGGGCAGGGAAGCCCGCACAGAATACCGCGTCATCAAATATTACAGTAATTTCTCTCTGCTGGAAATAAAGCCGGAGACCGGCCGCACCCACCAGATTAGAGTGCACCTGGCTGCTATCGGCTTCCCCGTCGTCGGCGATGCCGCCTATGGCTTAAAATCCCCCCGCTTCCCCCGCCAGTTCCTCCACGCCAGTAAAATAGCCTTCCGCCTGCCCTCCACCGGCGACTCCGTGGAATTCGAGTCCCCCCTCCCCCCCGATTTAGAAAAAGGTTTAAAAGAAATCAGTTAACCAATATTTGCATCTCTTTTTTAAAAGTGATTAAATATATATTGAAGCTATCCCGATATATCGCGTTATTCCATTAACTAACGATTATAAAGGAGTATTCCATGCAATATCGCAGGTTCGGCAAGCTAGATTGGAAGGTGTCCGCCCTCGGTTTCGGTGCTATGCGCCTGCCGGTTGTCGACGGCAACCAGGCTAAAATCGACGAGCCGGAAGCTATTAAGATGATTCGCCGCGCGGCGGATAACGGCGTCAACTATATCGACTCCGCCTATATGTACCACATGGGCCAGAGCGAAGTGGTGGTCGGCAAGGCGCTTAAAGACGGCTACCGTCAGAAGATGAAAGTTGTTACCAAACTGCCCGTTAATATGATGCAAAAAGCCGACGACATCGACCGTATTCTTGACGAACAGCTAAAGAAACTGGATATTGATAAAATAGATTTTTATCTCCTCCACGGCTTAAGTAAAATGGGCTGGGATAAGGTCAAGGAATGGGGTGTGCTTAAGTGGGCGGAGAAGCAGATGGCTCAAGGGAAGTTCGGCCGCCTGGGCTTCTCTTTCCATGATGAGTTCCCTGTCTTTAAAGAAATCATCGATTCCTATGATAACTGGGTACTCGCGCAGGTGCAGTACAACTATATGGACGAGGACCAACAGGCTGGCCGCAAGGGCGTCGAATATGCTGCCTCTAAGGACATCGCCGTGGTCATCATGGAGCCCCTCCGCGGAGGTAAGCTGGCTAAAGACCCCCCGCCCGGGCCCGTCGCTAAGGTTATCGAGAAAGCTAAACCAAGGATGAGGGGTGTTGAGTGGGCTTTGCAGTGGCTCTGGAACCAGCCGGAAATTTCGGTGGTCTTAAGCGGCATGAGCACCATGGAGCAGGTCGTGGAAAACCTTCAAATCGCCGACCGCTCGCGTCCCGGTATCTTTAAAGCGCCGGAACTCAAGGTGATTAAACAAATCCAGGAGGCTTACCGGAGCTTAAGTCCCATTCCCTGCACTGCCTGCCGCTACTGCGTGCCGTGTTCCAATAACGTGGAAATCCCCCGTATTTTCCAGATTTATAACGACGCCATTATGTACGACGATATGCAGAGCGGTAAGTTCATGTATAACGCCCCCTTCGGGATTCCGCAGGACCAGCGCGCCGACCAGTGCACCCAGTGCGAGGAGTGCCTGGAAAAATGTCCCCAGAAGATAAACATCCCGGACTGGCTTGAAAAAGCCCACGAGGCCCTTTATTCGGCGGTGCCGCTGGGCCCTCCCGGACCCCCGCCCCCCAAACCTGAAAAATAATATATTGTCGTCCCCGCAGCTAATCTACCTTGCCCCTCAACATCGCCCACGACTTTATATCAGTCCCCGGTATTGACCCTTCCTCCGTCACTCTGAACCCGAGGTGTTCGTAAAGCGCCACGTTTCTCTCCGCCTGTGTTTCCAGATAGCACGGCAGGCCCTCCTTTTCTATCCTGTCGAGCATCGGCTTCAGTAGCCGGCTCGCCACCCCCTGCCGCTGGTACTCCGGGTCGACGCCCAGTCCCTCCAGGTACCAGTGCGGGAAGGGTGCCACGCGCTTTCTCACTTCCCCTGCATAATCCCCGAAGGCTTTCTGGCGCTTCATGGTTTCCATCCCCACCATAAAGGGTACCAGGAACCGCCCGCTGATAAAGTTACTCCACCAGGTATCATGCGGGGTGTAGGATGAAAACCATATCGTCACTCCTTCAATCCTCGGAGAAGTCGTATAAACCTCGCCGTATTTCAGGCCGTGCCTGATTTGCATGCGGAAAACACCGGGCAGCTTACGTTTCCTTTCCTGTCCGTCCGGTATAAAATACTCCATTATAGGATAGTCCTGGAACGCTCTCGCCAGCGTTTCCCCGGCCGCCTTAATATCCGCTTTTGTCAGGCGCATTAGATTGTTTAAATCGTGTTTAGTCGGTTGCCTCATCTGGCTTTAAGACCTCCCGATATGCTATAATTATATCTGGAATACGATTAATTTATAAGGACATCGCCATGACGCCCAAAACAGCCAAGACTGCTAAAACTGCCAAAACTGATAAACCGACCAAAGACCTTGAGACCTTTATCGAGAACGTCAATAAGAAAGACAAGGTCAACGGTCTTAAAATAACCTTCGGTTTCACCAAGCGCAAGAGGAAGCGTTAAACCGGGGGTTTTACCTCCTTCTCCTTCTCTTTCCTCTCCCTTCTTTAAACGGCTCTTCATCCTTGAAATCCGGGCGGTAGCTCTCGGTGGATGCCATGCCCTGCAGCCAGCCGTTCTCGATGCCTAGCCTCTCCGCCAGTTCGACCACCTCCTGATACTCCTGCGGCGTTATCTTACGATTCAATTCCTCGTATTTATAGGCGCGGTGCGTCGGGTAATACTGCGACATGATACTGACCGCCACGTGCGGGGAGACCTCTTCGACCAGCCACCGCAGCGAGTCCTCGCTGCCGGCGATGCCATTGGGGAGTATCAAATGCCGTATAATCAGACCTCTTTGCGCGACACCTTCTTCATCGGTGACTAGGTCGCCGACCTGCCGCTGCATCTCGATAATCGCCGCCCGGGCATGGTCGACATAGCCCCTCGACCGTGAGTATTTTCTCGCCAGTCCATTGGAGGCATACCTGATATCCGCCAGGTAGATACTGATAACGCCATCCAGTTCTTTTAAAGTCTTCAGCGAATCGTAGCTGCTGGTGTTATAGACCAGCGGCAGTCGCAGCCCCAGCGGCACCGCTTCCACCAGCGCACGCACGATTTGCGGCACGAAGTGCGACGGTGTTACCAGGTTGATGTTGTGGCAGTGCAGCTCGTCCTGGAGATAAAGCATCCGCTCCGCCAGCACATGAGTGGAGACCTCGTTGTTCTTCTGTAATTCCGGCGACTGGCTGATTTGATAGTTCTGGCAGTAAACGCAGCGCATGTTGCAGTTGCCGAAGAATATCGTCCCCGAACCCCGCCTGCCGGATAGCGCCGGTTCCTCGCCGTGGTGGGCGCAGTATGAGGATACTATCGGCAGCAGCCCTGAATTGCACTTACCTGCTTTCCCCCTTAGCCGGTCGGCGCCGCATTCCCGCGGGCAGAGGTCGCACTTCGCCAGCCGCGCTTCCAGCGACTGGGCACGGCGCTCCAACTCGCCGGTATGATAAAGAGAGATATATCCCGGTTCAGGAGCTTCCATCAGCCTTTTTTCTCACTTCCAGGTTCAGTCCCTTTATCCCCACCACCTCTATCTCACCGCCCGACTCGATGTCTCCGGTATTTGATACGGCGTTCCAGTATTCGTCCTTTATTTTTACCACCCCCTTCGGCTTCAGGGGCTGCGTTACCTCGCCTGTTGCGCCAATCATGCCCTCGGCGCCCGATATTTTGCGACGTCGTATCGCCGGAATGACCGCCTTGTGCATTACGAGAATGAAAATAACTATTGCCACCAGCACGATTAGAATGACTAACCAGGTTATTTCTACATGGAAAAGCCACAAGCCGAGAAAGATAAGCGCCAGCACCACCATGTCGTCGATAAGCGATACTAACACTATCAGCCATGCTTTACGGACAGATATTTCACCTTTTTTATTCATTTAACTTCCGCCCATGGGAAGCGCATCAGCTGCCCCTTTTCCACCAGCTCGTCAACCTTGTGACTTAACGTCCATTTCCCCAGCACTTCCAGAATATGGTCGATGTGGCGGTTGCGTTCTTCCCTGTCCCGCCACCTGGCGTCGGTCAGGTCTGCCGCCATGCTCTCGGATGCCAGCCACTCCACCAGCGTGTCCCAGTGCTGGTGAAGTGATATTAATATATAGCCGTCCCGACAGGGCAGGATATCGAAGGCATTGTTCCAGTGTCGGCTGCCCTGCCTTTCCGCCACGACGCCTTCGTAAAAATACCTTGGCAGCACATGGTCGAGGCTGGCTGCCACGCACTCCATTATCGAAATATCGATATATTGCCCCCGCCCCGTATCATGCCTTTGCCGCAGCGCCAGCAGGACGGCGTTGACCGCAAATAACGACGCCGTATTGTAAGACTGCTCCCCGCATAATTTAAGGGGCTTCGCCGCTTCGCCCGTTACAGAAAGCCAGCCGCCCAGCGCCTGATTTATCAGGTCGGACGACTTCAGGTCTCTGTAGGGCCCGCTCTGCCCGAAGTGTGTGATGGAGACCATTATCAGGCGGGGATTTATCTTGGCCAGGTCTTTATAACCTATCCCCAGCGACGCCAGATAGCCCGGCTGAAATGTCTCGATAAGGACATCGGCCTTTTTTATCAGGCTGTGGAGCCGACTCTGTTCCTTCTTCTTTTCAGGATTGAAGCGGATAATCTCTACACCCATGCCAGAGAGAAGCTTGATGCACAACGAGCCTTTGGCATCGGTCAGGTCGAGAACAGTGTAGCCGGTGAGAATAGAGTTTCCTGGCTTTTCATACATTTTCAAAGCCTTTTAGCCAGAGGCGTTATTGCTGCTGCTTCTGTATCTTTGCCCAGGTATCCCGTAAGGTTACCGTCCGGTTGAATACCGGTTTTTCCGGAGAAGAATCCGGGTCGACGCAGAAATAGCCCATTCTCTCGAACTGATAAAAGTTGCCGGGAGAAGCCTTGGCAAGGGAAGGTTCGACGCGGCATGACTTCAGTACCTCGAGGGAATCCGGGTTCAGATAGTCCTTATAGTCGGCGCCTTCTTCTACATCCAGAGGATTTTCCTTGTTGAACAGCTTATCGTACAGGCGCGCGGCGGCTTCTATCGCGTGGGCGGCCGAGACCCAGTGCAGCGTGGACTGGACTCTGCGGCCGTTCGGGGCATCGCCGCCGCGCGTGGCCGGGTCATAAGTGCAATGGACCTCGATTACCTCGCCGGTTTTTTCGTCTTTTTTAACGCCCACGCAGGTGACGAGATAAGCGTAGCGCAGTCTTACCTCTCGACCCGGTGTCAGGCGGTAGTATTTCGGCGGCGGCACTTCGCGGAAGTCTTCCTGTTCTATATAGAGGACTTTTGAAAACGGCACTTTTCGTGTGCCGGCACCGGGGTCTTCGGGATTGTTCACCGCATCCATCTCTTCCACCTGGTTTTCCGGGTAGTTATCGATTATCAGACGCAGCGGACGCAGCACGCCCATAACTCGCGGCGCCCGTTTGTTTAAGTCCTCGCGGAGACAATGCTCTAGGAAAGCGATGTCTATGGTGGTGTTGGCTTCGGAAACACCGCTGCTTTCGCAATAAAGCCTGATGGCTTCCGGCGTATAGCCGCGCCGGCGCATGCCCGAGAGCGTCGGCATGCGGGGGTCGTCCCAGCCTTTTAATATCCCTGCTTCCACGAGTGGTCGCAGTACACGCTTACTCGTTACAGTATAGCTTAGACTGTATCTTCCGAACTCGATTTGTTGCGGATGATAAATACCCAGTTCGTCCAGGAACCAGTCGTATAAAGGACGATGGTCTTTAAATTCCAGTGAGCAGAGGGAATGGGTAATCCCCTCGATGGAATCCTCCAGACCATGCGCCCAGTCGTACATCGGATAGATACACCATTTATCCCCCGTATGCGGGTGCGTGGCGTGCAGGATGCGGTACATGACCGGGTCGCGCAGGTTCATGTTGGGCGAAGCCATATCGATTTTCGCTCGAAGCACACATGAACCCTCCGGCAGCTCCCCGGCCTTCATACGTTTGAATAAATCGAGGTTTTCTTCTATCGAACGGTCCCGGTAGGGACTCGGTTTGCCCGGTTCGGTCAGTGTGCCGCGATATTCCCTGATTTCATCGGCGGATAAATCGTCAACGTAGGCTTTACCCTTCTCGATAAGCTGCACGGCATATTCGTACATCTGCTCGAAGTAGTCCGAGGCAAAATAAAGACGGTCACCCCAGTCCCACCCCAGCCAGTGAATGTCCTGTATAATCGCATCTACATATTTCTGTTCTTCCTTGGTGGGGTCGGTGTCATCGAACCTAAGATTGTATTTACCGCCGAATTCCTCGGCGATACTGAAGCTTATCCAGATGGCTTTGGCGTGCCCGATGTGCAGATAGCCGTTGGGCTCCGGTGGAAACCGTGTGTGCACCCGACCGTCGAACTTGTTGGTCTTAATATCCTGGCGGACAATATCCCGTATAAAGTCGTCCGGCCGATTTGAATTAGTCGTGTCCATATTGTCCTCTTATTATCTCATACTAATATTACGAATCTATTACGAATCGTGGTTATTGTTCAGTTTTGATATCGCCGACTTTATTCTCTTCAGGCATCTTTCTTTACCCAGCACCTCCATTGTCTCGAAGAGTGGCGGTGTGGCGTCGCGGGCGGTGGTAGCCACCCGCAGCACGTTAAAAAGCTGCCCCGCCTTAATTCCCAGGTCATCGGCAAGACGCCTTAGGGTATTTTCCAGCCTTTCACGGTCGAAGCTATCCAGTGAGGCTAGTTTTTCTTCAGCACTTTTCAAAGCTGTTAAAGCGGTTTCCGCGTTCGTCTTTTTATCGACGAACTTTGCAGCGTCATATACCAGCTTATCTACAAAGAAGAAGTCGGCATAGGCAGCCGCATCCTTCAGCGTATTTACCCGCTCCCGTATCAGCGGCACTATTTGCCTTACGTAATTTTCATCCACAGGTCGCTTAAATTCCTTTGGTAAATACCTGTCCAGAAAAGGAAGCAGCCTGCTTGCTAAATCATCAATGGTCAGACCGCGGATGTACGCGCCGTTCATCCAGTCCAGCTTTTCAGCGTTAAAAATTCCCCCCGTGTTATTGACCCTCTCCAGCGAGAAACTGTCTATAAGCTGCTGGCGCGTTATCACGTCCGTTTTATCGTCCAGCGACCAGCCGAGCAGGACTAAAAAGTTGAGCATGGTCTCTGGTAAATAACCGTTCTCCCGGTACTTCAAAAGGGCTACGTCCCCGTGCCGTTTGCTCAACTTACGGCGGTCGCTGCCCAGAACATCGGGCACATGGGCGTATAACGGCGGTGTGAAATCTAATGCCTTATACATCATCAGGTGGCGCGGAGTGCTGGAGAGCCATTCCTCCGCCCTGATAACGTGACTGATTTTCATGGCGTGGTCGTCGACGACGTTGGCCAGGTGATAGGTCGGATAGCCGTCCGACTTCAGCATCACAAAGTCATCGATGTTGCTGTTCTCGAAGACCACGTCCCCGTATATAAGGTCGCGGAAGCTGGTTTTCCCTTCCAGCGGCACTTTGAAGCGCACCACCGGCTTGATGCCGGCCGCTTCTTTAGCCGCCCTTTCCTGCGGACTCAAGTTTCGACAGAGTCGGTCGTATCCCACCGACTGTTTGCTGGCTTTTTGCACCTTTCTTATTTCCTCGAGACGCTCGGGGGAGCAGTAGCAGTAATAGGCGTCGCCCTGCTCGACCAGCTGTTTAGCGACCTTCTGATATGACTTCAGCCGTTGTGACTGATAATAAGGCCCATAGTCTCCGCCGACGCCTGGCCCCTCGTCCCAGTCCAGCCCCAGCCACCTCAAACCTTCCAGGAGGTCTTCGACTGCCCCTTCGACTTTGCGGCTCGTATCGGTGTCCTCGATGCGGATGATAAACGTGCCTCCGTTATGCCGCGCGAAGAGCCAGTTAAAAAGGGCGGTGCGGGCGCCGCCCACGTGCAAAAAACCAGTAGGGCTCGGTGCGAATCGTACTCTTACCGGTCCGGTCACATTCAGCCTTTCTCGTGATTTTTACTTCTCCATTCTACCATTCGGAACGTAGTGAATTCTAGAGATGCCGCTGCGATATTGTTTTTTAGGGTGTATTGTCCTAAAATAACACAACGTCCGGTTAGACTCTTGACGGAGGTGTACGATGCGCAGGCTTATCAGAAAGAGGTCGGAGAAGGCGGGGCTCCCTCCCGGGACACTGGTGTATGTCGGGGAGAAGCAGGTTGAAAAGGTCAAAATCTCGATAATCGATTACGATGAAAACCAGATTACGGAAAAAGAAGCCGCGACTATTGAAGAGTGCTTCCCGTTCAAAGACAAACCGACCGTTACCTGGATAAACATCGATGGCCTGCACGAGGTCGATATCATTGAAAAACTCGGTAATTATTTCGGATTACATCCTCTATTGCAGGAAGATATACTTAATACCGAACAGCGTCCGAAATTAGAAGAGTCGGAAAATTATATCTTTTTAATTTTAAAAATGATTTCTTCCGGTGGTGAGGATGAAGAAATAAAAGCGGAACAGGTAAGCCTGATTCTCGGTAACAATTTCGTCATTTCTTTCCAGGAGCGCCAGGGTGATGTATTCGATGCTGTAAGGGATAGAATCAGGAAAAGCCGTGGCCGCATCAGAAAAGTCGGGGCTGATTACCTTGCTTATGCCCTGTTGGATGCTATTGTTGATAGTTATTTCTCTGTCCTGGAAAACGTCGGTGAGAAGATAGAAGACACGGAACAACAACTGACGACAAATCCCAGCCCCCAGACACTCCAGCTCATCCGCAAACTGAAGAATGAAATGATTTTCCTTAGAAAGTCCGTCTGGCCTTTGAGGGAATTGATCAGCGGTTTTCTGCGATTGGAGACGTCTCTGGTTCAACAGTCAACGGGAGTATATATCAGAGACGTTTACGACCATACGATACAGGTCATCGATACCATTGAAAGCTACCGGGACATGATTTCCGGTATGCTGGATATTTATCTGTCCAGCATCAGCAACAGAATGAATGAGGTGATGAAGGTACTGACTATTTTTGCCTCTATTTTTATCCCGCTGACCTTCGTTGCCGGCATCTATGGCATGAATTTTGAGAATATGCCGGAGTTGAAATGGCAATGGGGGTATTTCGGCCTTCTGGGCTTGATGGCAGTGATCGTAATAATCCTGGTTATCTTCTTTAAAAGGAAGAAATGGCTCTAGTACTTACTGTGAAAGAAAAGAGAGTAAAATCATATTCTTATCGTCTGGAAGTTATATAATAATATTGTAGCTTACTTAAGGTTGGGGTAATAAGCTCTGAAAACGGGAGGTCTCCATATGGACGATCATAGAATTGTTCCCACTGAAGGAAAATCGGTTACGGTGGTAGTCAGCCGTGTCGTCAAACCGGGTTTTGAACAGGAATATGATGAATGGGTAAAAAAATTATCGGAGGCTGCCAGGCAGTCGCCGGGCAATACCGGTGTTACCGTCCTCATTCCGCCGCCCGGCAAGACCGGACTGCACCACGTGGTCATGCGTTTCGCCGACGAAAAGTCCATGCACATCTGGGAGACTTCCTATATACGTCAGAAGCTTTCCAACGAGGCGGATGCCTTCTCCCGCCGCAGCCGCCAGGAAGCCACCGGACTTGAAACATGGTTCTCCATACCGGACTGCCCGGAGCTGGAAACGCCGCCGCACTGGAAAATGGCTATCGTTACCTTTTTCGCGGTATTCGTGCTTTCCATAGTAATACTGCAGCTGCTGAAACTGGCTTTTACCAATATGAATTTCTATCTGGAAAGCACCATAGTGGCCGCCCTGCTGGTGGGCCTTTTAACCTGGGTGGTGATGCCTTTCTTGAGCCAGCGTGTCTTTAGAAAGTGGCTGTACAAGTAAAAAAAGAATTATAGCTGGTGATGATAAAAAAGAACCGCCAACCAATCCTCCATGATATCCGCATCCTTGACTTTACTTGGGCGCTGGCGGGACCTTACGCCACGCGACTTTTAGCCGACTTCGGAGCCGAGGTAATCAAAGTACAGTCGCCACTGATGGAGAGTCCCGATGATGCTTTAATGTGGGGCTACTACAACACCTGGAACCGCAACAAACTGGGAATTACACTAAACATGAATAAACCGGAGGGGGTGGCGCTGGCAAAGAGGCTGGCGGGCATCTGCGATGCGGTAGTGGAGAATTTTACGCCACGCGTGATGGCTAACTGGGGGCTGGACTACGCAAACCTGAAGAAAATCAGGCCCGATATCATCTTGGTAAGCATGTCCGTGATGGGTGGCAAAAGCCCTGAAAGTTATTATTCGGGATATGGGCCTACAGTGCACGCTTTGTCCGGCATGACGCGGCTGACATCCTTTCCGGGACAGCCGCCAACGGGACCGGGTTTTTCCTACGCCGACCATGTAGCCGGGTTGTATGCGTCGTTAGCCTTGCTGGGGGCGCTGGAAGAGCGGTGGAAAACGGGCAAAGGACAGCACATAGATATTTCCGAGAATGACGTAATGGCAGGCTTGCTTGAGGGGTCTGCTAAAGAACCAATGGGCAACGACTCTTTAATTGCGGCGCCGCATAATGTTTACCGCTGTAAAGGTGATAATAAATGGTGTGCTATCGCCGTTTTTACGGAGGGGGAGTGGTGGGGACTCAAGCAGGCGCTGGGTAATCCGGCCTGGGCGGAGGACAAGAAGTTCGCTACGCTCTCCAGCAGGCGGGAGAACAGGGATGAGCTGGACAGGCTGATATCGGACTGGACGCAAAAACATACGGCGGAAGAAGTGATGTCGTTACTGCAAAAAAATGGCGTGGCGGCAGGTATCGTGCAGGATGCCTCCGACCTGGCTCAAGACCCGCAGTTGAAAGCGCGGGGATTTTTCATTGAGGATGTAAAGACGCCGTTAATCGATGCCTCGCCAATCAGGATGTCGGCGTCGGCGGCGGAGTATAACGGGGCAGCCCCGGAACCGGGGTGGGATAACTATTACGTTTACGGGGAGTTGCTGGGCATCGGCAGCGAGGAAATGTCCGTACTCAAGAAAAAGGGTGTGATTTAACCGGGGTAAAGGTACTGTTGACGGGGAAATCGGCTGGCGACTAGAATAACAAGAGCGAATGACAGGGGAGAGTATAAGTTATGAAGTATGTCTGGGCGCCGTGGCGAATCGAATATATTAAAGCGGAAAAAACAGCCGGCTGTATCTTTTGTGACAAGCCGAAAGAGAATAAAGATAAAAAAAATTATATCCTTTACCGGGGCAAGAAGAACTTTGTCATGCTGAACAGCTATCCCTATAACCCCGGCCACCTTTTAGTTGCTCCTTACCGTCATATCGGGAACCTGGAAGAACTCACGGAAGCGGAACGCAACGAGCATTTTGAACTGGTAAGCCGGAGTATCGTGGTATTAAAGAAGGTCTTGAAACCCGTCGGTTTAAATATCGGGGCGAACCTGGGCAGGGTAGCCGGTGCGGGAATAGAAGACCATTTTCACAGTCATGTGGTGCCGCGATGGCAGGGCGATAACAATTTTATGCCGGTGCTGGGGGATACCAAGGTAATACCGCAGGCTCTGGCGGACACCTATGCTACGCTCGCGGGTTGTTTTTAACTGCGGATCGAACGTGTCTTAGGTGGAGAGTTGCCGACATTATTACTCTCGGATACTATTTCCAGCGGCAGGGTGAAGAAACAACGTGTCCCGACGCCCTCCTCGCTCTCAATCCAGATTCTGCCGCCATGGGCTTCAATCAGTCCTTTACAGATGGATAAGCCGAGTCCGGCGCCGTCAAAGCCGAGCTTTTGACCTCGTGGAGAATGGAACATGCGCTGGAACAGCCGCGGCATGTCGCTTTTCGGTATGCCGGCTCCATGGTCGGTTACGGTGAAAAGCAGTTCACCATTGATTTTCTGCACGGAGAGGGCTATCTCGGTACCGGGATTGGAATATTTGACGGCATTGTCGATAACATTGTCCAGGACTTGGCGGATACGCCGACTATCGATATTTATTTTAGGTAGTTTAGGCGGCAGGTCAGCTTTGAAAATGTGTTCCGGGGCTCTGACAAGGGCTTCGCTGATGACGGTCTGGCAGAGAGTGATAATATTAGCGGGTGCTTTTTTGATTGAAAGCATGCCGACACCCAGTCGGGACATCTCCAGCAACTGCTCGATTAATTCCACCAGGCGGTCGGAGTTTTTATCGATTGTTTCGAGGTATTCACGCTTTTCAGCCGATGTGAGTCTCTTGCCGTAGTCCATCAGCATGGTGGCAAAGCCTTTTATGCTGGCAAGGGGGGTGCGGAGTTCGTGGGAAACGTTAGCCAGGAGTTCGGTACGGAGTTTGTCCACCTGTTTCAGGTTTTCCGCCTCGGCTGCCTGCGCCTCCATTCGTTTGTAGTCGGTAATATCAACGGTAACGGCCAGCAGGCAGGTTTCGCCGTCGAGCTCAATCTCGTCGGCGGACCAGAGCATGGTGCGTATGTCACCGGATTTAGTGCGATAGTGGTATTCTTTATTACTGACTCGCCCGTACTTTTTCAGTCGATTGACCATATCTTCGCGGTCAGACTGGGTCACCCAGACGCCCAGTTCGCTGGAACTACGGCCGATTACTTCTTCACGGGTATAGCCCAGGACCCGACAAAAGCTTTGATTGATTTCCTTGAAGACCCCGTCCGAAAGTCTGGAAATGCTGATTACCTGCGGGCTGGCGCGGAAAGCCTTGGCAAATTTTTCCTCCGACTCCCGAAGGGCCTGTTCCATCTGTTTGCGTTCGGTAATATCGGTGCCGACGGTGAGCATACAGGGTTTACCACCGAGATTTATCACTTCCGCGGATAGTAAGACGGTCTGTATCTCGCCTGATTTATTTCTTAATAAGAACTCCTCGTTTTCAAAATGGCCCCTTTTCTCCAGCAACTGCTTCATGCGATAGCGTGACCCCGGTTTTACCCAGAAATTCAGTTCTTTGGAGGTATGGCCGATGACTTCTTCGCGGGAATAACCGATAATGGAGACAAAACTATCGTTGACTTCCAGGAATATGCCGCCTTCCAGGGTGGCGATGGAGACCGCCTCGGGGATGGCGCGGAAAGCCATGGAGAATTTTTCTTCGGACTCGCGTAAGGCTTGGTCGATTTTCTTGAGCTCGGTGACATCCGTTGAAGAAGAGATGACACATTCTTCACCGCCGATGTTAATTTTTTCTGCGGAGAATAACATGGTTTGTATATCGCCGGCTTTGGTGTAAAATTGCAGCTCTTCGTTATCGACCCGGCCCTTTTTATCGAGTGTTTTCATGACTCTTTTGCGGTCGGCTTCGCTTACCCACATTTTAAGCTCTGCTGATGAATGGCCGATAAGCTCATCATGGGTGTACCCGGTCATGCGGCAGATACTATCACTGGCTTCAATGAATTTTCCGTCTTTGAGAGTGGTAATGCCGATTGCCTGGGGACTGGAGCGGAAAGCCATGGCGAGCTTGCTCTCCGATTCCCTTAAGGCCTGCTCTACTTTGCGGAGTTCGGTAACATCGGAAGCCACGGCAATCATGCAGGCATCTTCGTTGATATCGATGATTTCAGCTGAACAGAGCCACGTCCGGATTTCACCGGACCTGATGCGGAAGTGATATTCTACACTTTCCAATCTGCCGGTTTCCTGCAATGCGCGCATCATGCTCGCTTGTTCTTCAGGATTGGCGAAGAGATTAAATTCATCGACAGTGTGCCCGATAAGCTCTTCACGACTGTACCCGGTATTGCGGACAAAACTGTCATTGACCTCGACATATGTGCCGTCCTTTATAGAGGAGATGATAATCATGTCCGGACTGGATAGGAAGGCCTTGTAAAACTTTTCTTCCGACTGGCTTAAATCCCGCCCGGCCTTTTTGCGCTTCACTTCGGCGGCGGCTAGTATTTCAAGCTGCCGTCGAGCTTCCTGCAGTTCACTGATGAGCTGTTTGCGGGTTTTTTGCGAATCTCTCATGATAGACTAACTCATTATAATTATAATACAAAACTGTTAGAAAGGTATTAAATCTTTGTTAAAATTTGCCACTTGTAATTTCTAGCATCTGATTTGGCGCATGTCAAGGTGCAAAAGTAAGAAAGAAAAAATCTGACATCCCCCATTGGTCATGTTTACCTAAAATTTAAACTAATCACTTAACGGGAATATACTATCTGTAAATTGCAGGGCACTAATATAAACTTGAAGTTTCGGTCTTGCGGTGACATAATTCTCAAGATAGCCGCTTTTCAGAGAAAAACTGCTGTGGAGCGTTTTTAAGTGGAGACCGTTGCCCAGGTAATTGCGTTCGTAGGTATCCTGGTATTTCTGGCGCACCTCTTTTCCAGCATCTTCAGCCGGACAAGGATACCGGATGTCCTCATGTTAATCATCATCGGCATCTGCGTGGGACCGGTGCTGGGGCTGGTAACGCCGGCGGAGTTCGGGTCGATAGGGCCGGTCTTCACCACGATTACGCTAATCATCATCCTTTTTGAAAGCGGCATCGCCTTAAAGCTAAGCATGTTGCGTTCCGCGCTGGGCGGAGCGATGATACTGGCGCCTTTGAGCTTCTTCCTGACGATGTTCGTGGTGGCTGGACTGGCTATCTGGGCGACAGACCTGGAGGTCCTGCCGGCATTCATCCTCGGGGCGGTGGTGGGTTCAACGTCCGAGGCGGTGGTGATACCGCTCGTCAGGCAGCTCAAGGTGAAAGAAGAAACGCAGACGCTGCTTTCGGTGGAATCTACCGTCAACGACGTATTAAGCATCGTCATCACCGTGGCGCTGGTGCAGGCATATACCGCCGGCACCTTCGAATTTGCCTCCGTTTCGGGCAAGCTGATAGCCTCCTTCCTCGTAGCTCTGGTATTCGGCATCGTCGGCGCGCTTATATGGTCGGTCCTGCTGAACAAAATACGCATCATCAAAAACGCCATATTTACCACGCCGGCGTTCGTTTTCATCATCTACGGCGCGGTGGAAATCCTGGGTTTCAGCGGGCCTATCGCCGCGCTGGCTTTCGGGGTAACCATCGGCAATATCGAGTCGATTCATATTCCCATCTTCAAGAAATCGACCATGAAGGAGGCGGTTGGACTAAGCGATACGGAGAAGATATTCTTCAGCGAGGTTGCCTTCCTGCTTAAAACGTTCTTCTTCATCTACCTGGGGATTTCCCTGGAACTTATCACCAGCTGGTTTATCATCGTGGCGCTGATATTCACCGTGGTGGCGTTTGCTTTGCGCATACCCGCTGTGAAGATATCCGTCAGGAAAGCCATGCCCCAAAAAGACCTGTCCGTGATAGCGGTGATGGTGCCTAAAGGACTGGCTGCCGTGGTGCTGGCAAGCCTGCCGATACAGCAGGGTGTAGTTGGTGGTGATATAATAAAGAGTATAACCTATGGCATCATCGTTTTCAGCATTATCTTCACCTCGATACTGGTGCTGCTGCTGGAGAAAACGCCTCTGCCGAACCTGTATGCCAGGATTCTGACGCCGAAATGGCCCTGGTTCAGGAGGAAAAAAGTGGCAGAGGGACTGATGGAAGGGGTAGTTGAAGAGGAAGCGCCCGAACCGGCGTCCGTAAAGAAGGCGCGTAGAAGAACGAGAAAGACTCCGAAAGAAGAAAAACGATAATCTTACTTTAAAAATGTCATAGAGATAATCAAGGAGGGACTGTTTTCAATGGACGTTATCCAGGCTATCAAAGAAAGAAAAAGCATACGGGCTTTCAAGCCCGACCCTGTTAAGCTGGACTTGCTTAAGAAGATAATTGAGCAGGCTCAAAGGGCGCCGTCGTGGGCGAATACCCAGCCCTGGGAGTTCGCCGTGGCTGCCGGTGAAAAACTTAAAGCGATACAGGAAGGTTTTGTAAAACGGGGCGCGCAGGCCATGCAGAATACTCCGGCGGAAGTGGCACGTCCTTACGAATACCCCGAGCCTTATATCTCGCGCATCAAGAGCATGCAGGCGCAGGAAAACCGGGGGCGTACCAGCGAGATGACTAAAGAAGAGGGCGAGGCACGCTTAATGGATAACTTCCGCCATTACGGCGCGCCGGCGTGTATCTATCTGCTGGTGGGAAAAAATTTCCTGCTCCAGTCCCAGGGCGTCAATGTCTGGGCTATGTACGACTGCGGTTCGGCGGTGCAGAACATCATGCTGCTGGCGGTGAACTACGGACTGGGAACAATCGCGCAGGCGATGGCGGTGGCTTACCCCGATATCATCAGGAAAGAGCTGGGTATCCCGGAGGACAAGCTTATCGCGCTGGGCATCTCCATCGGCTACCCGGACTGGGACAACCCGGTTACTAAAGACTTCCGCGAGCGAGCGCCGCTTGATGAGATAGCCAAGTTCTATGGGTTTTAGCTGATACCAAGCGACTAAATTAAGTAAAAAGCGGATTGCTATATACCTGTTCTTGGCATAATACAGAGTCGGTCCATTTACGGAACAATCAATGACGGTAAAATCGTTTGTTTCACAGCACGTTAACGTTTACCGCGTCATCACGGCACTGGGCCTGGTGCTGGCCGTCGTTTTAGTCCTCGTTGTTCCAGCCCAAATGAGTGGGGCTTCACCCTGGGCATATTACTACGCTGTCAAGAACTTCTCACAGGGCAAGCTGGTAATAAGCAGCCAGGAGATGCACCAGGAGATAAATGAAGCCGAGGAGCAGGGTGGCATATTGATGCAGTATGTCCATCTTGGCCATGATAGATGGGCGGTGGAGAAAGCGCCGGGCTATATTTTCTATCTTGTCCCCTTTGAGTTGATGGGTATCCCGCGCTGGGGCAACGTCCTGCTGGCGGCGGGCATGGTTATCGTCGTGTATCTATTGCTCAAGCGCCTGCGTGACGAGGAGACGGCCTGTATCGGCTCATTGCTGGTGCTGTTTACGCCTATCGGACTGATTATGTTCAACCGCGCCTATATGGACACCTTCGCCTCGCTGGCTTTCCTGGCGATGGGCGGCGGACTTTATTTCTACTACTACCTGGCGAGAGAGAAATACTCTTCGCTTAAAAGTGGTGTCCTGCTTTTTATCGCTTTCCTGCTGATAGGCTGGTCGGTGGTGACGCGCCAGTCGAACCTGCTGGTGGCGCTTGTCCTGGCTCTGCATTTTGTCATCACCTGCGGTCGGGATTTTTTCAAGGGGGAGAGGGGCAAGCTGGCGCCGGAAATCGTGGGGGTTGTCCTGGGCGCCGGCCTGCCGATGGCGGCGCTGCTTGTTTATAACAACTACGTATTCGGGTCACCGCTGGATCAGGGCTATAACTACTCGCAATTTCCCGTCAGCTTTGCTTACAATTATCTGGGGCAGGTAAATGCGGCAGGGCAGTCCATTCCGCTTCAGATAATTGTTGATAACCTAAAGAATGTACCGCTGCCCTTAATTGAGGGCTTTCCGCTGCTTATCGTTGGCATACCGGGGATATTTGCTGTGCTATATTTCAAGTTTTTTTATAAAAAGGACAGTTCGCCCGGCAAGTGGGCAAGCCTGCGCGACGAGCTTCCCTGGGGCACGCTGCTGGTGATGATAGGTTGGTTTTTAAGCGTTTACGTGCTTTACATGATGTATGAATTTACCGCGGAATATTTAAAAAGCTCCAGCTCATTCTTTAGATACTCGCGTTATTACCTGCCGGGTCTTTTCCCGGTGGCGATTGTCTGCGCCCTTATTATAGTCAGGCTGCCTCGTAAGTTAAGTATGCCGATTATGATTGCATTAATAGCGTCGGGCATAGTGCTTTATTATCAGGTGGCGTTAAATCCCCGAGCCTAAAATGAAAGGAAGTAACAAAGATGGCAGAACTCAAGACCAGCAAGTATATAATAACGGATGTTAAAGAGGACAAGTTGTTCCCCGGTGAGAAGAAGTGGGCAGGGCAGGTCCCGGGCAAAGGGCCGAATATGCCCACGCACGTAATGTGGCTGGATGAAGATGTTCTCCCCGGGGCTTTTTACTCCGAATGCGTCTGGATATGGCCGGAGTGCTCCTCGGATGAGCCGGCCGCT
>DAOULS010000031.1:0-5486 GCA_034418415.1 Dehalococcoidales bacterium | reverse complement strand
GGATCTCGCCCTACGAACAGCAGGTATATCGCCGCGAAAATAGCCAGTATGAATATCAGGTTGGTGCCGACGCTGGTCTGCCACTTATCCACCTTTACAACCTGGTCGCCCATCTGCCAGGTCCAGGTCTCCGCCGGCGTGCTTCCCCAGTGGAACCCCATACTCCATCCCCCCGAGAATATTCCCACGATAATGTAATGCGGGATGGCTAACAGCCACCACTTCACCAGCACCAGCCCCCTGGAAAACTTCTCGGGATAGGGCATTACTATATCGGCGGGGTAGTCCGGGTCGGGCTTCAGGCTGAACGGAGGATATTTATCCGTCGCCAGCGCCCCGTAGCTGTAAAAGGCGACCCGCCAGCCCCACCGCAGCACCCCGGTATTGAAATCGAACAGACTTTTAGGGTATTTCCCCGTGAATAAAATGCTAAAAAAGGCAATCACCCATACCACCACGAAAGCCACCAATAAAAAGGCAAGGATAATATAATGCGGTATTGCCAGCAGCCACTTAATCAGCCACCACCCACGCTCTGGCGGCGCGGAAAGGTCTCCCCTGATATCTACCGGATAGGCGCTCATGTGACCTCCTGATTATAAGAATTGCTTCAGACGCTTTATCTCCTGCATCAGTTGCTCGAACTGCTGCGGGTAGAGCGACTGCATCCCGTCGGACAGGGCGTGGGTGGGGTCGTTATGCACCTCGACGAGGAGTCCGTCTGCCCCCACCGCGATTGCCCCGCGGGAGAGCGGTATCACGTAGTCGCGCCGCCCCGCCGCGTGCGAAGGGTCGATGATAATGGGCAGGTGGCTGGCTTCCTTGATGGACGGTATCGCGCTCAGGTCGAGCGTGTTCCGCGTGGTATCGGCAAAGGTGCGGATGCCCCTCTCGCAGAGGATGACGCGCGGGTTGCCCTCCGACATTATATATTCGGCGGCCATCAGCCACTCCTCGATGGTGGCGGCCATGCCCCGCTTGAGCAGGATGGGTTTTCCGGCGCGGCCGGCCAGGCGCAGCAGCGAGTAGTTCTGCATGTTCCGCGCCCCGATTTGTATGATATCGGTGTGTTTTTCCACGACCGGCAGGTTCTCGCTGTCGGTAGCCTCGGTGACGATGAACAGCCCGGTCTCGCTACGTACCTTTTCCAGTATCTTGAGCCCCTTTTCCCCGATACCTTGGAAGCTGTAGGGCGAGGTGCGGGGCTTGAAGGCGCCGCCGCGGAAGATGCTGGCGCCGCACTTTTTCACGAAACTGGCGATGGTAAGCGCCTGCTCTTCGCTTTCCACGGCGCAGGGTCCCGCCATGATGACCGGCTCCCCGCCCCCGATTTTAACGTCGCCGACCGTTATCACCGTGGACTCCTGGTGGGTCTCGCGACTGACCAGTTTATAGGGTCGGGTGACGGGGATGGCTTCCTTGACGCCGTCAAGGGCGAGGAATAGGGCGGCGTCGACGGGTCCTTTGTTGCCGAGCACGCATACCGCTGTCCTGATAGCCCCCGGCATTGGTACGCCGCGGAAGCCCATCTTCTCAATTTCCTTGATGACGTTCTGCACCTGCTCTTCGGTAGCGTCGTTCCTCATCACAACGAGCATAATCTAACTTTCTCCCGCATTGATAGTATTATCATAGCATATTGGGCGGAGGAATAGGGAGTGGGGAAGGGGTGAGGTTGTATTTTATTCCTTTACCTTGTGCAGTGCCCCTTTATAAGCCTCATAAGTCCGCGCGTCAAAAAGCACAAAGACCACCTCTTTTATCGAGGAAGGCTGCTTGAGAAAATCAACGACCTCTTTCAGGGCAATCGGGGCGGCTTTGTCCAGCGGGTAGCCGTAGGCGCCGGTGCTGATGGAGGGGAAGGACACGCTGGCAAGGTTGTTGGCGGCGGCAAGCTTCAGGCTTTCGCGGTAGGCGCTGGCGAGCAGTTTGGGCTCGTTCTGGCTGCCCCCGCGCCAGATAGGCCCCACTGTATGGATGACGTGCTTCGACGGCATGTTGCCGGCGGTGGTAATGACCGCCTGCCCGGCCGGCAATCGACCCTGCTTGTTGACGATTTGGATGCATTCCTCCAGTATGGCGGGACCGCCGGCGCGGTGAATTGCCCCATCGACGCCCCCGCCCCCCATCAGACTTGAGTTCGCCGCATTGACGATGGCGTCGGTGCTTTGGTGCGTAATATCGCCCTGGATGATGGAAATTTTACTCTGGTTGACCGTATAGGTCTCGTTTTCAGCCATGGAAATCACCTCTATCCCGGGTTATTACTCTTGAGATATTCGATGGCCCACGCTACGGCGTCGTCGCCGGTCAGCTCCAGCCTGATATCGGGTGCAATGCCGTTCCCTTCGATAAGGCGTCCGTTGGGCGTGAACCAGCGTGCGATGGTGATGTTGAGCGCCGAGCCGTCTGCCAGCGTGAAAACGCCGGTGGCGCTGCCTTTGCCGTAGGTGGTGTTGCCGGCGATGACCGCCCGTCCGTAGTCCTGCAGCGCTCCGGCGAGCACTTCGGCGGCGCTGGCGGTATTTTCGTTGACCAGGACGACTATCGGCAGGTTGGTGTGCAGCGCGTCCGTATCGACGTAGTATTCTCGCAGCGTCCCCTCGTCGTTCCTGGTGGTGGCGACGGTGCCGGACTCCAGGAAGTGACTGGCGACGGCGGTCGCCGCGTCGAGCAGTCCTCCGCCGTTATTGCGTATATCGATGATAATCCCCTTGGCACCGTCCTGTTCCAGTTCCTGTATTACCTCGGTGAGTTCGCCATCGGTGTGTCCCGTGAACATGAAAATCGTAATGTAGGCGATGTCCTCCCGCATCTCATAGACGACGCTGGGCAGCTCGATGATGGCTCTGGTTAATTCTATTTCCACCGGCTCCGTCTCGTCGGCATGGAGGACGAGTAACCTGACGGTCGTGTCGGCGGGACCGCGCAGCTTGTTGGCGGCTGTGTCGAGGTCCAGGCCGGCCAGCGATTCGCCGTCGATTTCCAGGATGATATCGCCCGACTTCAGCCCGGCTTTCTCTGCCGGTGAATCGGGAAACGTGGCGAGAATCGTCAGGTTGCCGTCCCGCATCGTGACATAGGTGCCGATGCCCGGATACTCGCCCTGGAGGCTGGTGGCGAAATCGTACAATTGCTCGACGGTCAGGTAAGCGGTGTAAGGGTCGTTCAGGGTATCGATAATGCCCTCGATGGCGGCGCGGCTCATGTTGGCGGAGTTCAGTTTGTCTCTTTCGACGTACCGGGAGTTAACGATGTCCCAGGCTTCGTTGATGATATCCAGCCCGGTGCCGCCGCTAGGCCCCTGCGCCTGCCCTATTAGAAAGCCCCCGGCGAAGGCGAGCGCCATGAAGATTACTATGGCCGCGCTGATGACGATATTAGAAAATTTGGACATTCGGTTGTACTCCGTTCGGGCGGTGATATAAGGAAGCTAAACTCGACGGGCCTGTATAATTCATTATATCAGTTTATCGCTGGACTGAAATAATCGTTGTTACTTCTTGCCTCCGGTGGGGTCGGTCAGTTTGCCCGGCCCGAAGGATGAATAGTCGAGGTCGTAAAACTCCTTGCATACCGAGAAGAAGCCGATATGGCTGCCGCCCATGACCAGTTTGGCTATCGGCGCGTCGCGGAAGTACTTCTCGTAGTGGTTTTCGCGCACGTAGCCGGAGGAGCCCATCAGTTCCATGCCTCTAAGAATCATCTCCGAGGCGGCGCGCGTTATATAGGCGTGCACGGCGTGCCCTTTAGCCACCATGCTCTTGGTGTTCCACATGCCGTATATATCCATGTTATCGTATTCGTGGGCAAGCTCCAGGAAAGCCGCCCGGCCTACCGTTATCAGCGAGGCCATTTCGCCGAGTATCATCGCGGCGGAGAGGTGTTGTGCCACCGGCTTTCCCCCGGCGACTCGCTGCGTCGTGTACTCAATCAGCACGTCGAAGGCTCCCTGCAGCAGTCCTACCGTATGTCCCGTGTTCAGGGGCATCGGCGCCGACACGGTCGTTTCGAAAATCGACCATGCCACTTTGCCCTGTAAGCCCCATTCCCGGGGTACGCGTACGTTATCGAAGTAGGTCGATGTATTGCGGTCGGCTTGCAGCCCGGTTTTGACCTCGAATTTGCCGTGCGAGACACCCGGCCACGGCTCGGGGACGTAAATCAGGGCGAAGGCGTCCAGCCCGAGTTTGGGGTCCATGTTGCATATCACGCAGTTGAGGTCGGCGACGCCGGCGTTGGACGCCCAGAACTTGGTGCCGTCGATTACCCACTCGTCCCCCTCGAGCTTGGCTTTCACACTTACCGTTTTGCCCTCGTTGGTGATGTTCTCGATGTCGCAGGCGGACTCCGGTTCACTCATGTTAAAGCAGCCGGCCTTCAGTTCGTTGCCGGTGAACATGGGCGCGAACTTGTCCAGCACGGCTTTACCCCACGCCTTAGCCTCCTTGGTGGGCGCCATCAGGTAGGCTAGAGTGGCCGGCGTCCAGCACCAGTCGGTGACGGCGCTGTGCATGCTGATGCCGTAGTCGCCGCGCGCCATCTGCTCCTGCTTCAAGGCGCCCGTGACGATGGAAAGCATCTCGTTGCCGCCGTAGTCCTTGGGTATCATGGTCTTCTGGGAGCCCAGGTCTACCTGTAGCTTCTTCAGGATGGGGGTGATTATTTCCTCATGCGTCAGGTCATCGTCGATTTTGTCGCGGACGGGCATGATTTCCTTTTCCACGAAGTCGGCGAACATCTTCTGCATCATGCGTTGCTCTTCATTAACGAAGCACTCCGGGTATTGCAGTTTGTACCACTGGCTGGTCTGGTCTAACATATTCCGCTCCTTATTTAGTAAATTTCTTCTCCCGCCAGGATATGGAAGTCGGCTACCATGGTTTGCCATTTCTTCATGAAGCCCTGGAATTTCTCTGACGGCGCGTCTTTCTGGTAGAACTCGTCCAGGCTGTTGACGTGCAGAATGCCCACGTATTTATAGGGGATTTCCCCCTTCGCCGCCCCGGTAATCTTCACCAGCTCGAACTTCTTGACCGAGGCCAGGCTTTCCAGCAGGGGACCCTTCTCCTTGGTGACGTACTCTTTGTATTGTTCATCGGTTACGTTTGGCGCCAGGTTGTAAAGAATAATTTCCTTTGCCATTTCTTGGACTCCTTTCTTTGGTTTGTATGGTTGGTAATGCGACTGGAGTTTAACCTTTTTAGCTGTAATTTGTCAATCTGGGTCCGGGGGTAAATGTGGCGATGCGGTCGCCGCTTTCACAACGACCGCATCATCTGTTTATGAGTCAAGCAAACCTGTAAGCCGAGTTCTGTGCCCCCGATAAAATCGGGAGTGGTGACCATCTGTCTAGCCCCGATGTTGCCATCGGGGTCGAGCGACCAACCCGGGGAATTGGCCGGGCGTCCTTAATCCCTCTATTCGGTCTTGCTCCGGATGGGGTTTGCCCAGCCTCCGGTTCGCACCGGAGCTGGTGAGCTCTT
>DAOULS010000030.1:0-18051 GCA_034418415.1 Dehalococcoidales bacterium | reverse complement strand
CGGACACCGGCGACGAGCACCAGGAAGAGCTGATGCAGGCGCTGGCGGTGATAAAGTCCAACAGCAAGCTGCCGCTTGATGCTTTTCTTGCCTCGCAGGAGGAGCGTTTCGAGCCGGGCGCCGCGGTAGTTGTCATCACGCCTTCCGGCAATATTCAGGTCCCACTGCGGAGGCTGGTCAACCGCAGTACCGTGGTCACCGCCGTGCTGCTCGACGCCGCTACTTTCGGCGGGGAAGTAAGCGCGTCCGATACCGCCCGCGGCCTGGTCGCCAGCGGCATGTATGTTTATGTCGTCAGGCGCGGCGCGGAGCTGGGTAGGGCACTGGACAGTCGGTTTATTCTTTCACCGCTGCCTTATACGGGAATGGGGTATTAACCGTGAACGAAGATACGAAGAAAAAGAAGTGGTTTTTCTTCCGGAATAGGCAGTCCGGCGACCGGGAGGTTAAGCCGCGGGAGAGCGGACCGGTATGGGGCGGCTGGCAGAGCTGGCTGAAGGTCGCTCTGGTCTTCCTCGCGCTGGAAATGGCGGTACTGTCCGTCGAGCAAGCTCACTGGGTCGACCCCCAGCCGTCGCTAACGCTTATCTTACTGGTCTCGGTCATTCTCGGCGTGATTATGGCGAGGACCCGCCTGTTCGGACTACTCAAGTTTTTAATCGTGCTGGTCATCGGGCTGGTGGTATCGGCGTGGCAGGTGATGAACGTGCTGACGACGCCGGAAACGGCCTCCAAGTTCTCTCATTTCCTAGACGTGATATCCTCGTGGTGGCGGGGTTCGGCGACGCTGCAGACCGGCGATGAAAAGGTGGTTTTCGTGGTATTTATCGCGTTGCTCACCTGGATTGTCGGCAGCCTGGCGATTTATTTCGTGCTGCGGCGGAACAACGCCTGGCCGGCGGCCGTGATGGGCGGGCTGGTAATATTATTCAATCTAAGCAATCTGCCGGACTCTTATTTTATATACTTCTTCCTTTACTTTTTTGTCGCCGCGCTACTGGTGGCGGTCACCCGCATGACCGACCGGAGCGCCAAAGAGCGCCAGACCACCAATTATTCCGGCAGGAGTCTGTTTTACCTGGGTATTTCCCTCCTCTGCATCGTCGGGGTGGCGGCGTCTTTTTCCTGGGTGACGCCGCAGGTGCGTGCCACCAGCCTGCAGGACTTCATCGCCACCAAGCTGCCGTGGCAGCAAGATTTCCTGGAGTCCAAGTACAATATTTTTAATGTCGTGCCGTCCAAGCAGTCGGTGAGTACGACAACCTCGCTGAAGGACATCGACTTCGGCGAGAGATGGAACCAGGGGGACGAGATTGAGTACATCGTCTATTCCGAGCGCCCCTCTTACTGGCGGGTGAACGTGTACAATACCTATACCGCCAGAGGCTGGACCAGCAGTTCAGCAGAGAAAATTCTGCTGGAAGCGGGCACCCCCTGGACGGATGCGGAAACGCCTGACGGCGGTCAAACTATGCAATACGCCGTCACCACCGAGATATTCACGGACGTATTGCTGAATAACGGCGGATTTATTTCAACGGACATCCCGTACAGGGTGGGTATCGGGGAGGGGGGAGATATCGAGACCGTCAACGCGGTGCGCATACTCAATCCCGGCGAGGGCTATACCGTTACGGCGCAGGTGGTTACCGCCACCAGCAATGAGCTGTCCGCCGCCGGGAACAACTACTCGGAGGCTATTAAGTCAGTTTATTTACAGCTGCCTCCCGATTTGCCCCCTGAAATCAGAATTTTAGCCGAGAACCTTACCCGGAACGCGGCGACGCCATATGCTAAGGTTACAGCCATCGTGGACTACCTTGGCGATTTTTCCTATACGCTGGAAATAGAAGCGCCACCGGAAGGCGCCGATAGCGTGGCTTACTTCCTCTTTAACCGGCAGGACGGCTACTGCCTGCATTTTGCCTCGGCGGTGGCGGTGATGCTAAGGTCTATTGATATTCCGTCACGTTTGGTGGTCGGCTATCTGCCGGGAGAACCGGGCGATTTGCCCGGACAATATATACTGCGCGACAGGTCTTACCATGCCTGGCCGCAGGTGTATTTCCCCGATTACGGCTGGGTGGATATCGAAGCCACGCCCGGCGGTGCGGAAAGTCAGGTAGCTATCGACACGCCGCTGGTCTCCAGCAACACTATCGAGCAGTCGCAGAACTTCAGCCAGTACTGGCCCTGGGCGGTGCCTCCGGATATGCAGAACCTTGCCAATATGGATGCCGGCAGTCTGCCGGGTGGTGGGGCGGCTGGCGGGACCGACTCCCTGTCCTTTGCCGCCAAGCTGGGGCAGGGACTGCTTTTCGTGTTCGGCGCGGCTCTGGTAATCGCGATAATAATCGGGACTGTCCTGCTGGTGAGGTCGCTCTCCTTCCGCTGGCTGTGGCAGGTAGATAGAAATAAGCTGATGCATGACAGCTACGTTAACATGTGCCGGCTGGCGGCGATGGTGGGTTTGGACCCAAATCCGCAGCAGACTCCCCTGGAATTCGCCGGCAGTCTGGCGAGCGTCCTTACCGAACAGGCCGAAGCCCTGGACTATATCACGCAGGCTTACTTGAGCAGTCGCTACGGGGGGCGGGGCGACAGGCCGGCCATGGCGGAAGAGGCGGAAATCCTCAAGGCGCGCCGCCTCGTCTATAACGCCCTTATCCAGCGCCTCGGGCCGCTAAGGAGACGTTTCGCTAGAAGGTAGTATTGCCTGCCAGCGGAATTCAGGCGGCAGGCTTAGCTCTTGCTTTGTGCCCACGTACCGAACTATAATTACTTGTCAAGAGGGTCGAACTAACACATCGGTAAAATCCCCTCTGACTTGACTAATGAAAATTGCGATTATACTCGGTACCCGCCCGGAAATAATCAAGATGGCCCCGCTGATAAAGATTTATCAGCAAAACCGGGCGGATTTCTTTTTACTGCATACCGGCCAGCACTATTCCTACCAGATGGACAGGGTCTTCTTCGACCAGCTCAAGCTGCCCCGTCCCAAGTACAATATCGACGTTGGCTCAAGCTCTCACGCCGAGCAGACCGGTAAAATGCTTATCGGCATCGAGAAAATACTGCTGAAAGAAAAGCCGGACATCGTGCTCGTCGAAGGGGATACCAACAGCGTCCTGGCTGGGGCTTTAGCCGCGGCTAAACTCGGCATTAAGGTGGGCCATGTGGAGTCGGGGCTGCGCTCCTACGACCGCACCATGCCGGAGGAGCTTAACCGGCTGCTGGCAGACCACCTTTCAGATTATCTTTTTGCGCCCACGCCCAAGGCGAGAGATATACTGCTCGGCGAGGGGATTAATGCGAAAAATGTGTTTGTCACCGGCAACACCATCGTCGATGCCGTCCAACAAAACCTCAAGCTGGCGAAAAGTGGCAAAGATGTCTTGAGTGAATTAAAGTTAAAACCCAAGCAGTATTTTCTGGTGACCCTGCACCGGCAGGAGAACGTGGATAACGCCGCCAGGTTCGGCTCGATTCTGCTAGGTCTTGACATGCTGGCTGTAAGGAATAAATTACCCGTCGTCTATCCCATCCACCCGCGCAGTCGCAAAATGATGGGCCGGTTCAAGCTTAAACCTGAAAATCTTACGCTTATCGAACCGCTGGGCTTTTTGGAATTTTTGCGACTTCAAAGCGATGCCAGACTCCTGCTGACCGACTCCGGTGGTTTGCAGGAGGAGGCTTGCATTCTGGGCGTGCCCTGCGTTACTCTTAGGGACAACACGGAGCGACCGGAAACGCTGGAGGTGGGTTCCAACATGCTCGCCGGAGCTGATGCGGCGCGCATCCTTGAATGCGCGGAAATCATGCTGGATAAGAAAGGCAAGTGGGACAATCCCTTCGGGGACGGCAAAGCGGCGGCGAGAATCGCTAAAATAATCACGGAGGCAGGCAATGGCTAAAATTCTGGTAACCGGCGGCCTGGGAGCGGTGGGCAAACCGCTTTCCGTAGAGCTTAAAAAGAGGGGCAACGAGGTCTGGATTGCCGACCGGGTGCACTCGGCCGAGGAAAAATACGTAAGGTGCGACGTCGGCGAGTTCCACCAGGTGGAAAGACTATTAGATAAAGCCAACTTTGACTATGTATATCACCTTGCCGCCGAGTTCGGGCGCCGCAACGGCGAGGACTTTTACGAGAACCTCTGGAAGTCCAACGCCATCGGCACCAAGAACTTCATCCGGATGCAGGAAAGACTCAAGTTCCGCATGATTTTCTTCAGCAGTTCCGAGGTCTATGGCGACTACCGCGACGTGATGTTCGAGGACGTGATGGACAAGGTAGCCGTGAAGCAGATGAACGACTACGCCATGAGCAAGTGGGTCAACGAGATGCAGATTCTGAACTCCGCCGGCCGGTACGGCACGGAGACGGTGCGCGTAAGGTTGTTCAACACCTACGGTCCCGGCGAATATTACTCCGAGTACCGCAGCGCCATCTGCGTCTTTATCTATAAAGCCCTGCATAACCAGCCCTATACCGTCTATACCAAGCATGAGCGAACCTCATCTTATATTGATGATTCTGTAAAAACGCTGGCGAATATCGTCGATAGCTTCAAACCCGGCGAGGTGTATAATATTGCCGGGCACGAGCTGCACAACATGAAAACAGCCTCCGATATCATCCTGAAATACCTGGGCAAAGACGACCGCCTGGTCGAATATAAAGATGCCCAGCCGGAAACGACGCTGGTGAAAAAGGTGGACGTGTCCAGGGCCGTGCGCGACCTCAAGCACAAAAGCACGGTGTCGCTGGAAGAAGGCATCCCGAAAACAATCGAATGGCAGAAAGAGGTATATAAAATTGGCTAAGAAAATCGTCGTCATGGGAACGGGATACGTGGGGCTGCCGCTGGCCATCATGCTGGCGCGGGCCGGCTACGAGGTGGTCGGCGCCGATATCGAGGAGAACGTGGTCGATGCCATCAATACCGGCATCCTGCACCTAGCTGAAGAGGATATCGGCAAGATTTTCCAGGAGCCGAACGTCAGGAAGAACCTGCGCGCCCAGAAGACGCCCTGCGAGGCAGATGTCTTCATCATCTCCGTCCCCACGCCTATCGACGAAAGAAAAAGGGTCGCCGACCTCTCTCAAGTGACCCAGGCCGTGGAATCGATTGTCCCTTACCTGCGCGCCGGCAACCTGGTAATCGTGGAAAGCACCGTGCCGCCGCTGACCTGCCGCGAGATTATAGCCCCCATTATCGAGAAGTCGGGACTCAAAATCGGCAAGGACGTTTTCGTCTGCCACTGCCCGGAGAGGATTCTGCCCGGCGCCGTCTTCGAGGAAATCGTCAATAACGACAGGATTATCGGCGGCATGGACAAAAAAGCGGCCGAGATGTCCAGGGAAATCTACGCTTCTTTCGTCAAGGGCAACCTGTACCTGACCGACGACGTTACTGCGGAGACGGTGAAGCTCATGGAAAACACCTACCGCGATGTCAATATCGCCCTCGCCAACGAGTTCGCCGCGGTGGCGGAAGGACTGGGGATTGATATTCTGGAAGCCATCAAGCTCGCCAACAAGCACCCCCGGGTGAAAATTCTCAAGCCCGGCATCGGCACCGGCGGGCACTGCATACCCGTCGACCCCTGGTTCATCAAGGAGGTGGACCCCGTCAACTCGCGCCTCATTCACACCGCCAGGCTCATCAACGACGAGGTGCCGGTTTATATCGCCGCTAAAATCAGGCAGGCACTTAAGGTTATCGATAATCCCAAAATCGTCGTCCTGGGGCTGACCTACAAGCCGGATACCTACGATACCAGGAACAGTCCGGCGCAGAAAATAATCGAGCTGCTCAAGAAGGACGGCTACCGGGTAAGCGCCTACGACCCCCGGGTGAAGGGCTCCCAGTATTCGTCAATCAGGGAAATTGCCAAGGACGCCGACGCCCTGGTGGTGCTGGTGGAGCATAAGGCCGTCCGGGATGAGCTGGCGAAGCAAGAGGGCGAAATCAAGAAAACGATGCGCCATCCGCTCATATTACGGTTCTACCACGAAGCATCGGAAAGCGAATAACATCTGTTGTGAATATACTCTTTATTCACGAAATCGACTGGCTGAAAAAGGTCGTTTTTGAAATCCATACCCTTTCCGAGCTTTTATCCCTCTTCGGGCACAACGTTTATGTCATCGACTACGAGTCTATGTGGCAGAAGGACGGGTTCTTCGACTTCGGCAGCCTGCGCACGCGTGTAGTTGATAATGTAAACCGCGCCTATCCCGATGCCAAGGTAAAGCTGATACGTCCCGGTTTTATCAAGATACCCGGCATCAGCCGTTTTTCTGCGCTATTTACCCAGCAGTGGGAAATCCGCCGGACCATTAAAGAAAAGAAAATCGACGCCATTGTGCTTTATTCCGTGCCCACCAGCGGCTGGCAGGCCGTGAACCTGGCTAAAAAGTTCAACGTGCCGGTGGTCTTCCGCTCCATCGATGTGCTCAATCAGATGGTAACCAGCCCTCTCCTGCGTCCCCTGACCAGGCTGCTGGAGAAGCGGGTATATTCACGGGCGGACTATATTCTCGCCCTCACTCCCAAGATGTCCAAATATGTTGTCGATTTGGGTGCCGACCCCTCTAAAGTAGGGCTGCTCCTGATACCTGTGGATACGGACATGTTTAAGCCGGGTCCCGTTGCCGGGGAACTCCGCCGCAAGTGGGGCCTTGGCGCGGACGACGCGGTAATACTGTTTATTGGTACGCTGTTCGATTTCAGCGGACTGGATATTCTTATCCGGCACTTCCATGAAGTCGTGAAAGAGGTGCCGCAGGCCAAACTGCTACTCGTCGGCGACGGGCCGCAGCGTCCGGCGCTGGAGAAAATCATCGTGGCAACGGGAATGCAAAAGAGCGTTATTATTACCGGCTTCCAGCCCTACGACACCATGCCGCAATACATCAACATGTCGACTTTATGTATCAATACCTTCGTCGTCAATGACACCACCCGTGACATCTTCCCCAGCAAAATCGTACAGTATCTCGCCTGCGGCAGGGGGGTGGTCGCCACGCGCCTGCCGGGCATGGCGGCCGTGATTCAGGGTGAGGAACAGGGTGTGGTCTATGGGGACAGCGTCGATGAGATACCGGGTAAAATAATCGGGTTGCTTAAGGCGCCGGAACGCATGAAACGACTGGAGTGGGCCGGGCTTACTTACGCGCGGGAAAAGCACAGCAACGAAAAAATCGCCCGCCAGCTGGAAGAGAAATTAGTCGAAGCGATAAAAGAAAAGGGTAAAAACTGATTTCCCTGTAGATAGGTCTTAATTATCCCCGATATATTCGAATATCTTGATTACCGGCATACCATTACTTAAGGTCGGTGAACTGTACACCAGCTGGTAGCCCTCGACCGGTTCCACGGGTATCGGGTTTTCGAAGGGGTTCACGCCGACAATAGCGTATTTATAGGTGGAATCCTGTGAGTTAACATAGTCAAGCGCTGCCTGGTAGGAAGCGAATTCCTCGGCATTGACAACTAATTTGAAAATTATGCCGTTGATGTCTCTCGCATCCTGATAGGTTAACACTACCGCCGTCCCGCCCGGGGCGCCCTGGCCGTCGAAATTATACAGTCTGACGATGAAGGTGCGGTAATAATCGAGGTTGAACACCTGTATCGGGGCAACATTATCTCCCTGCTGTACATAGTATGTAGGTATGTATTTATCCTGGTCCATTCCCGCCCAGTTGAGCATCGCCCAATACTTTCCAACGACTATTTCATAATCGGCGATTATATATCTCGAATTCAATTCCTGTCTTAGAGTAGCTATCGAAGTTTCGTTTTGAGAAAGGAAAAACGTGGCTACCGTTCTAATCGGGTCTGGCGACTGGGACGGGTTGGTATTGGGTATGCGGTGCGCGATACGGGTAATCCAGTATCCGTAGTCCCACCATGCCGTAACGGCGTATGCCGAGGCAGGGTATTCAAACTCCTGGCCGGGAAGCGGCGCATCGTAGTACCGGTAATAGGCATCCGGGTCGCCCATGGGGTCCGGCGTATTATCTTTCATCCATACCATGGCCGCCTGCCAGTCGTCCGATAAAGCAAAATTAACTACCTGCCCCTGGGCGTACGCTTTGGATATGTTGGGACAAAAGACAAAAAGGACAACGATGATTATGGCTAAAATTGCATTGACATAATGTAACTTCAAACCCCGGCCCTGTTTCCTGCCTTTTTTGGGTTTCTTTTCGGAGGTCTTGCGACGGGAGCTGTCATAAGTGGCGCGCAGTCTCGGGTTGGTCAGGGTCTCATAGGCTTTGTTTATCTCTTTCATCCGGTCCTTTGTCCGGGCATCTTTTGCCTCCTCATCGGAGCGGTAATCCTGCATCAGTCTCCGGTAGGCTTTCTTAATAGTGGAATAATCCGCGTTTTTACCTACCCCCAGGATGGCGTAGTAGTCCGTTTCTTTTGCTGCCTCCGGTCGCCCGAACCCCTTTTTATCCTCGCCCTCCGGCTGTTTTATCAACTTCTTGATGCCTGCCAGCCAGATTACTTCCCAGGAAAGATAGGCGGAAAGCACCGCAATATTCACCGCCAGGTAATACTGGAAGCGGCGCTGTATCATTGGGATGATGAGGATTATCAGCGACCAGATGAGGAAGAGTCGCAGGTGCTCGTCGCCCTCGCTTTGCTTGAATAAAATATAGACCAGTATAGCCAGGGGTATCAGCGCCAGGTAGCGGATGTTGCTGTACGTCGTAAATATTATCAGCAGTGATAAGGTGATAAGCATTGCCACGACCCATAAGGCGGATATATACCACCGCTGTTCCTGCCCCCGCTTGATAAACTTATAGAAAAGAATCCCCATCCCTATAATCGCCACACCCGGGATGAACTTGACCTGGTCGTCGAGGAGATTATACTCATTGGGCACCTGCGTTGCGGTCAATATTATCATGATTATCGCGGTAATGATGAAGAAAACCAGTAACGACTGCCCGCTGCTTTCGCTGTTCAGGTATAAGATATAAGCGCATATCGCCGCCGCACCGACGCCGAAAATAAGCCACCACGGCGCAATAAAGATGCTTGTGGCAAAATTGCCCCAGGCTACACCGGTGGTATAGATATTTTCTTGAGGGAGCAGCATCGGCGTCATTTCCAGGGTGGTGGCTGCCGTCGAACCCGTGGGGAAGAAAACGAAGTTGAATTTTGCCAGCAGCGTATTAAACATGCCCTGTGCCGCAAAATAAACGACTATCACGGCCAGTCCCGCGATAACGGCCAGCGTGATGGGATAGAAGTATTCCTTAAAGCCTCTGGCGGAAATGAGCTTCGAGATGCCCCATAAGACCGGGGGAATAAAGAGCGCGATAACCATCGCCAGAGTTACGTCGGTGGACATCGGGTTGAGCAGCAGCATAATCAGCGCCAGTAGAAATGTAACGAAGCCAACGATGCACAGGTATTCGGATGATTTACGTTTCAAATGGTCGATAATGAACTGGATTACCAGATAAACGGCTATTATGAAGACGAATATCAAAGCCCCCTGCCAGGTAGTGAGGTAAAAACCGAGGAACAAACCGGCCAGCACACTTAATATTAGCGGTTTGAGCATCACCTTCCATTCGCCCTTGAATATATGAGCAAAGGACAGCTGCCTCTCAACGGCGGTCTTCACCGCCGCAATCAGAAATGCCAGGGCGGTGGCTGTAAAGAACACTTCGGCGACGGGATTATCCCCGGCGCCCAGCAACGAGCGTGACAGATATTCGCCCGGCAGAACCGCTATCAGGCCGCCCGCCAGCACGCCCACCCATTTATTGAATAAAAGTTTCCCGATAAAGAAAACGGGGATAACCGTCAACGCCCCCAAGATTGCCGGCAGGTAAACCCCTATCAGGTCGATAACGTGTTCAGTGGGGTGACCCCCACCCCCAATCCAGGCAAGGATAGCGGTCATCCAGTGGAAGGTGGGCAGGGAGGTGACGATATTACCGCCGGGAATAAGGTAATACGGGTCGAACTTGGTGAGGTGGGGGAAATTGTGAGAGAGGTTATCTACCAGGCGCATGTAGTAATAGGCATCGTTGCTGGCGTATTTTATATCGTCGCCGACAAAGATATCTCCGTAGGGAAGAAAAATCCGGAAAATCAGGGAAATAACAATGAGGGCAGCTATTAAGAGGCCGATAAGCAGGGGGGTCGAGAACCTTATTTTTGACATTGCTTTTCTCGTTTATACCTCGCCTGATTACTTATCGTTATGTGCCGTTGAAGCGGGGCTGTTCGGAAATACTCTTGGCTTTAGCGTAGCATGTTTATACTTTTACGTCAATAAGATTACTGACCAACGACCACTTGCTTTTTTCGTGAAATAACAGGATAATATTCGGTTTTTCATGTCCATATCAAGTATCACTGCAACTGTATCCGTATTATTTACAATTACATAAGTCTTTAAAATATGCTAAACTTTTTCTCGATTCCATCATGATGTTGCAGCGGGTGATTATACGAAAGCCCGATAAATATATAACAAAAGGAGACCTCTGATGAATAGTGATACTCAATATAATTGCCTTTTACAACTGGTAAAGACCAGGCGAAGTATGCGCCAGTTTAAATCTGCTCCGGTGCCCGATGAATACATTACCAGGATAATCGAGGTGGCGCGCTGGGCTCCATCAGCTTTTCATACCCAACCCTGGGAATTTGTCGTTATCAGGAGCCAGGACATAAAAAACAAAATAGTGGCAGTGCTCGAACAACACGGGCCGCCCATAAAAGACCCGCTCAAAGAGTCATTGTCCAGAAAGAGCTTTAAGGATGCACCTGTCTTTATTTTACTTTTATGCGATTGGAGGGCCAGTATCGGGCTGCCCGGTCGCACCTCTGAAAACAAAACTCAGGTAGCCAGTCTTTATTACTCCAGCCTGGCAAGCGCCTTTTTATATATGCATCTGGCGGCCGCTTCGTTAGGGCTGGCATCGCAATGGTATACCGCCACGTCGCGTCCGGAGGTTGAGCGTGCCATAAAAGAGATAATCGGCATTCCCGAGGTCATGACAATTTATGACATGATGGTAGTCGGTTACGCGGACGGTTCGCCCGGTCCTAAAATCGTCAGGGATATCGATGAAATAACGCACTATGATAATTGCGGGGAACAGGATTTCAGGACCGATAGGGAAGTAACGGATTATGCCCAAAAAACCAAGACCTGGTGCATGTCGCAGCATTGATAATAGCCCGATTTAAAGCGAAGTCCTTTTCACTATTGCAGGTTCATTCGTTAGTGAAAATATGCTATAATTTATATCTAAGTGAGTAGCTATTTGTGAACACCGTAGAAGTCAGAAACGTCGTCAAAACCTTCGGTGATAAGGTCGCGGTGGATAATCTTACCTTCTCTGTGGCGCCGGGCGAGATATTCGGCCTGATTGGTCCCAACGGCGCCGGCAAGACCACCACCATTAAGATGATAATGGATATCATCAAGCCGGACTCCGGCGAGGTGGACGTCCTCGGCGAGAAAATGAACGAAGCCGCCAAGAACAAAATCGGGTACATGCCGGAGGAGCGGGGACTCTATAAAAAACAGCGCGTGCTTAATGTTATCGTTTACCTTGCCACGCTCAAGGGCATGAGCCAGCGCGCCGCCGAGGAAAAAGCCACCCGCATGCTCGAGCAGACCGGCATGCTGCCGCACGCCCGCAAGAAAATAGAAGAGCTAAGCCGGGGTATGGGCCAGATTATCCAGTTCATCGTCACCACCATCCACGACCCGCAGCTGCTTATACTCGACGAGCCTTTTTCCGGTCTCGACCCCGTCAATACCGAAGCGTCGATGAAGATGGTGACCGACTTGAGGAACCAGGGAAAGGCGGTTATCTTGAGCACCCACCAGATGAACCAAATCGAGGAGCTCTGCGACCGCATTTTAATGATTAATAAAGGGCATGCGGTGCTTTACGGCGGTCTTGCCGAAGTCAAGTCCAAGTACCGGAACAATTCCGTCCTGCTGGATTACGAGGGGGAACTGGGGGAAGTGTCGGGAGTTACAGAAAAACGCTCTCACAAAGGCTATGTTGAGCTGTTCCTGGACGCAAAGACATCGCCGCAGCAGCTGCTGGAACGCCTGCTGGCACGCGGCATCACCGTCAACCGGTACGAAATCGCCACCCCTCCCCTGAACGATATTTTCATCAAGGTCGCCGGTGAAAAAAATGAATAAGACTTTTTTAGTGTTCCGCTACGAATTCCTCGCCATGATACGGCGGGTGGGATTTATCGTGGTCACGCTTATCGTGCCGTTGATAGGTATCCTGGCAATAGTCGCCTACCAGATAATATCGGGAACTATCGAGCCGTCGGTTGAAATAACGAAGGTCGGGTATATCGACGAAGTGGGCGGGTTCGATAAATACACCAAGCAGGGCAATGTGGAACTGGTCCGCTACGATACGGTAGCTCAAGCCAATGAGGCGCTGGTTCAAGAGGATATCAAACAATACGTAGTCATCACACCGGACTATTTCACTACCGGTACGGTTAACGTTTACACACTGGAGAAACAGCTCGAACCCCCCAAGGATATTACGGCGGCGCTAAAAGATTTCCTTTCCGGCAACATGCTGGCGGGGAAAGTGACCGATACCACCATCGCACTGGTGAATGCGCCGCTGGGAATTACCTCCATACGGCTTACGGAGACCGGCGATATCGCGCTGGAACAGGGCGGTTTCGGCAATCTTTTAATTCCCTCGATATTCGGGATACTGCTGGTACTATCGATTTCATTTTCTTCCGGTTATCTGCTGGCCGGTCTCGGCGATGAAAAGGAGAACCGGCTTATCGAAGTATTATTATCCTCTGTCTCCACCAAGCAGCTTATCATCGGTAAAGTGCTGGGGATGGGCGCGGCCGGTCTGCTGCAAATAGTCGTGTGGGTGATATGTGCCCCGATACTGCTGCGAGTAGCTTCTGTATCAATCGGGGGTTTTTTAAGCACTTTAGAGATAACGCCTGTCTTTTTCATTCTGTTTATCGTGTATTTCATACTGGGTTATTTCTTATTCGCCGTAATATTTGTAGCTATCGGCGCGGTCACCTCCTCCACCCGGGAAGGTCAACAGCTCGCGCCGATATTTACGCTGATGTCTGTATGCCCGCTGTGGTTTGCTTCCGCTATAATTTTCTTCCCGAATAACCCAGCCATCATCGCCCTGACTATTTTCCCCTTTACCGCCCCCGTCACCTTGATGATGCGGCTGGGTATTACCGAAGTCCCAACGTGGCAGATACTTGCTAGTATCGCCGTCCTGCTGGTATGCGTGGTGGGCGGATTGTTCCTTACCGCCAAGATAGTGCGCGTTTTCCTGCTCATGTACGGCAAGAGACCCAGCCTGGGCACGATTATCCGCAGCCTAAGGAGCGGTTAAGCTAAAAGTCCCCGCCGTATTCCTTGACACCCCAACCTAATGCGGATATTATGCAACCAACATGGACGCCCTCATCTTCATCAAGGACCTTCTCCTGGCCACGCTGGGCCAGATGGCCGCCCTGTTTTTAGGCTTCTTCATCTTCGGACTGCTGATACATTTCATTTCCCAACTTACCTTCAGGTCGCTGGCCAATGCCTTCGGGCGCGGGGGCACCTATTTCGTTGCCTGGCTGGGCACGCCGGTGCACGAGCTGGGGCATGCCCTCTTCTGCGTGATATTCCTGCACCACATCGAGGAAATCAGGTTCTTCCAGCCGGATAGAGACACCGGCACCCTGGGCTACGTTTATCACACCTGGAACCCCAGAAACCCCTGGCACGTGCTGGGCAATTTCTTCATCGGCATCGGGCCGGTAGCACTGGGCTGCGCCGTGCTTTTTGCTATTTTCTATTTTCTCATTCCAGACAGCTCGCGAGTGTGGGACTCCATTATCGCGGGGGTCAACAGCCTGGGCACGGGCGCATCGGTCGGCGACTATTTTACAGTTTTCAAGGACTCGGTACCCTCCATGCTCAATATCATTTTCACGTCCGACAACCTGCATACCTGGCAGTTCTGGATCTTTCTTTACCTGTCCATCTGCGTCGCCTCCAACGTCAGATTAAGCTGGGCGGACATTAAAAACTCGCTTTCCGGTCTGGGCTGTATCGTGCTGCCGTTTTTAATACTCAACCTGATACTGCTGCTGGCCGGGCGCACGTCGGAAAGCGTCTTCCCCTATACGGCGTCCGTTCTCGGCGCGGTTTACAGTCTCCTGATACTGGCTCTTATCATGGTCTTAATCGGCTTCGTGCTGATTTACGTGCTGGCGGCAACCTATTACAAATTGAGACATAATTCCACTCTCAATCCTTTCAGGTAACGCGTTTGCTTTCAATCTCTCCCTGTAAAAGTGATATAATCGAATTAGGTATAACATGACTGTGGAAGTTAACATACCCCCCGTTTTACAGGCTCTCGTTGGCGGCATAAACCGCATTGAGGTCAGAGGCAGCACCGTCGGTGAATGCCTTAACGAATTGGCGGCAAAATACCCGCAGCTAAAGGCGAAGCTTTTTACCAAGCGCGGCGAGCTTCCCAAAGGAATCAGTATCTTTATTAACAGTGAGAACGCTTTTCCAAAGCCGTTATCAAAGCCCGTCCGCCCCGGCGACAAGATTTATATTTCCCATATAGTCTTGGGCGGATAAAATAGCATTTACCGTATTCAAAGTTGTAATATATATACCAGCCTTGACTTCAGGAGGTTAATATGGAAGTGAATACCGGTAAAATTTTGAGAGTCAATCTTTCCACCGGCAAAGTCAGCCGGGAGTCCGTTCCCGAATCTGTCGCCACCGACTTTATCGGGGGGCGGGGCTACGGTGTTAAATATGTTTACGATGAAATCGCTCCCGGCACCGACCCCCTTGGCGAGAAAAACAAGGTCATTATGCTGGCCGGGCCTCTGGCCGGCACTATGGCGCAGACAGTATCAAGGTGGATGGTCTGTACCAGAAGTCCTCTGACCGGCGCTTTCGCCCGCTCTGTCTGCGGCGCCGACTTCGGTGCCTGGATGAGGTTCGCTGACCTTGAGGTTATCATTATCGAAGGTAAAGCCGACAAGCCGTCCTACATCCATATCACCCCGGATGGCTGTGAAATTTTAAGCGCTAAAGAAATATGGGGCAAAGACACCAAGGAAACACAGGCCTGGCTGAACAACATGTATGGTAAAAACACACGGACCGCCTGTATCGGCCCCGCCGGCGAGAAACTGGTGAAATTCGCTGCCGTCGTCAGCGACCGCCGTACCGCCGGACGCTGCGGCACCGGCACCGTCATGGGCTCGAAAAATCTTAAGGCCGTGGCTATTACCGCTACCCGTGCCCTGCACCTTGCCGACCCCGATACCTATAATGCTCTGGCTAAAGAGCAGGTCAACATTATCAGGAACGATGGGGGGTTTCTCAACCACAAAGAATGGGGTACAACCTCTACCCAGGATATTACTAACGCTATCGGCATTTACCCGGTGCGTAACTTCCGCTACGGGCAGCAGGTCGGCTGGCAGAAACTCGTCGGCGCTGAATACCGCAAATTGAGAGTGGGGGATATGGGCTGTTATTCCTGTCCGGCCCGCTGCGGCAAGGTGCATACGGTCACCTCCGGCATGTATAAAGGCGCCCATAGTGAAGGCCCCGAATACGAGTCCATCTGGGCTTTTACCGGGCCTATCGATAGCGGCAGCATCGAAGCCAGCATCCGCGCCGACCAGCTCTGCGATGACTACGGACTGGATACCATCAGCACCGGCAACAGCATCGGCTTTGCTTACGAGCTTTACGAGAAAGGTATAATCAAGAAATCTGATACCGATGGACTGGAGCTTATCTATGGCAAACACGAGCCGATGGTCGCTCTCGTGGAGAAAATTGCCTTACGCCAGGGCATCGGCGACCTGCTTGCTGAGGGCACTGTACGTGCCGCCAGAAAAATCGGCCAGGGTACTGATTCCTATACCATGCAGGTCAAGGGCCTGGAGATGCCTGCCTACGAGCCCCGCGGTGCCAAGTCGCAGGGCTATAATTACGCTACCGCCAGCGTCGGGGCTTCCCACTGCTACGGCTATGCCACCCAGGATATTTTCGGCGCTCCTTTCCCCCACCCCACCGACCGCTTTGATGAAGGGAATGCGGATATCGTAATTTTTAACCAGGATGATACCGCGGCGAATGAATGCGGCGTTATCTGTGCCTTTGCCAGCAGGTGGGGCTGGTCGCATCTTTACGGTAAGCTGCTCGCGGCGGCTCGCGGTATCGATGTGTATAAGGATGATGCTTACCTGGCTAAAGTCGGCGACCGCATGTTTAATCTGGAGAGGGCCTTCAATATCCGCCAGGGATTCGGCCGCAAAGACGACTACCTGCCCGAGCGCATTCGCACCGAGCCACTGCATACCCGGGAGGCTGAAGGGGAGGGGCAAATGGTGAGTCATAACGATGCATTTCTTGATAAATACTACACTCTACGCGGCTGGACGAAAGACGGCGTCCCCACCGAAAAGAAGCTCAAGGAACTGGGTTTGGACTCTGTAATTAAGGACATTAAAGTAAAATAATATATACAATTCTCGAAAGGAGCGTATCAATGGCAAGTAAGTACGGCAAGTACATCACCACGGAGCTGAAGAGGGGCATCGTAATGCCCGGCTACAAGGGCCCCCAGCAAATCGCCCAGGGCTACCGAGACGGCTACCGACTGGGACTGGAGCACGTTATCTGGATGGATAAAGAGGTGCTGCCCGGAGCCTTCTACGGCGAGTACACCTGGCAGTGGCCCTCCACGATGAAAGACCAGTTCCAGATGCCGAGGATGCAGATGCCGGAACTGGTAACGCCGGAGCTGGTTAAAAGCGGCAAGGTGCCTGGCATTGCCCCCCACGCCCACCCGTTCGTCGAGATTTTTACCTACTTCGGCACCAACGTGAACGACCCCTCCGACCTCGGCGGCGAAATCGAGTTCTGGCTGGAGGATGAAAAGTTCGTCCTCACCAAGAGCTTCATGGTCTATATCCCGGCTAATATGGAGCACTGCCCGCTCGTTTTTCGCCGCATGGACGCCCCGATGTTCCACATGACCCTCGGTTCGGGCGATATGTACGTCTAATAAAAATCCGCAGATATGAGAAAGAGGTAATTGAAATGCACAAGGGTAGAAACGCTAAATACGTTGTAGATACGCCTAAAGCCAACGCCAAGTACCCGTCCTACCGCGTTAAGAACGACCCCAAAGTAGTTAAGCCGGTTGTCCAGGTGGATGCCGATACCGTCCCCGGCGCCGAATTCTACGCCGAGGCAAAGTGGATACTCCCCGGCGGTCCCAAAGAAATAAGACTCTGCGAATCGCATACCCACGACTTCAACGAGGTGCTGGGGTTTTTCGGCTTTAACTACGATAATATTCAGGACCTGGGCGCGGAGATTGAAATTACCATTGACGGCGAGAAAAACATCGTGGACAGGAGTTTCTCCGCCTGCATACCGGCCGGCGTCCAGCACGGTCCCGTCATCGTCCGCAATATCAAACGTCCTATATTCCATACATCTTGCGGAAAAACAAGCCAGTACAAGTAAGAATCGGGAGGTGAACCCCCATGGCGACGATTAAAGAGTTCAACCGCTGCGGCGAGGAGCTGGAGGACATCCTGCAGTTAAGGACGTCCCCAATAGCCGTGAAGATGCTGGAGAAAGAAGCCGATATACCCGCCGGAGCGATGCGCCCCAAGAAGGACCATAACTACCACCTCGCCCAGTGCCAGGTGCTGGCGATGACGCGCCGGGAACGCGCTACCATTGCCATGCTCAAGGAAGACCACTGGTGCCCCGCCGCCCTGATGGCTTACGGCATGGTGCCGGTGGAGGGTCCGGTGATGGGGCACCCCTACGAAAGATTCGAGTACGGCAAGTACATCGGTATCCTGACCGCGCCTCTTAAGACCGCCTCTTTCGAGCCGGACGTGGTGATTCTTTATGCCAATTCCGCGCAGCTGCGTACCATTATGCTTTCCATGCCCTTCGAGCAGG
>DAOULS010000029.1:0-43068 GCA_034418415.1 Dehalococcoidales bacterium | reverse complement strand
AATCCTGAAAATCGAGGCAAGTCCGGCTATAAACGCATCAGCTGGAATGATGCTCTGGATATCGTCGCCGGCGAGATGAAGAGAATCCGCTCCGCCTACGGTCCTGAAGCTATCATGTCCCGCGCTTCCTCCCACCATAACTGGGGCAACGTCGGCTACCGCACCTCCACGTGGTCGCGTTTTTTTAACCTCATCGGTTTTACCGATATCATGGACAACCCGGATAGCTGGGAAGGCTGGCACTGGGGCGCCACCCACGCCTACGGCTTTTTCTGGCGGCTGGGCATGCCGGAGCAGTACGACCTGCTTGAAGATGCTCTTAAAAACACCGACCTCGTTGTGCACTGGGGCAATGACCCTGATTCGACGCGGGGCATCTACGGCGGCCAGGAATCGATTCTCTGGCGGTACTGGCTGCGCGACCTGGGTAAGAAGCAGATATTCATCGACCCCTTCTGCAACTACACCGCCACGATACTGGGAGATAAGTGGATTACCCCTCGACCCGGTACCGATGCCGCCCTGGCGGAAGCCATCGCTTATATCTGGCTAACCGAAGGCACCTACGACAAAGATTACGTCGTCTCCCACACCGTCGGCTTTGAAGAGTTCAAGAAGCACATCCTGGATGATAACTGTACCCCGGAACGGGCGGCGGAAATCTGCGATGTACCCGTTTATACTATCAAAAGCCTTGCCCGTGAATGGGCTGCCTCGCGTACGATGCTGGCGGCCGGTTCCCGCGGCGGCGAGTCCGGCGCCTGCCGTCAGGCTTACGGTACCGAGTGGACGCGCCTGATGGTGCTCCTGCAGGCGATGCAGGGGCTCGGCAAACCGGGCGTCAATATCTGGGGCACCACGATGGGCTCTCCTTATAACGCCGATTTCAATTTCCCCGGCTACAGCTCTTTCGGGCCCGGTTTCCTGAATGGACTTGCCGAGAAACAGGTGGAGAATCCGGTCAAGCAGCGTATCTACCGTCTGCTCATGCCCGAAGCCATCTTAAATCCGCCCATCAAGTGGCTGGGGGAGACCTTCTGCGGGCAGTCGCTGGAGCAGCAGTTCATTCCCTTTACCTACCCCGCTCCCGGCTGCTCCGAGGTCAGGATGTTCTACCGCTACGGGGGCTCCTACCTCGGCACGATGACCGCCACCAACCGCTACGTCAAAATGTACCGCAGTCCCAAGCTGGAGTTCGTCGTTAACCAGGACTGCTGGTGGTGCACCGAGACAGGGCTGGCGGACATCATCCTCCCCGCCTGTACCAACTTCGAGCGGCCGGACATCGGCGAGTGGGCCAATACCGGCGGCTATACGCATCACGGCTCCAATGCCTGCAACCACCGCGTTATCGTCTATCAGCACAAGTGCATCGAGCCGCTGTTTGAGTCGAAGCCAGATTACCAGATATTCACCGAATTAGCGGAGCGACTCGGCGTAAAAGAGGCGTTCACCGAAGGCAATACGGCAGAGGACTGGATTGAGAAGGTCTATCATGCCTCTGACCTTCCGAAGTACATTTCCTTTGCCGACTTTAAGAAAAAGGGATACTTTATCGTTCCCATGCCGGACGACTACAAGTCCACCCCTGGCCTGCGATGGTTTTACGAGGGACGCGACTGTGACACGCCCGACCATTTTAATACCAAGCTAAATACGGACAAAGCAAGGGAGCTGGGCACTTACAGCGGCAAAATCGAGTTCGTTTCACAGAGCTTGAAAAAGCACCTCCCCGACGATAAGGAAAGGCCGCCGCTGCCCCGCTACATCCCCTCCTGGGAAGGCTATAACTCAAAACTCATTAAAAAGTATCCCCTCCAGCTTGTTACTCCCCATCCACGCTACTCCTTCCACACCCATTACGACTCCAATTCTATCTGGCTTAGTGAGATTGGCGGGCACCGTGTGCTCAAGGACGGCTATTACTGGCGTCCGGTGCGCCTGAACCCCGCTGATGCCGCTTCCCGTCGTATTAAGAGCGGGGACATCGTCAAGCTTTATAACGACCGCGGCGCTGTCCTCTGCATCGCCGAGGTGACCGAGCGCATGCGGCCCGGCGTGGCGCACTGCTACTACGGCTCGGCGAAGTACGACCCGCTCGAGCCCGGCAAGCCCGGCAGCATCGACAGGGGAGGTTGCGTGGCGATGCTGACCCCCTCCCGCATGCTTTCCCGGAACGCCCCCGGCATGGCGCCCAACTCCTGCCTGATTGAAATTGAAAAGTGGCAATACTGATACTCTCTTTCCAGCGTGGTAGAGAATTAGAATGAAGGGGGAACGCCGGATTTCACCCTCACCTTGCCTCTCCCATCAAGGGAGAGGAAGAATAAGGAAAGGATATATATATGGCTATGAAAACGTTAATGGAAATCATAAAGTCGAGGAAAAGCATCCGCGCTTATCAGGATAAGCCCCTCCCGAAAGAGGTCGTCAGGGACATCATGGAAGCCGCCAAATACGCTCCCACCGCCCGCAACATGCAGGAACTGGAGTACAGGGTCATCACGAGTAAAACCCTGATGGACAAGCTTTCCAAGGGCATCATCGATGCTATCCAAAAAGAAGGCCTGCCGCTTAAGGGTCCCCCCGGCGCCAAGCCCGAATTCTTCCACGGCGCCCCGCTGCTTATCCTGGTCATTGCTCCCGGTGATAATATGTGGGCGGCAACGGACGCGGCGCTGGCCGTACAGAACATCCTGCTCTACACTACGTCGATTGATTTGGGGTCGTGCTTTATAGGGATGGCGAAGCTGATTGAGAAGGATAATGAGCTGTGTAAGCTGGTCCACATACCCGATAACATGATGATTGTGGCGGCGGTCATTTGCGGCTATCCGGCGGAAGACCCTGCCCCCCGCGAGAAAAGACAGACCGCAGAATTCTTCGAGTAAGTCGGGTGGGGCAGGGCATTCGTTTTATTTGTTTTTTGAAAATTTTTTTTGGTCTTTTAGCTTTGGTCCGTAGCTGATTTGTTTTTATTTGTTTTGGCGTTATGTCTAACCGTTATGTTTAGCAGCCAGCCGTTTTCGTCCTGCTGTGAACATTATAAAATCCCTCTGTCTCTCCCTTTTACAAAGGGAGACTTCCCCATTATAAGGGAGTGGGGGGTGAAAGGGAAGGGGAAAATGTCGCGGTTTTTGAGGGGCGAAAAAAATGGAGCGGAAGACGAGGGTCGAACTCGCGACCTCCTCCTTGGCAAGGAGGCGTTCTACCACTGAACTACTTCCGCTCACTCCATTATATGGTGCCGAGGCCCAGAATTGAACTGGGGACACGCGGATTTTCAGTCCGCTGCTCTACCAACTGAGCTACCTCGGCAGACAGCTATATTTTACTTTAAGTCATAATTGCAGTCAAGAATTTCACATAATCTAGACAATTAGAATAAAAGTGCTATAATACAAAAAATAACACATTGACAGCTATATAAATAAATAAAAATATTTAATGATATCTACTAAATAATAGGTTACTATGATTATTGACTATTTTACAGCGCTGAATAATATAGATGAGATAGTAAACGATTTTCAAAATAGTATAGAATATGTTTTCTTTAATGAAGGAAAAGATAAAAAATGCAACATAACAAACATAACAAGAGACATGGTATACAGAGAGTATTACAGAGAAACAAGTGCTTGTGTTGAATTATTAAGATTTCTTAATTACCAAATAAAAAGTTCTAAACATGACTTTTTTGCAGCTGCATCTTCTTTGGATTCAAATCTCGAGAATAATGAAATAGATACATTCAAGCTTAATGTTAGAAGTTTACAGCTAGGATTTAAACGGATGCGAGGAAATATTTCAACAACGTGTGAAGCCCTTGATATAGAAGAAAAAGAAAGATTGAATGAAGCGATACATTGCTATTTAGAAAACTGTTACTTCTCTTCAATAGCAATGTCTGTAAGTGCAGTAGAATCTAGGTTGCTTAAGCTTATGATTAACGTATCACCTGAATCAAAAGTTGAAATAGAAAAGAATACTCTTGGACAATTAATCTACGAATATTCTAATAATAAAGCGAAGTATAAAAATGTTGTTCCGGAGAAACATAAAGCTCTTTTAGATTTATGTAATACATATAGGGTATTTTCTGTACATCCAAAGAAACAAAAGGTAACACCCCAAATCGCTACCTCAGTATTAAGTTTATCGATTGAGTTTTTAACTGACAAAGATACGAGAGTTGAAGTAGCCGGAGTTTAATAAAAAACTTTATTATTCAAAATATAAATAACTCTACAAAGTGTATCAACTTAAGTTATTTTATTCATAACCCCATTTGACACCCACTTTCCCGATATGTAAAGATATATCGCTATGACCGACCCGGTAACACAAGAAGCCGCCCACCGTAAAATCTGGGGCCTGCACCACAACATCTTCTTCCTCGGACTGGTAAGTCTGCTGACGGACGTCTCCTCGGAGATGATTTTCACCCTCGTGCCCCTCTTCGTTACTAACGTGCTCAAGGGCACCGCCATGCAGGTCGGGCTTATCGGGGGAATCTCGGAGAGCTTCGACGCCGTCTTCCGTATCTTCAGCGGCAGGATTTCCGACCGCTTTAAGCGGCGTAAGGTGCTGGCGGTGCTCGGCTACGGCTTCTCGACCGTCGCTAAGCCTTTTATGCTGCTGGTCTCCAGCTGGGGCGGCGTGCTGGGCATACGCTTCGGCGACCGCATCGGCAAGGGGGTCAGGAGCTCCCCGCGCGATGCCCTGATTGCCGACTCCGTAGGGGAGGACAAGCGGGGCAAGAGCTGCGGCATCCACCGCGCCATGGACACCTCCGGCGCCGTACTCGGACTGGTCTTCGCCGCCATTATTATCTATTTAGTCCAGCCCGCGGGTTTTGTACTGGGCGAGGACACCTTCCGCTGGATGGTCATCATCGGCACGATTCCCGCCGTGCTGGCGGTCATTACCTTGATTTCTTTCGTCCACGAAAAGGGTCTGCCGGCCCATGAAGCGGCTAAGGCGGCGCTGCCGACTGCTTCCAGACAGGCTTTCAGCGGCCGGTTCAAGCTGTTCCTGCTTATCATGGGCGTTTTCACGCTCGGCAACTCCTCCGACTTTTTTATCGTGCTGCGGGCGCAGGACTTGAGCGTCAATGTGCTTCACATTACCCTGATGCTGGTGGTCTTCAACGTCACCTATGCCGTCATCTCCACGCCGGCAGGGATTCTTTCCGACCGGCTGGGGCGCCGGAAGGTGATTGCCATCGGCTGGACGGTCTATGCCCTGGTCTATCTCGGCTTCGCCGTTTCCGGCTCGGTCTGGCACATGTGGGTGCTCTTTGCCGCCTACGGTATTTACTACGGCATCGTCGAGGGGGTGGCCAAGGCTTTCGTAGCCGACCTCGTTCCCGCCGAGCGGCGCGGCACCGCCTACGGCTATTACCAGGGGGTGGTCGGAATCACCCTTTTACCTGCAAGCGTCCTGGCCGGCTGGCTCTGGGATGCGGTCAGTCCCGCCGCCCCGTTTTACCTCGGAGCCGGTCTCGCCTTTATCGCCATGCTCGGTCTTCTCTGCCTCCTCAAGGAAAAGTAATATTTTCCCGTCCCCTCTTGTTTTTTTAGTCGTCCCGCAGGTATAATTAAACATTATCTAAAAGGGGACACTGCCATGCCGTCGTATGCCTATTTTAATAAGAAAATCATACCGCTGGAGGAAGCCAAGCTCGGGATTATGACCCACTTCCTGCACTACGGCACGGCAGTCTTCGAGGGCATCCGCGGCAACTGGAACGACAAGCAAAAGCAGACCTATATCTTCCGCCTTAAGGAGCACTACGAGCGACTGGCCCAGGGCTGCCATATATTGCATATCAAATTACCACAATCTATTGATAAACTTTGCGATATTACCGTTGAACTTACAGCTAAATGCGGCTTTCAGGAAGACGTTTACATCAGGCCTTTAGCCTACACGAGCTCGCAGGCGCTGGGGGTACGTTTGCACGACCTCGAGCACGATTTCTTGATGCTTGTGATTCCCTGGGGGCCTTATCTCGATATGGACAAGGCGCGCTGCTGTGTTTCCTCCTGGCACCGGCCGGAGGACAACGTCATCCCGCCCCAGATTAAGGCCTGCGGCATCTACGTCAATAACGCCCTGGCCAAGACCGAGGCTATCCAGAACGGCTGCGACGAGGCTATTATGCTTTCCCCGGACGGCCATATCTCCGAGGGCAGCGGCGAGAACATCTTTCTGGTGAAGGACGGGAAACTGATTACACCCGCCACCTCCCATAATATCCTTATGGGCATTACCAGGAACACGGTAATCGAGCTTGCCGATAAGGAGCTGGGGATACCGACGGTCCACCGTGCCATCGACCGCAGCGAGCTTTATGTCGCCGACGAGTGTTTCCTGACCGGGACCGCCGCCCATGTAACGCCGGTGGCGGAGATAGACCGACGTAAAATCGGCAACGGCGAAATCGGCCCGATAACGGCCAAGTTACAGGAAATATACACTAAGGTGATACGGGGAGAACACCCCAAGTACATGCACTGGTGCACCCCGGTCTATAAGAAATAATCGGGGATTCAGCTCATCTGCCTGACGACACCGATAACCTTGCCCTGGATTTCGATGTTATCCGGACCGGTAAAGAATTCCCGCATCTGGCTGTTGGCCGGCTGAAGTCGGACTTTGTCTTTCTCCACATACACCTTTTTCAGAGTAACTTCTTTCTCCGATTTCAGCCATACGGCGGCCATCTGGCCGTTCTCTACGGCGTTGACGTGCTGCATGAGGACGATATCGCCGTCGTTGATGAGGGCGTCCACCATGGACGTGCCCTTGACGCGCAGGGCGTAGACGTCTTCTCTGCCCTGGATGAGGTCCGACGGTATATCCATCGTCTCCGATACGGCGGCGACGTCCCAGGTATCGGGGGTGGGGACGGGGATAGGCTCGCCGGCGGCAATCATGCCGATAACGGGAATGGTTGAGATATTTTCAGAGGGGGACTTCGAGAGCAGCCTGATGCCCCGGGAGATTTCAGCGTGGCGGCTGATGATGCCGCGGCTTTCCAGGATATTCAGGTTATAGTCCACCACCGATGTCGAGCTGATATTGCAGCCTTTCTGAATATCGCGGATGGACGGGGGATAGCCTTTCCTGGAGAGAAAGTTATCGATGTACTTGACGATATGCCGCTGTTTTTCCGATAGCTTTTTCATTTTTCAGCCTTAACGGGCAGGTGTATAAAGAACACCTGTTCTAACTATAATATAAAAAAACCTATATGTCAATATCTAGAGATTCAAATCGTAAAAAATACTGGTTAAGCGTCTTCGATGGCGTCGCAGGCATCTACGGGCTGTGAATTTGCGATAGTCTCCAGCGCCAGTTTGTCCATCTCCAGCTGTACCGGGATGGGGTATTCACCGGTGAAACATGCCAGACAGAAAATATCCCTCGGCAGGCCGACCGACTTAATCAGCTCTTCCACGCTTAAGTACCCCAGGGAGTCGGCGCCGATGAATTCGCAGATTTCGGGGATGCTTTTCTGCCCAGCAATCAATTCCCGGCGCGTCGCCATGTCCACCCCGAAGAAGCAGGGGAATTTAATGGGCGGGGCACAGATACGCATGTGGACCTCTTTAGCGCCTGCCTTGCGCAGCAGCTTGACCACACTGGGGGTCGTCGTGCCGCGCACAATGCTGTCGTCAACGACTACCAGGCGTTCGCCGTCCACTACCTGGGGCAGGGGATTGAACTTGAGCTTCACGCCGAGGTCTCTCATGCGCTGGTCGGGCTCGATGAAGGTGCGCCCCACGTAGCGGTTTTTAATCAGCCCCTCGACGACCGGGATGCCGGACTCCCGGGCATAGCCCGTGCCGGCGGCGGTGGCGGAATCGGGGATGCCCATGACGATATCGGCATCGACGGGATACTCGCGGGCCAGACCGGCGCCCATCGCCTGACGGGCCGGGTAAATCAGCTTATTGTTAATCATGCTGTCGGGACGGGCGAAGTAGATATATTCGAAAATACAGGTCGCTCTTTTACCGGTCTCGCCCGGATAGCTCTGGACACCGCTTTCATTGATTTTCAATATCTCATCGGGCTCGATTTCACGCACCAGTTCGGCGCCGATATGGTCCAGGGCGCAGGTCTCCGAGGCTATCGCCCAGCCGCTGTCCACTTTACCCAGGGAGAGCGGCCGCACCCCCATGGGGTCGCGCACGGCGTACAGCTCCTTCGGTGTGAGAATTACCAGAGAATAAGCCCCCTGAAGGCGCCGCATGGCGTACCTGATTTTCTCGACCAGGTTTTTGCCGGCGGACGATAGAATGAGATTGGCGATTACCTCGCTGTCCGTGGAGCCGCGAAATTTGTAGCCCTGACCGATAAGCTCCTGATAGAGATAGGTGGCGTTGACGATATTGCCGTTATGGGCAACGGCGATTGTCGTGCCGTCATTGCTGACCAGAATGGGCTGGGCGTTGGCGACGCGGCTGGAGCCGGCAGTGGAATAGCGGTTGTGGCCGATGGCACAGTAGCCGGTGAGATTTTTCAGGTTCTCTTCATTGAAGACGGCGGAGACGCGCCCCATGCCGGTGAAAATGCGGATTCTTTTACCGTCGCTGGTGGCGATGCCGGCGCTTTCCTGGCCGCGATGCTGGAGGGCAAAAAGACCGAAAAAGGTAAGCCTGGCTACATCCTCTTTATGAGAATAGACGCCAAAAATGCCGCAAGACTCGTGCAAGATTTACCTCTGCCTTCGATTTAGTCTTGACTTACCTTCTATCTAAATTATAGCTCAAAAACAGGCGTACGGTCAATTTAAGAAACGGAAAACAAAAAGTATTATCCAAAGGGGCAGGGTAAATGGTATAATCGGTTAAATATGTTAGCAAAGTTACGCAGTTGGCTTGACATAAAAACAATATTCGGGTGGATAAGAAAAAGATACCGTCCTTTATTAGGTCTGCTTTTCGCTATCGGCATTATTGTAGCAGTCGGTATTCTTTACGTTAATAATAGAGACTTCTTTAAAGAACTCGAGGGATACAGGGGAGTTTGGGGTTATGTCGCGGTTTTCGTTATCAGCGTTCTTTTAAATGCAACTATTATCATACCGGTAAGCGCCATGGCGGTAATGACCTCCATGGGGGGTGTTTTATCTATGCCCTGGCTCGTGGGTATTGTTGGAGGTATCGGGGCCGGCATCGGTGAAATGACGGCTTATGTTGCCGGTCGGAGCAGTCGCCAATTACTGGCGAAGAGCAATGTTTACACCAGGATTGAAAAGTGGGTGACGCGGTGGGGGTGGATAGCTGTCTTTATTCTTTCTATCTTTCCGTTTGTGTTTGATGTGGTGGGGATAATCGCCGGGGCGATGCGGATGCCCTGGTGGAAGTTCTGCCTCGCCTGCTGGGCGGGACGGACGATATCATACGTTACGGTAGCCTACCTCGGGCATTTCGGATTAAAATTCTGGTTCAGCTAGGCACGCCGCCTGATGCCGATAACCGCCAGCGAACCGGCCACGAAATAGGCGATACAGATAAGCAGCATGAAATGATAGCCGCTTAGAGGGCTGCGGTTATTAAAAGCGTCGATAAACGGGCCGATGACGCGCGCCAGGACGGCGCCCCCAGCCGTAGCCATGTTGGCGATTCCCAGGTAGCGCGCCTCCTCATTTTTCGGGGTGAAATCCGTTGCCAGCGCCCAGTTGGTGCTGTTGAAGATACCCATCGCCACGCCGATGATACCGGCCGCCCAGAGAATCGTGCCGTATTCCTGCGTCAGGGCAATGATGGCGATACCCAGGGCGCCCAGCAGGCCGGAGATAGCGGTAAGCATTTTCCTGCCTATCCTGTCGGAGAGGTAGCCGGCCGGCCAGACCACGACCACCATGCAGACGACGGCGACGATGGTAAAGCGCGCCGTGGCCTCGGCGGGGTCGGTGACGCCGACGACGTCGCGCAGGTAGTAGAGCGCGAACTGCTGAATCGTCGTGAAAGCCATATAGACGAAAAGTCGGGAGAAGAGAAACCAGACAAAACTGCTGTTTTTCCAGACATCTTTGCTGAAGACATGCGTTATCGCCGCCAGTATGGGCTTCTTCCTGCCGCCTGAATTCACGGGCGGCTCGCGGACAAGGAATACCGTGGCGAGCATCGTCCCCAGCAGGACGACCTGCAGAATCGCCAGGACCACCCACAGGCCGCCGGTGCCGTTGGCAGTGGAGTAAAAAATGCCGGCGACATAGACCAGCGCCACGCCGCCCATAATTTCCAGCAGTCCCTTGACGCCGGAAGCCGTGCCGTGCTTATCCGGGGGGACGAGTTCCGGTATGAATGCCTGGTAGGGGCCCTGCGCCGTATTAGCGGCCACCTGCAGCAGGCAATAGATGACGAAGATAGCGGCGAAGCTACCGGCGAGACCGATACCGGGCAGCAGCAGAGTAGCAGCTATAATGCCAATGAAAATATAGGGAAAGCGGCGTCCCCAGCGGAACCAGGAGCGGTCGCTGGCGGCGCCGGCCACCGGCTGGACGAACATCGCCAGGAGCAGGCCACAGAGGGTAAGAATGCCAAGATAGGTATTTTTCTGCGACTCGGGGATGAAGTCCAGCAGTCGCAGGGGCAGAATTATAGAGTGGAGGCTCTGCCACAGGGCGGTGATGGCAAAGCCGAGGACGGTTATTTTCAGGTAGTCCCAGCGCTGGAACGGTTTAGAGATATTATTCGGCATGGCAATTACTTTTTAAAAGCATAGCAGAGACATGGTGGGAGAGGCAATCATTACGTTTAGTCCATGGGCCTCTTGTTGGCATTTAATCGTCGAATGATATTGTTAAGACGGTTTGTCCTGACCGCTTCTTTTTTCGCATCCAGGTAATAACCCGTGTAGGTCCTTCTAACTGAAAGGGGCATTTTGAGGAAATTGGTTAATGCCGGTTCAACTCCTTTTAAAGCCCCGGTCAATATTTCAATCTGTTCGTCTGATACAGGCTCTCTTTTAGGAGCATCCCAGGTACCGTTCTTTTTCGCTTCTTCAATAGCCTTCATGCCGTACTCCGTAATTTTGCCTTCTTTTAAAAGCCTGTTCACAATTTCCTTATTTCTTTCCGACCAGTTACTCACTTTACGGCGCGGTGAAAATTTCTTGACATATTTTTCTTCGTCCAATCTTTTAATCAAGCCGTCTACCCAGCCGAAACATAAAGCTTCTTCCAGCGCTTCATCCGGTTTCAAGGTTTTTATTTTCCCGCCCTTGCCGAATACCATCCAAAAACCTTTATTGATATGATGGTTCTTGAAAAGCCATTGCCGGAATGCTTCTCTATCGGCGAATAAAAGTTGTTCTTCCATGAAGTCGCTCCGCTCATTCAATATTAAAAGTGATATTGGTCAATCCATGGTAGTAATTAGCTTTTTTGGCTGTAAAACGTAATACCGTGTAATCCGGGTCGGTAACGCCCTTGGGATAATATATTTCCGCTCCCTCTGTCCACAGCATCTTTCTCGATTTTATATCCTGTAGTATTTCCACCGTACCTATGAGTAACAAGCCCTGGTAGGTATTTTCATCGACATAATACACGCTGGCGCGGTTATCTTGCTTCAAGCGTTGCACTCTCTTCGAGGAGGTATTGGTGCTGAGCCACACCCTCTTCAACCCTTCATGTTTTAAATTCAACATCGCTTTAATATAGGGGAAACCATCCGCCCCATTGGTACCAAGCAGACATATTTTTGACCTCTCCATCAACCCCAGGCTTTCCTTGATAACTTCTTCTTCGGTTAACCTGGACATACCTTTCTTAATGCTTTGTCGGGCATCTTGAATGGCCGATTTTAAAACATCTTTACTCATCACGTTCCTCCTGACGTTTTATTATAAGGCTAGCGGCGTAGCACAGTCCATCAAGCGCTTTATAAAATTGGTAAAGGGAGTATATAATCATTGGTGACATGAGCCCCAAATATCCCCTGATAGAAGAAATACATATGGCGCCGGAAGCCGCCTGGTGCTTCGAGGCTTTTGCCGGACGGCCGTTCAGTTTTTTCCTCGACAGCGGTATGGACCCGCCAAAGCTGGGACGGTATTCCTTCATGGGCAGCGACCCCTTCCTGGTGATGCGGAGCAGAGGAGAGGATATAACGCTGATAAGAGATGGGGTGGAGGCAAAAAGGCGGGGCAATCCCTTCGATGTGCTGGGAGAACTGCTGGAGACTTACACGCTTAAAGATAGAAATTCGGAAATTCCCTTTTTGGGTGGGGCGGTGGGGTATTTCAGCTACGACCTCTGCCATTTCATCGAACGGCTGCCGAAAACCGCGGTAGATGATTTGAACCTGCCCGAGTGCTACCTGGGCTTTTACGATGCGATAATAGCTTGCGACCATCTGAAAGGCAAGACATATGTTATTTCCACCGGCTTCCCGGAAATGGAAGAAGGAAAAAGACGAGCAAGGGCTGAAGCCAGACTCAACGAGCTAAGAAATTTGGTGATGCTAGCACCGCCGCCATCCGATATTGCAGAAGATAAAAAAGAAAAAGAGAGAAAGCTCAAAAGCAATTTCTCCCACGAGGGGTACCTGCAGGCGGTGGCAAGGGCGCGGGAGTACATTGGCGCGGGGGACATTTTCCAGGTCAACCTGTCACAGCGGCTGGAAGTGGAAATAAATACCAAGCCTTACGAGCTTTTTAAGCGACTGCGTAAAATCAATCCGGCGCCTTTCGCCAACTATTTCAACTTTGACGGCGTGAGTATCGTGGGGGCTTCGCCGGAGAGGTTTTTAAAGGTGCGGGACGATTGGGTGGAAACACGGCCGATAAAGGGTACCAAGCCGCGCGGCGCGACGCCGGAAGAGGACAAGGCGCTGGTGGCGAGCCTGCTGGCCAGCAAGAAAGACCGCGCCGAGAATATCATGATTGTCGACCTGGAGCGCAACGATATCGGGCGGGTGTGCCGCTACGGCACGGTTAAAGTAACCGAACTGGCGATACTGGAGACCTATCCGACGGTCTTTCACCTGACCTCGACGGTGGTGGGGCAGCTAAGGGAGGGGAAAAACATCATCGACCTGCTGAAAGCCACCTTCCCGGGTGGTTCGATTACCGGCGCGCCCAAGGTGCGGGCGATGGAAATCATCGACGAGCTGGAGCCGACCCGCCGCAGCGTCTATACGGGGTCGCTGGGCTACATAAGCTTCAGCGGGGACACGGACCTGGACATCGTCATCCGCACCTTCATCGTCAAGGACGACAGAGCCTATTTTCAGGTGGGCGGTGCCATCGTTTACGACTCCGAGCCGGAAGCGGAGTATATCGAGACGCTGGACAAGGGCAAAGCCCTGATTCAGGCGCTCGGTCTGGCAGGTGGGAAAATAGAGAAAAAATGATACTGGTGATAGATAACTACGATTCGTTCACCTATAACCTGGTGCAGTACCTGGGGGAGCTGGGGCAGGAGTCGGTAGCCTACCGCAACGACGCGATAACACCGGCAGAAATAGACAAACTGGTGCCAAGTCATATTATAATATCGCCGGGACCCTGCACGCCGCTGGAGGCAGGGATTTCCAACGATGTGATAAGATATTTCAGAGGCAGGATTCCCATCTTGGGGGTATGCCTGGGGCATCAGTGCATCGGGTATGTGTACGGGGGGAGGATTAAGCGGGCGGCGTTGCCGATGCACGGCAAGGAGTCGATGGTGTACCATGACGGAGAGTCGGTTTTTCAGGGGATACCGTCGCCGATTACGGCGGGGAGGTACCATTCGTTGATTATCGAGGCGGAGACCATGCCGGCCACGCTGGAAATAACGGCGAAGACGGAGGACGGGGTGGTGATGGGCGTGAGAAACCGAAGAGACATGGTAGAGGGGGTGCAGTTTCACCCGGAGAGCATCATGACGCCGGAAGGGCATAATATATTATCCAATTTCCTGAAAATGGGGGTGCTTAAGGAGCAGCGATAATGGAAGAAATGGTGTACTTTAACGACGGGCTGGTGGAGCGGGAAAAGGCACAGATATCCATCAGCGACCAGGGATTTTTGTACGGTTACGGGATTTTCCAGACGATGCGTGCCTATAACGGCAAGATGTTTATGCTGGACAGGCATGTAGAGCGACTGCGCGAAGCGGCGTACGCAATCGGGATGGGGGAGGAGGTGGCGGGGCTCGACCTGGCCAGGGCATGCCGGGAAACACTGGAGGCGAACGAATTACAGGACGCCAGGGTGCGCCTGACGGTGACCAACGGGGACCACCCGGAATTGCCCTGGGTGGAGGCGGGTGGAATGCCGACGGTGCTGGTGACCGCTCAGCCCTATACGCCGATTTCTGAAGAGAAATACAACGAAGGCTTCAAGGTCTGTATCGCGTCGGTGAAGCGCTGTAAGCAGTCGGTGTTTTCCAGAATAAAGTCGATTAACTACATGACGAGCGTCATGGCCAGGATGGAAGCGACGGAGAACGGACTGGACGAGGCTATTGTGTTGAACGAAGACGGGTATGTGGCGGAGGGAGGGTCAAGTAATATATTTTTCGTAGAGGGGAAGAAGCTGATAACGCCTGCCGAAGAAAACGGCCTTATCCCCGGCGTGACGCGGGAGGTGGTAATGTCCCTGTCAAAGCGAATGGGCTTGAGCATTAAAGAGGGCGATATAACGCCGGATGCCATCGAGGTGTTCGACGAGATATTTATGACGAACTGCCTGATAGAGGTGATGCCGGTGGTGCGGGTCAGCGACGAGGAGGGGCGGATGGACATCATCGGCGAGGGCAAGCCGGGCAAGGTGACCAAAAGACTACTGGCGGCCTACCGGGATAAGGTCAAGAAAGAGACTGTGTAGCAGATAAATAGCGGAATTTATTATAACAACTGCAGATTTTTGATAATAAAGTCCGGATTACCGAATAAAGTGAATCTCGCCTTATTAGCTTTCGGCAGGAATTCATAGTCGAATTTTGCCGGAGCATCATCTTTTTTCGCATTTATCACCTTAACCAGTTTCTTATATATTTCCTGCCCTGCTTCTTGACTTTCGCAGTCGCAATCGATGATAGTACAGACCTGAATTTTACCCTGAAGAGGGGTATCAGCGCCACTTAGAAAATTCAGGACCCGCTGTCTATTTTGTCGTGACATGTCACCTGCAAAAATGCTGTCACTGAATAGTTGCTTGATATTTTCCATGGTAAACCTCCATTGTCCTCCTATTTTTCGACCCTGTAAGATGCCATTTTTCAGGTAATTCCTGATGGTGCGCGACGTAAAAGCAGTCATTTTGGCGATGTCCTCAACCGTGTAAAGCTTTTCAAATTCTTCCATGGAAACACTCCTATAATGTTTATTTAATAAGCATCAGGTATTTTCATTATATTTCATATATTTTCATTTGTCAATACATTTTTTCATAATTTTTCATATAATTTTGAAAATAAGTATGGGGATAGTCTTCAGGTTAAGTCGGATTCGTTTAGCGGAAGAAAGAAAGCAACTAATGTAGAGAGGCTACAGGAACTCCGTTTGTGAGACGTTCTCGTTGGACTTGATTATTGCACGGATAGCCTTGCGTGCGGATTTATCGGTAACAGGTTCCACTAAAGACACGGGAAGGCCGTCTTTATTTTTTTCGGCGCGCCATTTGACGATATAGCCGGGGACCTGGGCGCTCCGGAAATCGCCAGCGCCGCAGCAGGAGGACTCGATGACCGCCTGGCTGACCGTATAGAGGACTTCCCGTCCGTTATACTCGAGTCTGACCTCTTTGCAGGGGGTATAATAGCCGGACGGGGCGGGGACGTCTTTATTCAGTTCAAGGTGTGAGTATCTGTTCATTCGAGACCTGTGCTTTCATCAAGGCCGAGTATTATATTCATGTTCTGCACGGCCGTGCCGGAAGCCCCTTTGCCCAGATTATCGTAACGGGCGGAGAGCAAGACTCTATCGGCGTTGCCGAAGACGAATATTTCCAGATTGTTCGTGCCATTGCAGTCGGTAAACGTCAGAAAGCCGTTTTTCAGGGAGTCGTCGGCCGGATAGGGCATCACCTTAATAAAGTGTTCACCGTCGTAATATTCGGCTAAAAGCTCTCTGATTTCCGCGGCGGAAAGTCGCTTTTCAAGCTGGTCCGGCACCAGCGGAATAGAAACGATTTCGCCGTTATAAACATCGACCACGGTGGGGGTAAAAACGGGGGGACGTGAAAGTCCGACGATTCGGGTCATCTCCGGCAGGTGCTTATGGTTCAAAGCCAGGGAATAGGGGCGGGGGTTTTTTATAAAGTCGGGCACGTTCTCACCGGTATAGTCGGCAATCAATGCCTTACCGCCGCCGCTGTAGCCAGCTACCGCGTGGCAGGTAACCGGGTAATCTGGGGCGATAATGCCCTGCGCCACCAGCGGATAGAGCATAAGCACAAAGCCGGCGGCGTGGCAGCCGGGTACGGTAATTCGCTTCGACTTTTTAATCAGGTCCCGCTGTCCCTTTTTAAGCTCGGGCAGACCGTAAGTCCACCCCTCCGTAACGCGGTGGGCGGTCGAGCCGTCGATTACGCAGACCGAGCTGTTTTGTATAAGGCTTACGGACTCGCGGGCGGCGTCGTCAGGCAGGCAGAGAAAAACGATATCCGCCATATTCAGGAACTCCTTTTTAGCCATGGGGTCCTTGCGCTTGGCGTCGGGGATTTGTAGTACCTCGATATCGTTTCTGCCGTTCAGTCGCTCGTGTATTTTCAGGCCGGTGGTGCCGTGCTGGCCGTCGACGAACACCTTTTTCTTCATGATGCGTTAATCCTTATGTAATCCTTCCCAGTGTAAAGTATAGCATAAGCACGATGGGATTGGTACGGGAAAAAGGGGGGTAAAGGGGTGGGGTATACTCCGAAATTACAAATTGTGGAAAAAATTTTCTAAATTGTGAGTAAATTGCGAGCGTTTGAACGTAGGCGGCACTTGACACGAGCGTAAACAATAGTATATTGTGTTAGACAAATAGCTTCAAGGAAGGAGGAACCATGCAAGCATATTGTGTGAAGTGCCGAGCCAAGAAAGAAATGAGCAACGCTAAATCCATCACTATGAAGAACGGCAAGCCGGCCACACAGGGTGTATGCCCCACCTGCGGCACAAAAATGTTCAGAATCGGCAAGAAATAAGGCCGATATCAATTCAGGATTTATAGATATAGAATAGGCTGGATATTCCCCCTTGAGAGTATCCAGCCTTTCACTTTATGCGGCAGAGACAGGTTAGTTACTTACCAACGTATTTTTGAACGAGTTTAACGGTATTAACGGCATTTAGTTTACGGAACATCAGCGTAAAGCGTTCCTCCAGTTCCTTCATAATTACCTGAAGGTCGGCTGCCGGCAGGCTCCACATTTCCTTCTTGAAGGGCCCCAGAGCCTTCTTGCGCGTGCTGTAAAGGAACTGCTCTTCGGTCTGCCCCTCTTTTTTCTCTTTGATGTTGTGCTCGTTGAGGTGCCGGTAAATCCGCTGCAATAAATCTTTGGGAAATTTAGGGCTATCGTAGACGATATTCTGAAAGCCGGTCGCCAGATGGACTTCAAGAGTATTCATCTTGGGGAACATATCGAAGGCTTCATCGGGGAGGGTGGAAGCGCCGTGCTGGACTGCCCCGCCCATCCCGTATTCCTCGCGTGCCAGCTTGGAAAGCTCTTTCAGCGTGTTGAAGTCGATTTTCACCTTGGCGATGGAGCCGTCCGGCAGGACAACGCCGCCGTGGGTCGTGCCGGTCTGGACGCTGATTTTTGAGATTCCCCTGGTGCCCTTGGGCAGCCGGTTGAGGTAGCCGTCCATAAAAGCCCGGAGGTCGGCCACGGTGCTGTTGCCTTTACCGATTTCGCCGATTTCACCGCCGACGGATACGGTAACGCCCTTGGGCTCGATGCTGCGGATAAAGCGGGTCATTTCCGCGGTTACCTGCGAGTTCTTCTCCTGCTGTTCCGTAAGGTCGGTCTTGGAGATATCGACCACGGTGGAGGCATCAATATCGATGTTATAAAAGCCGGCTTCAATGGACTCCTTAATGAGCTCCCTGATGGCATTCAGTTCGGCTTCAGGATTATCCTGATATTTTGCCCGGTTGACCTGAAAGTGGTCACCCTGGATGAAGACCGGCCCGCGGAAGCCCTCTTTCACCGCGGCAGCCGTAACGCAGGCAACATATTCCGCCGGACGCTGGTCGGTGTAACCGATTTCAGAGCGGGCGATTTCAAAGATAAGGGCGCCGACGTCGTCCTTCATGGCGGCGCGAAAGACCGCCCTGGCGGCGTCGTAGGCTATCATTCTGATATTGATAGCCGGCACGGTGATGCCGCTGAACAGCCCCTTGCCGGCGGCCTCATAAAAACTCTGGATGCTGGCGGGATAAATACCATTGTCGAGGGCGGTCTGGCGTATAGTCTGCAGGAGTTTTATTTTTTGCGAGGCGTCAGACTCGAAGACCGCCTGTCGGATAAGCGTATCGATATTGTTTGTGCCAGGCATATTATCCTCCGTAAGTATTATTTGCCGCTTCTAAAAATGGTGCGGCGTCCGTTGTATCTTTCAACATCGTACTGGGTAGCGGGGTCGACCCGACTTAATTTGTCGTAGATGTCCGCCAGAGGTACGTGGGTTATTTTCCCGTTTTTGAAGGAAACCATCCTGCCGAAGCGCCGGCTAACGATAAGGTCGACGGCGGCGATGCCGAAGTAGCGTCCCATACGCCTGTCGTAAGCGCAGGGGGCACCGCCGCGCTGGAGGTGGCTAAGCACAACACTGCGGGTCTCGAGTCCGGTGCCCTTCTCGATTTCACGGGCGACGAGCTCGCCGACGCCGCCGAGAGCCTTGCGGCCAAAGCTATCGGTGCCTTTCTTTTTTACGATTTCCTGACCGCCGACGGGCTTGGCGCCCTCGGCGACGATGATGATTTCGTAGCGCGTGCCGGCCCGGCGGCCCTCTATGACCAGCTCATTAACACGCTTGAAGGAGAAGTCGCATTCCGGTATCAGGATAATGTAAGCCCCGCAGGCCTCGCCGCCTTCCAGTGCCAGCCAGCCGGCGGTCCTGCCCATCGTCTCGATGACGAATATTCTTTTGTGAGAGCCGGCGGTCGTGCGCAGGCGGTCGACTTCCTCAACGATGACGTTAAGGGCGGTCTCAAAACCCAGGGTGTAGTCCGTTTCCGGCAGGTCTTTATCGATGGTCTTGGGGATGCCGATGACGTTGATGCCTTCCTTAGCCATGCGGGCGGCGATAGCCAGCGTGCCGTCGCCGCCAAGGACGACAATAGCTTCGAATCCCAATTTACGGATATTATCGGCGACCGGTTTGAAGCATTCGTTCTTGGGGTCGTAAGGGCTGAAGCGCGAGGTGCCGAGCATGGTGCCGCCGTATCTGTCCCAGGTCCGGACGATATCGGGGTTGAGGGGGGTTATACTACCGGTGCCGTCCCAGGTGGCAGGATCGATGTCGGCCAGTCCTTTCCACCCGTCGTGAATGCCCCAGACTTCGTAGCGGACGCCTCTTTCCGACTCGAGGCGCTCGTCCATGGCGGTCTTGACCACCCACTTGAGGGCGGGGTTAAGGCCGGCGCAGTCGCCGCCGCCGGTAAGCACGCCGATGCGGCTTTTTTTCATATCGTTCTAAAAGGAATTATAATTTCAGCGGGGAACGATGTCAAAACATCGTGCGCCGTCGTGTAATAATGAAAAAATTTAACGAAATTTTACTGGACTTATGGTAAAAAATGGAGTAGAATTTTAAGGCAAATGAGGGATAAGGTATAAGCCATTGTCACAGACCAGAAAGCGGTGTGGATATCAACTTTAAAGCGCTGGAACAAGACCAGTGCTTTTTGATTTAAGGAGGTAACGCAATGCAGTCGAGTTTAATCGGGAAAATCGAAAAAGCCAAGCGCTACGCGCAGGAAACAGACCGGGTTACCTTCCAGGAATTCACGGTAAAGTTCCACGGTGAGAACAGCGACTACGAGGTCGGTTTGAAAGACGGCAAGTGGCGCTGCACCTGCAGTTTTTTCTCTAAGTGGGGGCTGTGCAGCCACACGATGGCCCTCGAGAAAATCCTTGAAAATATGCTGCCTCCGGAAGCCCGCGCGGCCCAGCTGGATGCCGCGGGTATTCAGGGCGATTAATACCAGAGGGTAATTATCCTATAAGGGGTTAGTGCGCCTAAAAACAACAGCAGTACGAATAGAAAGATGGACTTTATCAGCAAACTGGCGAAAGCCGCTCAAAAGAACAAAAGCCTGTTGTGCGTGGGACTGGACCCCGACCCGGCGATGGTGCTAGAGGGGTTTTACGAGTTTAACAAGGCGATTATCGATGCCACCGCCGACCTGGTATGCGCCTACAAGCCTAATATCGCTTTCTACGAGGCGATGGGCAATGATGGTCTGGAGGCTCTAAAAAAGACCAGGGACTATGTGCCGGAGGGCATACCGGTAATCATCGATGCCAAGCGGGGTGATATCGGCAACACGGCTAAAGCCTACGCCAGAAGCCTTTTCGATTACTATAAATTCGACGCTATGACGGCCAGCCCTTACCTCGGCTACGACTCGCTGGAGCCTTTTATAGAGTACCGGGACAGGGGAGTCTTTATACTGTGCCGCACTTCCAATCAAGGCGCCACGGATTTTCAGTCGCTTCCGGTGGGGCAAGAAGGCGGAAGAAGAATGCTCTTTGAGGTCGTTGCCGAGAGAGTGAACGCGTGGAATAAACACGGCAACCTGGGTCTGGTGGTGGGGGCAACCTATCCGGAGGAGCTTAAGCTGATACGTGAAAGATACCCGGAAATGCCGCTACTGATACCGGGAGTGGGGGCGCAGGGGGGAGAGCTTGGGTTGGTAGTGAAATACGGAGTGGACAAAGGAAGAAATAAGACGATTATCAATTCTTCAAGGCAGATAATTTATGCGTCCCGGGGTAAGGACTTCGCCGCGGCGGCGGGTAAAGCTGCCCGTGAACTGCGCGACCGCATCAACGAGTACCTTGAAGGGTCAGAATAGTATAAAGATGACATAATATGGTCATTGAGATAAATCTCGGCGATATCGTAAAGCTCAAGAAAAAGCACCCCTGCGGTGGCTACGAATGGCAGGTGGTGAGGGTGGGGGCGGACATTGGGCTGAAGTGTACAACGTGTGAACGGCGCATTATGCTGTCCAGAAGCGTTCTGGAACGCCGGATGAAGGGCTTTGCAAGGAAGGCGGGAGGGGGGTAAAGGGGAATTAATCAATCACGTCTGACGGTGTGTTCTTCAGGGGAAAATGGGTTTTTCATTTCTAATTGTTAAATTGGTATGAAATCGCTCCAATATGAGTTTGACATATTTTTGAAATAGTGTTAAACTCTGCGAAAATCATGTTTTTTGTTTTTCGAGGTATAACCGTAAAGTGATTCAGGATACCCGTTATATAAAATATTTAAGCACGAGCTTATATTCCTGATTTTTCCCTGAAATATAAGCTCTTTTTTATTAAAGAAGAATCAGGGAACAACAAGCGTGTATTTACTAAATATAACTTTATCCTTGAGATGGTGGATCTAACCCGAGCCGAGGGAGAGTAAATATGACAGCTTATATTATCCGCAGGATCATTATCGGTATGTTTATCCTCATCCTGGTAACGATGCTGGTATTCCTGCTCGTGCGCCTGTTACCGGGGGACCCTGTGATGCGATATATGGCTAATTTCACCGGCACCGGTCAGCAGAATGTCATGACCCCCGAACAGCACGATGAGATGATGAAAATGTTGGGTTTAGACAGGCCCATACCCGTACAGTACTGGGACTGGATATCCAATATCTTTCGGGGCGACCTGGGCGAATCATTGGGAGTACAGCAGCCGATAAGTAAACTGATCAAAGATGTATTGCCGAGAACGGCATACATCGGTTTTTTGATGTTTGTCGTCGGTACGTTCGGGGGACTGCTAGTCGGGATTTACTGCGCCTTGAGGCGCGGCACGTGGCTGGATAATACCCTCACCACCATCGCCAATATAGGGATGACGGTGCCGGTATTCTGGCTGGGAATCCTGTTGATTTATGTATTCTCTTATAAGCTGGGCTGGTTCCCCATGTACGGATGGGTTAATCCGTGGGATAATTTCTGGAAAAGCTGCTCTTATGTGGTATTGCCGGTAGCGTCCGTGGCTCTGGGAGGTATCGCCGGTATGGCCCGCCTTACCCGGTCCTGCATGCTCGAGGTCATGAGGACGGACTACGTCCGCACCGCCTGGGCTAAAGGTTTACGGGAGAGGGTAATCGTAATCAGACACCAGCTTAAAAACGCGATGATTCCGGTGGTCACCTCGCTCGGCGGCACGCTGGCGATGATACTGGGCGGTTCGGTGTTTATCGAGACGGTTTTCAGTATCCCCGGCATGGGCAGATTGATGACCACGGCCATTTTCGATTATGACTATCAGGTGGTTCAGGCAAGTACCCTGATATTCGGAGGTATCGTTATCTTTTCTAACTTGGCAGTGGATATTGCCTGGGGTTGGCTTGACCCCAGGATAAGATACGGATGAGGAGGCTAAAATGCCGGAGAACCCAGAAAGTCCAACAACAGATGATGCCATGGGTGTAGCGGCCGCACCTCCGCGTCGCAGCGAGTGGCGGAGGTTCGGCAGGGTATTCTTCGGGCGCAAGTTATATCTTATAGGGTTCATCATCGTGGTTATTATCATGCTCACGGCCATTTTCGCACCCGTATTAACCTCTTACAACCCCGAAAAGAATGACTTAACCAGCAGGCTGCAGACTCCCAATGCCGAACACTGGCTGGGCACCGACCAGCTTGGCAGAGATATACTTGCTCGCATTATTTACGGTACCCGGGTATCTTTGATTATCGGTTTTTCCGCAGTCTTTGCTTCAACCATAATCGGCACTATCATGGGCCTTACGGCAGCGTACTACGGCGGCTGGGTATTTGCTCTTATCATGAGGATAACCGATGTGTTAATGGCTTTACCCGCCATAATTTTGATGATGCTTATTGCCGGCATGTTGAAGGGAGGGGGTATCTGGATTGTCGTGTTTGCCCTTGGTTTCGGGGGCATAGCCCCTATGGCCCGTATGATGTGCGGGCAGGCATTAAGCGTCAAACAGAACGACTACGTAATGGCGGCGCGAGCTGTCGGTATGAGCAACTGGCGTATCATGTGGACGCAAATATTCCCTAACGCTTACCCGCCCTTAATTGTAGGGCTGACGATGGGTATCGGCGGCATTGTTCTGGGTGAAGCCGGTTTGAGCTTTCTCGGCATCGGCGTACAGGCCCCCACGCCTTCCTGGGGAGGCATGGTTATGGACGGACAGCGTTTCTTGTTAACCAACCCTCTGCTTTCGCTGATGCCAGGTCTTGCTATTATGCTACTTGTATTCGGCTTTAATATGGTCGGTGATGGTGTCAGGGATGCTATCGACCCGAGGTTACGCGGGGTAATCTAGAGACAGAAAAGTAATTGGCAGGTAAATAATATGGCTTTGTTGGACGTACAGGATTTAAAGACCTATTTCCACACGGAATACGGCCTGGTTAAAGCCGCCGATGGGGTATCCTTCCAGGTGAACCAGGGGGAGATAATAGGGCTGGTGGGGGAGAGCGGCTGCGGGAAGTCGGTAACCATCCTTTCGGTAATGCGGCTGATACCGTCGCCTCCGGGTGAGACGGTAGGCGGGAAGGCGATTTTTGACGGGAAGGACCTGCTGAAATACAATCCCAACGGGCGTGAGATGAGGTCTATCCGGGGCAGCAAGCTGACGATGATATTCCAGGAGCCGATGACTTCACTTAACCCGGTACTGACGATATCACGGCAGCTGACGGAGACGCTGGAGCTGCATCTGGATATGGACAAGCGTGCCGCCAGGGAGAGGGCGATAGAGCTCTTGAGAATGGTGGGCGTGCCGGATGCCGTCAGGCGTGTAGATGACTATCCCCATCAGTTTAGCGGCGGGATGCGGCAGAGGGTGATGATAGCGATGGCGTTATCCTGCAATCCGGCCATTATTTTTGCCGATGAGCCAACGACTGCCGTAGATGTGACGACGCAGGCGCAGCTGCTGGAGCTGATGAAGGACCTGGTAACGCGGCTGAACACCTCGCTGGTTATCGTGACGCATAATCTGGGGGTGGTTGCCCGCTACGCGGAGAGAATTTATGTTATGTATGCCGGGCGCATCATAGAGTCCGGTCGTTCCGAGGACATATTCGGTCATCCCCGGCATCCGTATACCGTGGGGCTGCTGAACAGCGTACCCAAACTGGGGGAGAGACATGGGACCCGTAAGCTGATACCGATATACGGATTACCTCCGGACCTGATTGATATGCCGCCGACCTGTGCTTTTCTGCCCAGGTGCACGGAGAAAATCGGGAAATGCGAGAAAGAGCCCTGGCCAGAGCTAAGGAAGGTTGGGGACGAGCATTATATATCGTGTTATGTTGACATAAAGGGGAAGTAATGGAAACATCACAGAATGATAAAATAGTGCAGGTTAAGAACCTCAAGATGTATTTCCCCATTACCAGAGGGCTGCTGCGGCGCAAGGTCGCTGATATTAAAGCCGTAGATGATATAAGTTTTGAAATAAAGAGGAATGAGACTATGGGGCTGGTTGGAGAAAGCGGCTGCGGCAAGACCACCACCGGCCGCTGTATTCTGCGGCTGTATGAGCCGACTTCTGGAAATATAGTTTTTTCAGGACATGATATCTCCAAGATGCCGGAGCACAAGATAAAGCGTTTCCGCAAGGACATGGGGGCAATCTGGCAGGACCCGTTCGGTTCGCTGAATCCGCGGCAGTCTGCCGGGGGTATCGTGGGTGACCCGCTGAAGGTCCACCATATGGCGGATAAAAGGGAACTCAAGGATAAAGTAGCCGAGTTATTTAAGATAGTGGGGCTGGACCCGGACATGATGGACCGGGTACCCCATGAATTCAGCGGCGGGCAGCGGCAGCGCATCGGTGTGGCGCGCGCTTTGGCGTGCAGTCCGTCACTGATTATCTGTGACGAGCCCATTTCCGCTCTCGATGTCTCGATTCAGGCGCAGATAATCAACCTGCTCGAGGAATTGCAGGAAAAACTGGGGTTGACGTATCTTTTTATCGCCCATGACCTGGCGGTGGTGCAGCATATCAGCGACCGCGTGGCGGTGATGTATCTGGGCCGGATTATGGAGATTGCCGATTCGTGGGAAATTTATGAGAACCCGCTGCATCCCTACACCAAGGCGTTGCTCTCGGCGATACCGATACCCGACCCGGTAGCGGAAAAGACCCGCACGCGCATTGTGTTGAAGGGTGAAGTGCCCAGTCCGGTTGCCCCTCCACCGGGGTGCCATTTCCATCCCCGCTGCCAGCTGGCGATACCGGAATGCAGTCAGGCAAGGCCGCCGCTGCGTGATGTGGGGAACGGGCATTATGTAGCCTGTATCAGGGTGTAAACGGAATCTATCTGGAAATATAGACACAAAAAGCACGGGTCGCGTTATACGCGACCCGTGCTCTTTTCCAGCTTTTTAAGCTGTATGGCTCTGTTTCTTTAGCTCCTATTCTTCCAGCCAGGCGAAGGTATAGGCGTAGAATTCCGTATACTGTCCTACAGTATGGCCTTTAACTACCGGGGATATGGAGGTGAGGCCGGGTGTGTAGTACATATAGGTCCACTGGCAGTAAACGTCGGTGGTTTTACGGGAGATTTCCTGGTATAGCGGGATTCTCTCATCGTTGTCAATTGTTTGAGATGCCAGCTCGGCTAAGTCACAGAGCTCTGCGGGCTGTTCACAGCTAATCCAGGTGGTGACCGTCCATCCTGTTGGACTCTCCGGGTCACGGATGGCATTAAGCGGGCCGTTTTTCAGGGTGCTAGCGGGGTCAACCGTGGTGCCGGGGAAGCCGTAACTATAGATGTAGCCGTCCCAGCCGGTACCGCCGCCGCCGATCATTTCCACCAGCTGCAGGTAGCCGATTGCCTCAACATTCAGTGTGATGTTGGCTTCTTCGAGCATACCCTTAATTGCCATCGGCACGTCATCGACCATACCCTGGACGATGTACAGGGTGGTGGTGAAACCTTCAGAATAACCGGCAGTGTCCATGTAGCTCTGGGCTGCTGCAAGGTCAAAAGGATAACCGATGGTGGTGTCATCCCTGAAGGGCGGGAGGCAGAACCCCTGGTTGGTAACCACGCCGTAGCCGTAAGTAAACGCATCGACAAGCGCCTGCTTATCGATAGCGGACTCGATAGCGCGGCGAATATTGATATCACTAAGAATAGAGTCGGGATTGCCGCTGGAGGGCAACAGGCACATATTGAAGACCATATCGGTGCTTTCCCTTAGTTCAAAGCCTTCGTCGACAACGCCCTGGGCATCCTGCGGCTGAACGCCTACGGTATGAATCTGCCCGGATTTGAATGCCATGAGGGCAACGTTCGAGTCGGTGATAACACTGATATCAATGCCGTCGAGATAAGGCTTGCCTCTCCAGTAGTTATCGTTGCGGTCGAAGGTCACACTAAGGTTGGGCTCGTAGCCGGTCTGGATGAAGGGGCCGGTGCCTATGACGTTAGTCATATTGTATTCGGTAGGATTGTTCTCCAGAGCGGTGGGGCAGAACATCAGGGCGCTCCACCAGCCTCCGAGACTCTTTACAGCTACCCAGTCCCATTTGCCGTCCACGAAGTCACATCTGATGGTGTAATCGTCGATCTTAACGCACTGGCTGAACCCTTTCAGGTTGGGCCACATCAGGCTGTCGATTTCCCTATCGATGTTGTACTTGGCGGCATCGGCATTGAAGGGGGTGCCGTCGGTATAGCTGATTCCCTGGCGCAGATACAGGGTGATGGAGGTTTTATCCGCGGCGATTTCAAAACTTTCCGCCAACCACGGCTGGATTTCGTTGTTTTTGTCGATTCTAAGAAGGGGTTCGACAGCCAGCCATGTGATTGCGGCGTCACCCGGTCCGGCGGAGCCGGAGGGTTCACCGATATCAGCGATATTCATCCCTGTAGATAACTGGAGGCGCCCGCCTTCTATGCCGCCTTCAGGCTTGGCAAGGTCGCCCAGATTGGGAAGTCGGGCATCCGTGGGTGGTGGAGTGGTGGTTTCGGTTTCCGTCGGGGTGGTGCTGGCAGGCGTGGTGCTTGCCGGCGTGGTGCTGGCCGGGGTGGTCTCTTCTTCTTCACCGCAACCCACGAGGGCAATACTGAATACGAAGATTGCTGCCAGCATTAAAAATATGAGTTTTTTCATTCCTTTCTCTCCTTATAAAATTTTGAACATAATGTTCTATTACTTTATCAGGGCATGCATCACCTCCTCTAATTTTAACGCTGTTTTATGTCGCTAGGAATAATCATAACATTCACTCACGTTTAAGACAAATGCCAGACGCGTGAAGCTATGATGATTGTATAAAGTTGATTTTGGCAGAATGATACAACTATGCTGGAGACTTGTCAAGTTCTTTAACAATTTATTTCAGAGTGGTCTCTGGCAAGAGTATTCAGGACATTCCCGGCAGGGGTGTTTACAGGGGAGTAATCGATTACGACGGCAGCTTTACATCAGGCGTTTATCACCATATAATTGTAGGGATACCGTGAGATTGGAAAACAAATAATATTCTAAAAGCCAGCGTAGCTCAGGGGTAGAGCAGCGGTTTCGTAAACCGCGGGTCGTAGGTTCGAATCCTATCGCTGGCTCCAGCTTTATAATAAACGGTGTCGTACCGGTCATCGGTGATTGCTGCCGATACATGACCGCCCCTGTAAGTGTAGGAGTGCGTACAAAAGTCACTTACAGGGGCGGTGAGTCGATAACACGATTAAGGTCGCTTTTTTAAACCTATATTTTTAGTAGTCTCCTTTCAGATACCTTTCTTACCTGGGAACTATTATTCTTTAGCTATCTTTTCCTCGACAAACTCGTAGTTTCCGTTCTTTGGTTCAGCGACAAGCTTCCTTTCATGGAATTTCTCCAGTGATGAACGGTGGCCGATAGATATGATTGTCGAATCCTTCATCCTTTCTAGTAGCATCTTATAGAGGTCTTCTTCAGAAGGTTCATCTACTGATGCCGTAGCTTCATCAAAGAACAGGTAATCCGGCTTGTGCAGCATAGCTCTCGCCAGACTGACTCTTTGCTGCTCGCCGCCGGAAAGCTGCTGGTTCCAGAAACCGACATCATCAAGTCTGGCTATGAACTTTTCCATACCAGTATCGCGTAGCGCTTGTTCAATGTCGTCACGGCTGAATTTATCCGCCGGGTCGGGATAAGTGATGGCACCTGCCAGCGTACCGAACGGGAAGTACGGTTGCTGCGGCAGCACCAAGACTGTTTTACCTTCCGGTATAGAGACGGAGCCTTTACCAAACGGCCAGAGGCCTGAAAGCACCCTGAACAAAGTCGTTTTGCCGGCGCCGGTTTTACCTTTTATGAGCACCTTGTCGCCGTGCTTAATGACAATGTCTTTGGCTGAAATCTGCAATTTACCGGTTGGCAGGTTCACATCCAGGTCTTTAATCTCGATGTCATCTTCTTTATGTTCTTTGACACTGATTTGGGAACTCGCCCAGATTTCCTCGCTTTTTCTGGCATTTTCAAGGAAGTCGGAAAGACGGTTGGAGGTAGCTTTCCATGCCGCCAAACCGGCGTACGATGTCTGGAAGAACGTGAATGTACCTTCAACAGTTGCGAAGGCCATCGATATCTGCATGATGGCGCCGTAACCGCCGGGAATCTGCCCCGCAAAGTAGGCAGGCCCTAAGAGCAACGATATGATTACACCCATAAACATTGAAAGGCCCATATTCCACATCCCCAGCTTCATGTTTCTCCCCATGAGCCTGAACGTGTTGGCGATAACGTTGGTGAATCTCCCCATTACGTTGGTGTGTTCTACACCTTCACCTTTCAGCAGTGAGATTTGCTCGCTGTACTCTCTGACGCGGACCATGGAGAAACGAAAGTCAGCTTCAAACATCTGCTGGTTATACTGGAGTTTGACCAGTTGTTTACCGAAATTATGTACGGTCGTGGTTGATATAACTGCCCATAGAAGTGCGATGACGATGAAATAACCCGGGAAAGACAGGTCTACATCGCCGATTATCATGGGAATTGTATTGGACAAATTCCAGAGGATGACCATGAAGGTACTCATCATGGCTATGTTCTGGACTAGCGTTAGCGTATACATCATTGCGCTTGAGATAAAGCCATTGATGTCTTCTTGAATACGCTGGTCGGGGTTATCGGTCGGACTACCGGTAAGCCGCATCCTGTAGTGACCATGATTTTCCATCCAGTTGCCGAGGTACTGGGATGTCATCCATTTTCTCCAGCTGACCATCAGCCATCCCTGGACGTAAATATTAAAGGTTCCCCCAAAGACCAAAAGCGCGGCGATAATGAAGAACAGAACCAATTGCTGTTGCCATAACCCGTAATTGCTTCCCACGTAGGCATTGGTCCAGTCCGCAAACCATTGATTATAACGAACCTGGGTCACGACCAGGAGAGCTATTAGTCCCAGGGAAGCAACGAGCAGCAGGTAGGCCTTCCAACGGTCTGGAGACCTGGTCCAGTATGGATAAGCCAGCATCCATAATTGTTTTAGTGTTCTCCCTAAATTCCTCATCGTTATCTCCTTTTATATTAATTATCAGATGTCAGCATAACTCGTACTTTACATCTAAACGTGATTCTCCATCTATTTCCCTTTCCCGGGTGCCACCGCGATGGCTGACAGACCTTCAATGGCGACAACGCCGCTATCAGGGACGGGTACGGTGATTTGGCCGTTGGCATCTGTCATACCAAGGGACGCGCCTGTGGCCGGGTCGATAACATTCGCGTTAGCAAGAAGGGTAGAAGAATACGTAAATGTCGACAAGTTGAGTGTCCAGGCTGTCGCTGTTATTGTCGCAGAATGGCCGGAAACGGTTGCCGCCAGAGATACCGGCTGCGCTGGTCTACCCATCGGGTCGCTGGACGTGCAAATGATGATGTTGTCATTGGCAGCGACCGGAGCGATATCGACGGTGGCAGGAGACAACGGGCTGGCACCGAGGGGAGCGCCGTTAACAACGACAAAAGGAGTAGCTTTTACGCCCCAGCACCGGGTAACGAGGTACATATTGAAAGCCGGGTCAATACCGGCTGAATAGCCACCTTCACCGCCGGAGTAGTACTCCTTGTGGGCTGCCCTAATTACGCCCTGGACAGTCGGGTCAGTGACAGTAACGGGCTTTGCGGCAACTAACAGTTTGCCGTCAACGCTGACACTGACATTAACAGTTATGGGCTTGGAAGAGGTAGGTGCGCGAGCGGCAGGGGCGGGTGCGGGACCGCCAAGGGCAGATGCGGGAGCGGTAAGAGTAGATATGGGAGTGGACGGGATTATCTTGTCTTGACGTGACTGTCTCACCATCTTACCGATAACGACGAAAGCAATAGGTATCAATATGACAGCTCCGACAACGATTAAGATAATAGAATATTCGTATATAAAGGGGTAGTCATCAGTAGCTGCTGGTGCGGCAGCTGTAGGCGCGCCAGAGGTAGGAGCGGCAGGGGCAGCCGAAGGAACAGCATTCACGTTGATGGCTGCCAGACCTTCGATGGCGACAACGCCGCTTTCCGGCACGGCAACGGTGATTTTACCGTCGGCATCTGTAGTACCGAGGGACGCACTCGTTGTCGGGTCGATGACGTTCGCACCGGCAAGAGGGGCGGAAGAATACATGAAGGTCGTGAAGTCGAGTGTCCAGAGGGTAGCCGTCACGGTCGCTGAACCGTCGGAAAGAGTCGACGTCAGCGCTACCGGCTGGACGGGGTTATTCATCATGTCGCTTCCCGTGCAGATGATGATATTGTCGTTGTCAACGAGTGTGTAGGCGTCGACGGTCATGGGTTTGGTCTGGTCGGCGCCGAGGGGAGTGCTGTTAACAATGACATACGGAGTGGCGGTAATACCCCAGCACTGGGTAATGAGGTACATATTGAAAGTAGGGTCAATACTGGCTGTATAGCCGCTTATGCCACCGGAGTAGAACTCCTCGTGGGCGGCCTTGATGGCGCCGTCGACGGTCGTATCAGTGAGAGTGATGGGCTGTGCGGCGACCAATAGTTGGCCGTCAACACTGACACTGACATAGACAGTTACGCCGGAGCCGGCAGGCGCGGCAGATGTGGGAGCGGCAGGGGCAGCCGAAGGAACAGCATTCACGTTGATGGCTGCCAGACCTTCAATGGCGACGATGCCGCTTTCCGGCACGGTGACGGTGATTTTACCGTCGGCATCTGTAGTACCGAGAGACGCACTCGTTGTTGGGTCGATGACGTTCGCACCGGCAAGAGGGGCGGAAGAATACATGAAGGTCATGAAGTCGAGTGTCCAGAGGGTAGCCGTCACGGTCGCCGAACCGTCGGAAAGAGTCGACGTCAGCGCTACCGGCTGGACGGGGTTATTCATCATGTCGCTTCCCGTGCAGATGATGATATTGTCGTTGTCAACGAGCGTGTAGGCATCGACGGTCATGGGTTTGGTCTGGTCGGCGCCGAGGGGAGTGCTGTTAACAATGACGTAGGGGGTGGCGGTAATGCCCCAGCACTGGGTAATGAGGTACATATTGAAAGTAGGGTCAATACTGGCTGTATAGCCGCTTATGCCACCGGAATAGAACTCCTCGTGGGCGGCCTTGATGGCGCCGTCGACGGTCGTGTCAGTGACAGTAATAGGCTGTGCGGCGACCAATAGTTGGCCGTCAACACTGACACTGACATAGACGGTTACGCCGGCATCAGCTGCCAGAGCCATGGGTGCCATCGCCATCAGCAATATTACGGCAATGGCAAGTGCGAGTAACCATTTCATAGTTTTCCTCCTTAATTTTTAGTGTTGTCTGAACCTATAAAAAAAGAAGGTCAGTGATTTCACTGGCCTTCATTAATCTCTAAATTTAAAGCCTGGACGTCGTTAACATGCAGGCAATTTATGCCATGGATAGGGGGTGAAAATACATTACTTTTTTTAATCAGCCGGGGGACGGCCGTAAAGTGACATTCGAGTTCCTTGGCGGCTTGAGGGCCATTAAGCAACTCATCAGTTTTAATGAGAATTTTTACGTTTTGCATAGCCCTCATCGCTTGCAGATATTTTGAATACACAATTTAACACACCAAAATAATAGATTGTCAAATTCATCGGTTTATCCACGTCTTACATGTTTTTTACACCTTCAATGGTGCATTCTTGTTGGCTTCCTCCAGGTATTGCATAATGGGTGGCATGAAATTTATACCGAGCAACTCCCCCGATTTATCTATAATTTTATACAGCATGTCTACTAATTTAGCTTTTTCCGCCGCTTTTAATCGTGAGATTGTCTCCTTGAAAGTAATATTGGTAAGCTTTTTAAGAAGATTTTTACCATCTTCGGTTAATGAGATTAAGTTGCTTCTGCTTTCTTTTTGCCCGGTTTTACGGATAAGTCCCATTTTTTTAATCCTGTTCAGGAGAATATATACCGAGTTCGGCTGATGCATCGTCTCATCTATAATTTCCTTGATAGTAACTGTACCGCCATGGTCGACAATAATATGCAGAATCGAAGACTGCTCCATGGTCAGCCCAAATTTGGCCAGTTCCAGTTCACGTAATCGGGAAATGGCGAATTTCGTGTTAGTTAGTGTTGACCAAAGTGTACTAACCGAAGGACGTCTATCATTTTTTGGTTTTAATTTTTCCGGCACATCACTGTTGAGGAGTTTCGCGATGGGAGCCACGTAACCGACACCTAATAAATAGCGCGACCGGGTTAAAAGCCTGTTTAGTAAATCCATTAAGGTTATTTTGTCTTTCTCTCGAATCACCGAGAATATCTCTTCCAAAGAAATGTGGGTTATCTTTTCAAGCAAGCTCTTCCCGTGTTCGGTTATCGAGATTAAAGTACTCCTGCTTTTACTGCCTCTTCTGTTGTGGATAAGTCCCATTTTAGCCATCTTGTTCAGCAGAATATACACCGAATTTGGCTGGCGCATTGTTTCATATATAATTTCCTTTATGGTCGTTGCACCGCCATGTTCAAAAACAATATGCAGAATTGATGCCTGCTCTGCGGTTAGCCCGAAATTCGCTAACTCCATTTCACGCAATTTGTTAATAGCGAATCCAGCGCAGTATAATTTACCGCATATCTGGACATCTGTTAGTGCGTTAATTTGATAATTACTATTAACCATAATTGTCAATATAATATTAAAAATCAATATGATAGTCAAGTATCAATACAATATTTATTGAATAATAATCCACCGAGAAAAATTTGTCAACAGGGGGCAGTTGACGAAATACTTTTTAGGGAAAAAGGGGCTGATTCCAGCTTATAAAAGTTGACGTGAGGCCAACCCATTTCAACTTTTTTATTTAAGGACCGTAATAAAATTTACTCCACCAGGTCGGGTAAACGTAGTGAGCATAATTTATACTCGTCATCCAGTCAGGCAGGACATGGAGGTCCCATGCCCATTGAATATAAAGCATGGCTCCGAAACCTAAAATTATCACCAATACCGGTATTAGCAGCTTATAAGGGAATCTAGCCATTATCAAGGCGCAAACAATGACCACGGGTAACAGCCAGGGAAGGTAGAAGCGGTTATAGAGAACGAATCCCCAGCCTTCCCTAAGTCCCGTTAGCCATTCATAAGCCAGATTCATAAGTAGAACGGCAACAAACCAGCAAATCATGACCCAGAGAATGTTCCAGGGCAATTCGGGATGGAGGCTGGACCATTTTCCTTCCGGGCGGCGTCGCTTAAAGAATTTCAGATATAATATGACAAAGAATCCAGGTATGCCGATTATCAGCAGCGGAAAGCCGGTCCATAAGTTCCGCACGGCACCCTCCAGATTGTAACGGAATATCTCAACCGGAATGGACTCACCCGTTATATCCACCTGCCCCCAATACTGGAAGGCGTACTTAATGGGGTAAGGTGAAATGGAATAGCCGGTTGTTAGAGGAGAGCCGAAAACGAAATGGTTATAGAGAAATAGTACTACCATCGGTATACCGATTCCCAGAATAAGCGGGAGTATCTCCTGTTTGATGCCGGTATTTTTTCCCTGGCGCCAGTCCATGAACCTGATGATAACCAGATGTAAAAACAATATTACGGCTATCGGCAGGTTGGTATAACGCGCCACCACCGACCAGCCGATGAAAAAGAAAGCCAGGAAGAGTAATATGCCACCCTTTAGCGAGCTTAGATTCTTTCTTTCCAGATGATAATAGATATAAAGGCCTCCTCCCATCACCAGGAAAGCCAGGGAGGAATAAGCGTCCATGTAAATGCGGTTACACATTACCATGCTGATTGGCGTAAAAAGCATCAGCAGAGACCCTATCATCGCCGTTTTTTCGTCTCGCAGGCGTTTGAGCAGGATAAAAGTCACGACCACCATGCCCAGTGCCAGCAGCACATTACTCCACCGCGGAATACCCATCTTATAAAAAGGCACCAGATAAAAGACACAGCCCGGCGATTTTTCCAGAGCCCATCTGTTATAGTCGACAGGCAGATATTGAACCAGCACACTACCCTGTTGTTGCGTTTCTAGGGCTTCCCGATACAGGGTCGCATTATCTATCGTAAGCTGACCTTCAGAGAAATTCTTGACGCCGTAGTAATAAGCCCAGTCATCCGTCTCGGGCATATGGAGCGGGGGGACTAACATCAGTACCATTGCGACGATGAATCCGATACCAACAATGAGTCGGTATATCGTAATGTGTTTAGAAAAGCGCTTATAGACCGATGTAATACTTTTCATATAGTGGTCTTTCATACGGTACGATGTATTCTATAAGGCTCATCTGTTTCAAGCGTATCGTTGTATTATACACTATATGAGTGGGTAATACTCCAGCTTATCGGTTCTGTGTCCGTTAGAGTTGGGGATTTGCTTTAGAGCTTGAACTGTTTGGCCGAGGGTGCCAAATTGATTAAGAAGTGCAATGATGGGGTTATCAGCCAGCGGTTTCGTAAACCGCGGGTGGCAGGTTTAAATGCTATCGCTGGCTACAGTTATTTTTCCAGGATATCTTCAATATCGCGGCAGGCGCGGGAGACGACCTCCTTGATTTTAGTCCATTTCTCTGGATCCAAGCGGTGCGTCCGCCGTCCCAGCATGCCGCCGATTTTCTTTAAGTTGTGAATAGTGTCATGGAAGTCATCGACATTGCGGGGTTGCCACCACTCTTTCATCTGCTCCTTGATTTTATCGATGACGTCCTGCTGTTCTTCGAGGAATTTTTTACCTTCTTCGGTGATGGTATAGGTCTTTTTGCCGTCCTGTTCCGAGGAACTGACGTAACCCATGTCGTTAAGCATCTGCAGGGTGGGGTAAACGCTGCCGGCGCTGGGGGTGTAAAAGCCGTGGAAATGCTCTTCCAGGGCGCGGATAATTTCATAGCCGTGACTGGGCTTTTCCTTGAGAAGATTGAGAATCACGTATTTAAGGTCGCCTTTTTCAAAGAGGCGGGAATGGCGTTCGAAAGGGAAAAACGGCCGGTGAAACATAATACACCCCCTCCAGTTTTATTACGATATATCGTAACATATCATTATTCTTTTGTCAATAGTATATAATAATATTTGTATTTTGCTCAAGGGGACTATATAATTATTGAAACGGTATTCCGTCATGTCCCGATATACCGTTTTGTTCCAATTATCATAAATTTTTAACGCCGGTTCAGTATAGCCGGCGGACTTGAAAGGACACTCTAATTACACAACCGGAACGTAAACAGCGCTCCTTCATGTGGACCTCACTGCCGTGGTTCATCATGGCGCATTTCGGCCATCATCTTTTAACGGCGCTGCCCGGCCCTCTGTTGCCCTCGATACGTACCGAGTTCGGTCTTAATTACCCCCAGTCTTCCATAGTAACAACGTCATTTGCTTTATCCGGCGGGGCAGCGCAATTACCCTCCGGCTGGCTGGCCGACCGCATTAACCCCGTGATTTTATTAGCTATCGGTACTATAGGCGTAGCCATAGGCGGTATTTTAGTTGGTATTTCCACTACCTATATTATGCTGCTTGTTTTCATGGTTATCATGGGACTAATGACCGGCGGGTATCACCCAGCCTCTACACCCATGATTCTTTCATCGGTAGAGCCCAAGATGCGCGGTCGGGCGCTGGGCCTGCATCTTCTGGGCGGGAACTCGAGCTTTTTCGTCGCGCCGCTTATCGCCGGGGGTATCATGGCCCTCTGGCCGGACTGGGGCTGGCACGGGCCTTTCATCATACTGGCGATTCCCACGGCGATTTTCGGACTGATATTTTATATTTACCTGACGCGGCGGGGCGGCAGGGGGCATGTGGAAACAGCTAGGCAGCGCGCCGCCGCGGAAAAACCGCCGCAGCCGGGGTATAAGCGTCGGCTGATAGCCTACCTGGTACAGATGGTACTCGGCGGCGGCGCGGGAATGTCGGTTAACGCCTTCCTCGCTCTCTATATGACGGACGTATTAGGGACCTCCGATTCGGAAGCGGCAATGTTAATGTCCATCATGTTTGTCCCGGGTATTATCGGGGGCACGGTAGTCGGCGGGTGGATATCCGACCGCATCGGAACGGTGAGAATTATCATCGCCACCGGTATTTTTAGCGGCCTGATTATATTCGGCCTGAAGGCAGCCACGCTGGGTTTCGGGTTTTACCTGGTGTTATTCGTCATGGGACTGATAATGGCCGTGCGCATGCCGGTAACCGAGGTCTTTATCATGAGCCAGACGCCATCCAAGCACCGCTCGACGATATACGGGGTCTATTATTTCACGATGCAGTACACCGGGGCTATTTTTGCGCCCGTAATGGGATGGGCTATCGAGAAATTCACCTTCGATACGATGTTCACCTTTTCCGCGATAGCCGTAACGGCGATTTCGGTGGTGACTTCATTCTTTATCTGGGACGCCAAGGACTAGGACTCTTTCCCTTCAATCAGCTTCTCCCCGTATTCCAGTAGCACCTTCTGACGTTCCGGCGACACCTGCTGCGCTTCCAGGTAAGCTTGAAGTGCTTCAAGTGGTGTTATTTCTTCAGGAGATTTTGGTCCAAGACGACTACGAATCTCACGTTTAACATTCCAAGCAATAGTGAATGATTTTGCATCTTTTAGTGCTTTATTAATTTCATTAATGTGGATTTGTCTTTCTAATGATGAGGGTAGACTGATATTCAAGTGAATAAAGGTGTTCTTTATTTCTTCCTGTTGAGCGTTGATAGTACTTAGCACGGTAGCTGTTGGGTTAACCTCATCCTCTTTGAGATTTACCTTTATGGTTACAAAGTTGCTGGCATTAACGGGCTGTAACTTATAAGTGGTTTTTCTTTTACCGTTTTTGTCTGTATGGATTTCCACTACAACAAATCCCTTGGTGTCTTTTTCCTCGCTAAAATCAATACGCTCAAGACTCCCTGGGTAAACGACTGGTGGATTATCATAAAGTACTTGCTGTTTGTGGATATGACCCAGAGCAACATAGTCGAAGTTAGGTAAAGCAACATCACTTCTTAATATAATGGGCTCTCGACCGACGGACATCATACTTTCTGAGCCGGCTTTGGCTTCAGGAAGAGAAAAATGAGCGGCTAAGATGGCAGGCAGAGAAGAGTCAAGCCCATCGGCTCGATTTCTGATAATTGTCGTAATAACTTCTTGCATTTTCTTAACAAGTTGTTCTGCATTGAGGTTTTTTAAGTCCTCTCTGGCTATCAACGAACTGAATTTTAACCAAGGGATGGCAACAATCTGGATAATACCGCTAGCTGTCACTATTTTATAAGTTTCTGGTTTTCTAGCAACATAGACGTTTGGCACCGCCAGGGTGTCGAAAATCTCGGTGGCGGTGGCGCGCCCGATGGCGTTGGGGAGGTCGTGGTTGCCGGTGAGGAGGAAGACGGGAATGCCGGCGGTGGCCAGGCGGTTGATACGGCGGGCGAACTCCCGCTGCTGGGTCTGGGTAGGCTCGCGGGACTTGTAGGCGTCGCCGCAGAAAATCACGAGGTCGACCTTGTTCTCAAGCGCATAATCGACCAGCTCATCGAGGACAGCCAGGAAGTCGTTAAGACGGGAGGACAGACCGGTGGCGGGGTCGATATGCCCGTAGGTCTCGACGCCCAGATGTAAATCGGCAAAGTGAATGATTTTCATTTCTGCTTGTATTGTACCGCAGCTTGCAGGAAGGCCACAATCAGCGGGTGGGGTTTATTTAGTTCCGAAGACAGCTGGGGTTGGAAACCGGTAACTATAAAGAAAGGGTGTTCGGGCAGTTCGATGATTCTGGCGCCGCCGTCCGTTGTCTCACCGCTGACCTTGAGCCCGGCTTCCTCCAGCTTTCCCCGGAAAACGGGATTCAACTCATAATTACAGTTAAAAGGCTCATCCGATTCGTTTTTACGGTAAATACTATAAGCCAGCGAGCCAGGAAATAGCTTGATTTTAAGTTTCCCCCATAGTCTGGGGGCATTATCCGGGCGGTTATCAACAGGGCATGAAACCAGAACCAATAAAGGGTAAGGATTATCCTTGTCAAATTCGGCGTGGCCAGCTTCTTTTATCCCGGCTACGTTTCTCGCGTACTCTAACAGAGCGTGCTGAAAGCCCCCTCAAGTGCCGATGAAAGGTCGCTTGCTTTCCCGGGCCAGCCGGATGGCTACAATAGCGCCTTCCATGCTTTGATAAGGACTGCCAGGTGAACCCCAGAGGGCATCGAATTCCTCAAGTTTATTCTGCCCGATTTTGGAAAGAAACGAGGGGGTCGGCAGCCATGTCACGCTCGTTTTTATAGCCAGATATCCGGCGGCGTGGTCGATGGCGTTATTGGTAGCCGCGTGCGAGGGCTTTTTAGCATCATAATCGCCGATGATGCCGATGTTTATGGTCTTGCCCATCTTGTTAATCGTCCTATTTTACCAGATTCAGGACTTCTTTTAGCTTATTGATGACCGGTCCCTGCCAGTTTTCTTCACGTTCAATGTAATGGGCATCAACCGATTCATCGGGGTCGCGGATAAGGACGGGGTGCATACCGACCTTCAGGGCGCCGGTAAGCTCATTGCTGGAGCCGTCGCCGATATAAAGACAGTCGCCCGGTGCAACGCCGAGTTTATCCGTCGCTATCCCATATATGCGGGGATTGGGTTTCTTAACACCGGCAACGCAGGAAAATACGGTAACGTCGAACATTCCGGCGAAGGGACTCATCGGCCAGGCGGTCGGCGTCTCCGGCGAGCAGTCGCTTATCAGGCCGACTTTGTAGTTCAGGGACTTCAGTTGCTTGATTACCGGAACAGCATCAGCCCGCGGCTTTAGTGACTTAACCGTATATTCCAGGCGCAGGGCGGCAGCCTGCTCAATCTGCTCCTCCGTCACCGGCGCATTCAGCTTGCGGCAGATGTAAGCGATGCTTTCCTGATGGGTGGCGTGGCCGCCGTTGACGCGTTCCGGGAAGGTCTCGCGCCAGAGCTTGCTGAAATCATCACGCGTGACTTTCAGTATTGCTGCCATATTCGCGAGGACTTTGTGGTATTCGGGAATGGTAAAGTTTTCCACCAGCGTCCCGAAGAGGTCGAAGATAACGGCTTGATATTTCCGTGGATTTTTGCGGTCGGATTGGGATTTCCGTTCCATCTGGTACATTATTTCGTCCTCGCCGGTGACTTCGTAACCGAGCCGTTTGTACAGGGATACGGCGGGATTGATTTTAAGGACATGCAATTTCGCCATCAGTCCTTCTTTATCCGCCTTGTCCAGAATGGTCTTTACCAGGTGCGACCCGATACCTTTGTTCTGGTATTCCGGCTGGATATAAAACCGCTCGATATGGAGGCTCTCATCATCGTTCCAGACGCAGATCGTACCGATACGCTTGTTATCATACAGGATGACGCTGGGCTTGAGCTTTTGCCATTCTTGAGCGTAAAACTGCCTTTGTTCTTCTTCGTCCCAGCCCCAGATGCGCGTTATATAGTCCAGATAGACCTCTTTTTTCAGGCGGTAGATAAATTCGTAGTGGGATGCATCGGCGGAGACGGTTTTTATAAGGGAAAAGTCTATTTTCATATTTTAGCCAGTCGCTTATCGCTTAGTGTTTCTAAGATTATTTTACTAAGAACAGTACGCTTTATTTGCTGGTATTTCCCCTTTTCCGTCTCGGTGCGGCCGGTAAAAAGCGATTTACCGATGGCGATAACGTCTGATGCGAGTAGCAGGGCGGTAGCTGGGATTCCCACTAAACTGGAGGCGTTAAAAACTGCGGATGTTTCCATCTCTATCCCGGCGCAGCCGAGCTTGCTGGTTATCATGTCCAGGTGCTGAAATTGACCTAAAATTGTGTCTGAAGAGAAAATCCTGCCTTCGTGCAGGATAATGCCTTTTTCTTTGGTTATTCCTTTAACGGCGTGTTCTTTTAATATTTTATTAAGTTCGTAGTGTGGTTTGGCCGGTTTCAGGAACTTTTTCTGGGATAACTCCCCCCTCTCCATGTAGCTGGAATACCCGTCACCGCCAATCGATTCCGTGATAGTCAGAAAATCCCCGATTTTCAACTTTTTCGTCAGCCCCCCGAACGAGCCGGTGAAAATTATATGGCGGCAGGGCGTACTGCTTAAAGTAAGTACCACGTCTCCGGTCTGTGATGCTCCCATCCCCGAGCGTATAAAAGTGATTTTTTTACCTTGGTATGAGAGTGTATAAACGTGGTTTTCATAAACGGTTGTAATAGTCTCTGCCGTATGTTCCCAGATATCTGCTAGCCATTCAGGCGTAATGACGACTTCCTCCTGTATATCCTGCGGCTCGCAGCGTAGGAACAGCCGGCACACATCATCCGATTTGATATTATATCTCTCCAACGAGAAATAGTCGGGTATGCCTTTTATTTTTGAAAAATCAATCATTTAACCAAAATTTAATAAAAAATAAAAATCAAAAAACCTCCATTTTGAAGCTAAATTGACATAACATTGAAAACGACTAAATGAAGCTAAATGGCTTCGAGTCGTTTCCCTTCAAAGATGCCTCTTCTATTCCTTCCATATCTTGCCGCCTTCCGGCAGGACGAAGAGGTCTTCGCCGGCGAGCTTGGCGAGGAGGGTGTCCTTGAGCGCGGCGACGGGCACGCGTATCTGGTTCATGCTGTCGCGCTCTCTAATCGTCGCCATGTTGTCCTCCAGCGACTGGAAGTCGATGGTGACACAGTAGGGCGTGCCCAGCTCGTCCTGGCGGCGGTAGCGCCGCCCGATGCTCTGCGTGTCGTCATACTGGGTGGTGAAGCAGGGACGCAGGGTCTTGTAAACGTCTTTAGAGAAGGCAGCCAGGTTTTCCTTGCGACTCAAAGGCAACACAGCGACCTTAATCGGGGCGAGGTCGGGGTGGAAATGCAGGACCACGCGTATCTCGTCCTTGTCCGGCTCTTCTTCATAGGCATCGCAGAGGAAAGCCAGTATGGCGCGGTCGACGCCCAGCGAAGGCTCGACGATATAGGGGACATAGTGCTCCTTGGTCTCGTCGTCGAAATACTCCATGGACTTCCCGCTGGCGGCGGCGTGCTGCTTGAGGTCGAAATCCGTCCGGTTGGCGATGCCCTCAAGCTCCGACCAGCCGTGGACGAAATGGTAGGTGATATCGGTGCAGGAGCGGGCGTAATGTGCCAGCTTATCTTTGGGATGCTCGTGTGGCTTGAGGTTCTCCTTCTTGATGCCGAGATTAAGATACCAGTTCAGGCGCTCCTCCACCCAGTAATCGAACCACTTGGCGTCCGTGCCCGGCTTGACGAAGTACTCGAACTCCATGATTTCGAACTCGCGACTGCGGAAGATAAAGTTACCGGTGGTGATTTCATTGCGGAAGGAGCGGCCCTGCTGGGCGATGCCGAAGGGAATACGCTTGCGGCTGGTGCTGACGACGTTCTGGAAGTTGACGAACATACCCTGCGCCGTCTCCGGACGTAGGTAAACGATAGCGGCGTCTTCTTCCACCGGGCCGATGAAGGTCTTGAACATGGTATTGAACATGCGCTCCTCGGTGAGGGCGCCGCCGCAGGAGGGGCACTTGTTCTCCTTAAGGTCGTCGGCTTTCCACCTCAAGTGGCATTCCTTGCACTCCACCAGGGGGTCTTTAAAGTTGGTCACGTGGCCGCTGGCTTCCCAGACCTTAGAGTTCATGAGGATGCTGGTATCCATGCCCACCATATCGTCGCGCTCCTGGACAATCGTGCGCCACCAGGCTTCCTTGACGTTCCGCTTGAGCTCGACACCCACGGGACCGTAGTCCCAGCAGCCGGAAAGGCCGCCGTAGATATCGCTGCTGGGGAAGATAAAGCCGCGGCGCTGGCAGAGCGAGACTAGCTTTTCCATGGTCAGTTTACCCGGTTTCTTTTCTGGCATCAGCATCACTCCTGGCGAATTTCAGCTCTAAGACGGCGGGACTGCCGGATGGCGCGAATAAAGAACACGCCTAAAACGATAAGACCCGCCACCATGACGATAAGCGTAAATATCCATATGGAAACCAACCTGATTTGATAAGCATTGTAAAGGAAAAAGCTTATCATGGCAAAAATGAGGACGACCTGGGGTAGGGCGATGATATTGCCCATCAACGGCAGGATATTGGACAGCGGCGAGTTGCGCTGCGGCAGGAAGCGTGAGGTAAGCATCACCATCCTGACGACCACGATGGCGAGGATGGCGAAGAAAACCTGCGGGACGACCATCCAGCCGATGAAGGCGCCGCGGGACATCGTCCTGTCCGGGATATCGTTCTGGAAGTGGTAGCCTATTTCATTCGATAAAAAGGGATAAAAGCTGGCCGCCAGAATCAGGGAAAGCAGGAACAGCGCCACCGGCACGACGACGTAAGTCCAGCGGAAGCGGGCCTTTGTTTCTTTTGCTACGGAGTTGATAGCAGCCACCTGCCTTAGAGCTATTTACAGTAAAGATT
>DAOULS010000028.1:0-3187 GCA_034418415.1 Dehalococcoidales bacterium | reverse complement strand
AAGAAAGAAATCAATATCATCATTTGCGGGGTCGGTGGACAGGGTGTCGTTCTCGTCTCGGAACTGCTGGGCAGCGCGGCGGTCAGGGGCAATGTGAGGGTCAAGGGCTCGGAGGTGCTGGGGATGGCGCAGCGGGGCGGCTCTGTTTTCAGTAACTTGAGACTGGGCGGCGACGTTATCGCCCCCATGACCCCCGACGGCAAGTGCGACGTGCTTATTGCTGTTGAACCATCGGAGGCTTTGAGGAACATACAATATTTAGCGAAAAACAGCGTGGTCGTTCTCAATACCACCACTGTCATGCCTTACACCGTATTCCTCGGCAAGAGCGGCTATCCCGCGCAGGAACAGATAGTCAAAAAGCTGCGCAAGGTCACCGACCGTATAATTACGCTGGACGCCAGCGGACTGGCTAAGGAAGCCGGGAGCCTGCAGGCGGCCAACGTGGTGATGCTGGGGGCTCTGTTCGGCACCGGCCTGATGCCCATTAAGGACGAGACGGCTAAAGAGGCTATCCTGGCGCGTTTTAAGGCTAAAGTCGGTGAGATTAATATCAAAGCCTTTGACCTCGGCTATGAGCAGGTGAAGAAGGCGCTAAAAGCGACGGCAGCATAATCAGCATATTTGTTCTCGAGAAAGCCCGGTAGGAATTTACCGCCGGGCTTTTTTATGACCGCAATTGATATTGGACATTTTTTGTTAAATATAATTTGGTAGCTTTATGGTATAATCTAGTCATTTAAACGGAGGTTACCCGATAATGAATCAAAACCAGTTGGCTGAATGGCTCTTTGAACAAGGCGGCCCGGTCATCCGCTACCGCACGGCTACCGAATTAATGGCGCCTGATAAAAAGCTGGACATACCACATTTAAGAGATGAAATGCTGCAGAGCCCTCTGGTGCAGAAATGGCTGAAATGTATCGTTCCGCCAGTCCTTTTACTCAAAGAACCTGTTGATATAACACCCCATGTACTGCAATCCGGGATAATGGAGCTCCACGGCGGTCAACCGACGCGACTGGAAAATGCTTTAATGAAACTGGCTGATTTCGGCTTGAAAAAAGGCATGCCTGAACTGGACCGGCGAACGCTGCCGTACCGGAAGTGGCTGGCGGAGAATGCGGAACGCCCTGTTAAAAATGTATTTATGAAATACAATATAGGAATGCTGGCGGATTTCCTCGCGTACGCTGGCTACATTGACGAACCGGGTGTTGAGCACGCTTTAAAGATGCGACTTAACATGGTCTATGAGTTCACCCGGAAAGGCGATTATAATATCTATATTCCCAATAAATACATGCGCAAACATCGTTGTATAAAACTTGAATTGACCCCGGGCGGAGACTGTTACCTGCCGCTTATTTATGACATTATGGGCTGGGCGGCGTACCTGCCGGAATACGGGACGAAAGAAGACCGTGCTAAAGCGGATAACATAATCGATTATATTTTACATGAAGAATATCAAAAGCTCCCGTTGGGGTATGGAGTAATGGACGATGGTGCTGGCCGTACCTGGAGTCTGGGTTGGAGTGTACACTTGCCCCGGTATCCCGGAATTCCTGATCAAAAATATATGAACAAATCGGTTGTTCATATGATTAGCCTGTTAATCAACTTTAAAGCCGCCATGCAGCATCTATGGTTTAAAGAAAACATGAATCACCTGGAAAGCTACCGAACTGAAAAAGGTACGTATATATTTCCTGCCGATTATCTTGAGGAAAAAACAAACGGGTACTGGGTTATTGGAGTTCATATGGGATTGGAGGAAAACAAAAAAAGAGATCTGGAAGTGGAATCCACGTTCTGGATGGCTAAATTCCACAAGATGCTTTCAGTTGATTAGTCCCTTTTATCTCTCCGGACCACGGTATTTCTGGTAGTAAAAGTCCTTCGGTTTGCTTCTGGTTACCGCCCCGGTTTTCTTCCCCGTAACCTCCGGTATGTTTACGCCCTGCTGACGCAAGTTGTCCTTTAGCTTTTTATAATCCACTTTTCTTGGTTCCATTCCCGCCTTCACTGCCATTGCCGCCGCGGTGCCGGCCGCCTGCCCGTAGGCGATGCAGTGCGGGATGATGTTGAAGGTTTCATTAATCGTATCCGCTGATGAGAATGCCCGCCCCGCTACCAGTAGCCCGTCCACTCGTTCCGGCACCAGGCAGCGGTAGGGGACGCAGAGGGTGGGGTGTTTGGCGGAAATCTCGCCGTAGTCGTTATTGGCCAGCACCGCAACCGTATCCTCGAAGACCTCGTCCGTCTCCATGTCTTTCTCGGTCAGCGTGTACTCCCCTTTAATCCTCCTCCCCCCTTGTGTGCCCAGCTGCGGAGCGGTCAGCATGATAAAGCTCCTCTCGAAGCCCGGCACGTATTTTTTCATAAAGTCGTAGGTAAGCAGCGCCTTCTTCCTAGCCTGGATGTCTATCTTCGTCAGCTGCTCCACGTCCATGGCGTCGGTGCGCCGGGGCTGCGGCTGCATGCAGTGGTACCAGACTGTATTCGGCTGTCTTTTCAGGATGCCTTTGAAGAAATAGGGATACCCGCCCATCTTGCCCAGCTCCTCCATCAGCTCCTTGTATTTTTCCGGCTGCGATGTTTTAAAGCGGTCGTATTTCTTGAGGTTGACGTTGGTCAGCCACCAGACCAAAGCCAGCCAGGCGGTCCGGCGCTTGTTGTCACACTCGTTGTCGAACTCCGCCCCCGCCGCCACGAACATGTCCCCGTCCCCTGTGGCGTCGATAATCACTTTGCCCAGGATTGCCTGCCGTCCGCTCTTGCTCTCGAAGAAGACCCCCCTGACGGCGTTGTTTGCCATGATTACCTGTGTGCCCCAGGAGTGCAGCAGCAGTTCCGAACCCGACCCCAGCACCATGTCGTTAAGCTCGTCCTTCAGTATCTCGGGGTCGACCACTGCCGAATAAAGCACCCTCTGCACGCCGGTATTGTGGTCTTTACGCACGTAGAACCACCCTAAGTTAGCGTCGAGGTAGTAGTCCACTGCCTTTTTCTCGGCGGAGCCGCGGTCTTTCTTCTTGGTGTAAGACGTCCCGCCCCGTTTGTCCAGTCGGTTTAGAAGCTCCGTGGTAAGTCCGTAGATGTGCTGCCTGCCGCTGATGTCGCTCAAATTGGGAATGATATTGACCAGACCCCCCGTCGCCATCCCCCCCAGGTGACCGTATCT
>DAOULS010000027.1:0-4814 GCA_034418415.1 Dehalococcoidales bacterium | reverse complement strand
AGAGTTTGCCTGAATGATATCGGCAGTATATTGTATAATAGTAAGACCATTTTGGTTTAGAACGAGATAAGGAGCTGGAAATGGCCGGAGGCTACATCGGGAAGCTGTTATTTGTTGACCTTTCCACCGGGAAAATAAAAGAAGAAACGCCGGAAGAAAGCCTTTACCGCGATTTTATAGGGGGTTACGGGGTGGGGGCGAGAATCCTGTACAGTCGGCAAAAGGCCGGGGCAGACCCGCTGGGACCGGCGAACACGCTGGGTATCATGACCGGCCCGCTCACGGGCACGCCGACCCCTCTTGGCTGCCGCTACGTGGTGATAGGCAAATCGCCGCTGACCGGGGGGTGGGGTGACGCCAACTGCGGGGGGTACTTCGGGCCACACATGAAGTTTGCGGGGTACGACGGTGTATTTTTTACCGGTATCGCGCCTGAACCAGTCTTCCTGTTGATTGACAACGGCAAAGCGGAACTGCGGGAAGCGGGACGACTGTGGGGTAAGGGAACTATAGAGACCGAAGAAATTCTGAAAGCCGAACATGGAAATACAGCCAGGGTAATCAGCATCGGCCCGGCGGGCGAAAAACAGTCGCTGGTCGCCTGCATCATCACGGAAAAAGGTTCGGCGGCGGGTCGCTCGGGGCTGGGGGCAGTAATGGGCTCCAAAAGGCTCAAGGCGGTGGTGGTTAAAGGGGAAGGTAAAGTGCCGCTGGCGGACGCCGACGCCGTGGACAAGCTGCGTAAAGACCACCTTGCCATTATAAATAAGACCCCGGCGCGCGAGGGGTTACATACTTTCGGTACTTCCTCCCACACCGACAGCTCGGCGCACAGCGGGGATACACCGGTCAAGAACTGGGGAGGCGTGGGCGTAATCGAGATGCCGGACACGTCCGGCTTGAGCAAGGAATTATTGAACGCCAACCTGGCGAGTCGGCACGGGTGCTGGCGCTGTCCCGTCGTCTGCCGCGGCACCCTGAACGAGGGTAAGGGGGAATACAAATATCCTGCCGGCACCAAACGTCCGGAATATGAGACTGCGGCTTCCTTCGGGGCGATGTGCCTGAACACCAATGCCGAGTCAATCGCCATGGTGAACCATATCTGCAACTCCTACGGAGTGGACACGATATCCACCGGCACGATTATCGCCTTTGCCATGGAACTGTACCAGCACGGCATCATCACCAAGCAGGACACCGACGGCATCGAGCTTAAGTGGGGCGACCACCGCGCCTTGGTAGCCATGACCGAGAAGCTGGCGAAGCGGGAGGGCTTCGGTGCGGTGCTGGCGGACGGCGTGAAAAAAGCCGCCGAGAGAATCGGCAAAGGGGCGAAAGAGTTCGCCGTGCATATCGGCGGGCAGGAAGTGGGCATGCACGACCCCAGGTTCGATTTCCCGGGTTTCGCCGGTATGCCGACGTCCGCCAGGTACCAGATGGACGCCACGCCGGGTCGGCACACGGCCGGGTTCGGGCCCAGCAATTTCGGCTGGCTGGCGATTAACGCCGCCGGTCTCTGCCTGCACATCAACACTATGGTGGACGGCGCCCAATACGCCACGGACTTCCTGTCTCCGGTGACCGGCTGGCAGCGCTCGCGGGAAGAGATACTGAAATGCGGGGAGAGAATCCACAACATGCGGCATGTTTTCACCCTGCGCGAAGGCGATAACCCGCTGGAACGCAAGGTGCACGGGAGAATCATCGGGGAGCCGCCGCAGACGGAAGGCCCTCTGGCTGGCGTGACCGCCGACCTCAAGGAGCAGGTGTACTGGAACCTCGGGGCGCTGGACTGGGACAGAGTAAGCACCAAGCCGAGTCGAAAAAAGCTGCTGGAACTCGGCCTGAACGACATCGCCGAGGAACTGTGGCCCCCGCAGGCAAAGCCTTAATTAGATAGCGGTCATGCCCCCATCGACGGGCAGAGCTTGTCCAGTGATAAAAGCAGCAGCATCGGAGCAGAGCCAGACCACCGCCGCGGCGATGTCCTCCGGGTGCCCCAGCCGTTTCATAGGAATAGCACCCATCATTTTGTTTTTTTCTTCGGGTTTAGTACCCGTCATGTAGTCGAACAAAAGCGTCCTGTCCGTAGGCCCCGGCAGGACGGTATTGACGCGGATGCCGGTGCCGGCGACCTCGATAGCGGCTTCTTTTGTCAATCCGATAACACCGATTTTGCTGGCGTCGTAGGCGCAGAAACCGGGCACGGGCTTATAAGCGCCCACCGACGACGTATTAACGATAACGCCGTACTTCTGCTTGAGCATCTGCCTTAGCTCGTACTTCATGCAGAGGAAGACGCCCTTGAGATTAATATCGATGGTGCGGTCCCAGATTTCCTCCGGGCAGTCCACGATATTAACGACCGGCACACGCTTGCCGTCCGGCCCGATGCCGGCGTTGTTAAAGGCATAGTCCAGCCGACCGTACCGGCTGATGCATTTATTGACGATAGCTTCAACATCAGCAGCTTTAGAAACATCACATTTAACAAAAGTCGCCTCGCCTCCCGCCTGTTTTATCATTTGCACCGTTTCCTCTCCGCCCTTAATATTGGCGTCCGTACACACCATTACCTTAGCCCCCTCGCGGGCGAAAGCCTGCGCGGCAACCCTGCCGATGCCGGACGCCCCTCCGGTCACCAGCGCCACCCGGCCGTCGAACTGCTTAGCCATGTTGTTCTCCTTCATGTCGTCGTTAGATTATCTTGCCTGTGAAGCAATTAAGGACTATTTTAGTATATAATAGCACGAAAGGGTGCTGAATCTGTAAACCGGGAGGCACATGATGCTGCTGGAAAATAAGGTTGCCATCGTCACCGGCGGGACGAAGGGGATGGGCAAAGCAATTGCGCTTAAGTTTGCGAGTGAAGGCTGCGACGTCGTCGTCACCAGCCGCCACATCGACGAAGCTAAAAAAGTGGCTAAAGAAATTGAAAAGCTGGGGCGCCGGTCGCTGGGCATCAAAGCCGATATTTCCAAAAACGACGAGGTCAAGGAAATGGCGGCGCAGACAATCAAGCAATTCAAGAAAATAGATATTTTAGTTAATAACGCCGGCGGCGTGGACGTTAAAGGCGGCGATACCACCGACGCCACCGAAGCCGACTGGGACCATATACTGGACGTGAACCTTAAAGGGGTCTTCCTGTGCTGCATGGCGGTGGTCCCCCAAATGAAAAAACAGAAGTCCGGCAAGATTATCAATATATCATCGATGGGGGCGGTCAATCCGGCGGTCTCGGTGCTGCACTACCATGCCGCCAAGGCCGGGGTGCTGGGACTGAACACCAACCTGGCTTTCGAGCTTGCTCCGTTCAACATCCATGTCAACGCCATCGTGCCGGGGCCCATCGAGACGCCGTTCTGGGACTCATTACAGGCGCCGGGGCCGGAAAGAGATAAATTCTTCAAGGCGCTGGCCGCCAAGGAGGTGCCGCTGGGGCGGATGGGTAAACCGGAAGACATCGCCGGGCCGGCCTTGTTCCTGGCATCAAGCATGTCCGACTACGTCACGGGGCAGGTTATTTACGTGGCCGGCGGGCAGCCGCTGCTTGCCCACGCGGCGACCTTCCTGTCAGCGTCGGGACAATAACAACACCGGGAGGAAACGATGAAGCAACCGAGAGTCGTCAACAAGCGCATCGACGACGATTTACTGATGAAAAAGCGGCGCCAGGAGCTCGATAAGTGGCCGACCGGCAAAGAAGTGGACTTCAAGGAGGCGGCGGCATATCAGAAGAGCCTGCCCGACAGCAAAGTATGGTGGAAGGTGATGGTGAAGCTGCGCGAGGAAGGCAGGATGAGCGTTTTCCCCCGCGCCGGCACGCCGGTGCTGGAACAGATGATAGAACTCTGCCAGGGCTTGAGAGAGTCCGGCGTCGTCCTCATCCCGGTGACCACAGATAGCTACACGCGACTGGGCCAATACGAAAAGGTACAGGGCATCCTCGACGAGTGCAACCGCACCGGCAAGGCGCTGTTGAACGGCTACCCCATCATCAACCAGGGGGTGAAGCAGACGCGCAAGCTGGTGGAGAGCGTGGACGCGGCATTCAGTCCGCGGGGCATCAGCAGCGAGATTACCATCGCCTCCGGGCTGACGACCTACGAAAGCGGACTGGAGTTCATTACCTGGGGGGCTTACTCCAAGAAAATGACCATCCGGGAACTGGTGGAACGCTGGCAGAACGCCACCCGCGTGGCCGGCTGGTACGCGGACAGGGGCGTGATACTCTGCACCGACCTTCACGGCTGGCTGCCGACAGCACCCTTTCCCTTGAGCGTTAACATCGTCACGCTGATTCTGCAGGCGTTAACGGCGGCGGAGCAGGGGCAAAAGTCGCTATATCCGCTGGTGCACTGCATGGGCAACATGGCGCAGGACATGGCCTGGATAAGGCTGGCGCCGCGTCTAATCAGGGAATACCTTGATAAATTTGGCTTCAAGGACTGCAATATACCGGGGTGCTGTCCCGCGCAGACACCCCTTTTCCCCAATCCCATGGATATGGGCGGGGCTTTCGCTTACCTGAACTACATCGCCATGGTGGGGGCGCTTACCAAGTGCAACGCCGTGGACTTGAGGAGCATCGACGAGGCGGCGGGTGTACCTACGAAAGATACCAACACCGTCAGCTACGGCTCCGCCAAGTGGATTTTCAACGTCATCAGAGAACAGGACATCGAAATCGACGTCAAAGGCGTGGATGAGGAAGAAAAGGTGACCGAGACCGAGGTCAGGGCGATAATGGACAGGCTGCTCGACCTCGGCGACGGGGACGTCATCGACGGCACGATAAAAGCGGTGGA
>DAOULS010000026.1:0-4109 GCA_034418415.1 Dehalococcoidales bacterium | reverse complement strand
TACGTGGCGGGCATCGACCTCGCCGGCGAAGCGGAGGAGGTCGAGGGAGAGTACCTCGTGCGACCGGATGCCGGGCGCGACGCCACGGTTGTGACCGTCGGGGAGTTGGACTTCACCGTTTTCGATGAGATACACCGGGAGCCCAAGATTAGAATCGTCGAGCATTACCGCTGGGTGGGCGTCAAGCACCCCGACCTGTACGGTCGGCTCGTGGACATACTCAAGAACGTCTGGAAGTGCCGCCGCATCGTCGTCGATGCCACGGGTGTCGGAGAGCCGGTGGCGTCCTTCCTGCGTAAAGCGCTCGGTTCGAGGGTGGTCCCTTTCAAGTTCACCCAGCAGAGCAAGAGCGAGCTGGGGTTCAACCTGCTGGCGGCGGTCAACTCTGGCCGACTTAAGGTCTATAGAGGCGACGGCAGCCAGGAGTACCGTGAGTTCCGCCACGAGATAGAGAAAGCGCGCAGCCAGTACCGTCCCAGCCAGACGATGAACTTCTACGTCGACCCCTCCCACGGCCACGACGACTTCCTGATGAGCCTGGCGCTGGTGGTGGAGGCAAGTAGGGGGTACATACCGAGGGGGGCGAAGGGGAGTAGAGACAATCCCTCTTGACAATCCCTCCCCCTTCCTTTACCCTTACTCTATTAAAGGCAATATAACACCAGAAAAGGAGAGTGGCATGAGTAAATACTGTTCCATACTGCTGATTCTGATGTTAATACTGGTATTGGTTTTTGCGGCCTGTGGGGGAGGTGAAACAACAACAACACAGCCTCTGGGTGCGGCGGTTTTTATATTCGAGTCATCGGCGTTTGAAAATAATGAGCTGATACCTAAACTATATGCCTATAACGGTGACAATAAATCGCCGCCGCTTAGCTGGAGCGGCGCTCCGGAAGGCACTGTGTCCTTCGCACTGATAATGGACGACCCGGGCACGCCCAGAATATTTACTCACTGGATTGTCTACAACATACCGTCTGGTGTGCTTGAGCTGGCGGAGGGACAACCACAAACTCCGACACTGGACAACGGTGCTTTGCAGGGGAGAAATGAATATGGAATTATCGGTTATGACGGTCCGTCGCCTCTGTCCGACACGCACCGTTATAGCTTCAGACTGTATGCTCTGGATACAATGCTGGACTTGCCGTCGGAGGCAATAAAGTCGCTGTTGCTGGACGCCATGCAAGGCCATATACTCGGAGAAGCAGAGTTAATCGGGACATACGGCGCGTAGAACCGTGGCTGAATTTATACTGGATATTACAGGAAACCCCTTTGACATCCCGCCCTCATTACCTTACCCTTACTGAAGGCAATATAAAATCGAGCGGAAGCAGTAAATGAAAAGAAGATTAACCATTTTAAGCACTCTGGTAGTGATTACAGCTGTCCTGCTATTCCTGCACATACAGTATGACCTTGATTATATGGACAAGGCTTTTTATACGGCGCTGGCGGTACTGCTGATTTACGCCGTCATCAAGCTGATATTCGAGCAGCTGATAGCCAACCAGATAAAGGAACCCAAAACGCGCTACTCCATGCGCCGGATATCGTCGCTGATAGCGATACTCACCTTTATCGCCGTGGCGATTGCGATATGGGTGGACAACCTGCAGGCCCTGCTGGTCTCTTACGGTGTCCTGGCGGCCGGGGCGGCGGTAGCCCTGCAGGACGTTTTTAAGAACCTGACCGGTGGGATAGTGATATTTCTCACCGGTACCTATAAGATTGGGGACAGGATAGAGGTACAGGGCAAAATCGGGGACGTTATCGATATCGGCATCTTTTACACTACCCTGCTGGAGACCAACGAATGGGTCATGGGCGACCAGGCGACGGGGCGGTTGTCCATTATCCCCAACAATTACGTGCTGTCTGGCGTGGTCAATAACTACACCAGGGACCACCCGTACATCTGGGACGAGATAAGCATACCCATAACGTATGACAGCGACTGGAAGAAGGCGCTCAAAATTATCGAGTCGGTGGTGAGTGTAGAAACTAAAGAAAGCGCCGACAAATCTGACAAGTCCATATCAAAACTGACCGACAAATATTACCTGCCTAAGAGGTCCACCGAAACTACGGTGTTCCTCGTTCTTACCGATAATTGGATAAATTTCTATATCAGGTATATCACGGAGGTAAGGCAGCGGAGAACGGTAAAAGACAGGCTGAACCGCCGGCTGCTGGCGGAGCTGGAAAAAGAGAAAAATATCAGGATTGCGTCGGAAAACATCGACGTTAGTATTAAAGAAATGCCGGGAAAAGCTTAATCACTCCAGAATTAGGAGAGAGGAATGCGTAAGAAGTACTTTATTTTGATGGTTCTGATGTTGATTCCGGTATTAATACTGACGGCCTGCGGAGGCGGGGAAACGACAACATCGGGGCAGACGACGACACCATCCCCAGCGACCACGACACCAACGCCGAGCCTAACGGAAACGCAGACAACCACCCTGCCCCCAACGACTACACCGCCACCGACAACAGATACGGTTACGCCAACGCAAACACCAACACCTACAGAAACACCGGAACCCACGCCAACCGAGACGCCTGAACCAACGACAACGGAGCCGCCCGAGGATGAAATGCTACCGGAACCAGCGGTATTTACAATCACGTCATCGGCGTTTGAGAACGGCGAGCCGATACCCCTCATATACAGCTATTATGGCGGGAATAAATCCGTGCCTCTAAACTGGAGCGGCGCTCCGGAAGGCACTGTATCCTTTGCGCTGATAATGGAAGACCCCGATGCGCCCGGAATTGTATTTACTCACTGGTTGGTTTATAACATCCCGGCTGATGTATTCGAGTTGGAGGAAGGGCAGCCCATGACACCGACGTTAAGTAATGGTGCCACGCAGGGGATAAACGATTATGGAGGGTTGGGATATGGTGGCCCGGCGCCTCCGGCTGGCACCACGCACCGTTTTTATTTCAGGCTTTATGCCCTTGATACGACACTGGACCTGGCCCCAGGCTCAACGAAGTCTCAATTGGTTAACGCCATGCAGAACCATATACTCGGAGAGGCGGAGTTAATGGGGACCTTCAGCACGTAGAACCGTGGCAGAATTTATATTAGATATTATAAAAAAGCCTTTGACATCCCGCCCTTTTCCCGTTAAAATAAAGACTGCATCAACGCGGGAGTAACTCAGCTGGTAGAGTTCCTGCCCTCCAAGCAGGCTGTCGCGGGTTCGAGCCCCGTCTCCCGCTCCATTATTTCGAGTCTACTAATCGTTCTTTCCGCTGGCGATACGTCCTTTAAATTTGATGGACTTCTCCGGTGGCTTTGTTCTTCCAGTACCCGCGCTGCTGTAGCGGCCAGTTGAACTTAATAGCTCCCGGCCGGGGGCAATCATTGACACAGCAGCCGCCGTACCAGCATTCGTCTGGATGCAATATGATGGGTGGTTTGCCCTTCTCCGGATTGGGCATAAACACATCTATTTGGCAGACTTCAACACAGGTATTGCACCCGTCACAGATATCTGGATCAAAAATTACCGGAGAGTTCGGTGTGGTAACATTCGGCACAGCGCTTATTTTTTCCTTAGCCATTATATCCTCCAAAAATCGGTGTACTTAACAGGTTCAGCTTTGATTTCAAAATATCATTTTCCCTTGTAAACACCGGCATAATCTTTGTTATGGGCTTCATACTGGTCTTTCATATTGCCCCAGAAGGTCATCGGCAGGTCTCCCGTTTTGACCTTACCGTTTTCCTGTTTAATCGTGAGAAACTTGTTCCATTCCGGCGGGTCCAGCGTCGGGTAGTCTATCCTCCGGAAGTTCAGCGGGATGCTGCTGGCTTTACGCGCCTGCATGGCCTGTATGATGATTTGAGCATAAGTTAACAGGCTCGAGTCTTCCAGAGTGCGTAACAGCTTGTGCGGGTCGAGAGCGAATAGCTTGGGCACCGATTCCTCTTCGATTCTTTTCAGGACACCGAGACCCATATTAAAGAGAGACTCGGTTTTAAATTCACTGACATAGTATTGCATCACTCGCGCGATGCCGGCATGAAGCTCTTTCCACTCAATGCCGCTGGTACGCTTAATCGGGGCGTAAACCCGGGCTTTCTC
>DAOULS010000025.1:0-2832 GCA_034418415.1 Dehalococcoidales bacterium | reverse complement strand
ACAGTCAATAGTATAGAGGATGTGGAGGAGTAATGTAAGGGGATTTTGTCGCTGATATCTTCTTACCGGGAGTGGGGAAGGGCTTGAGTTAATGGCTCTCCACCACAAAATCAAACGTGGCTTTTTGTCCTTGTGCTGTATCTGTAACGTCCACGACCGTTAACTTTTCAAAAAGGAAGTCGGTCTCGTTTTTACTTTCCCCGGGGAAAAAGAGCTGGGTGGTCAGCACAGGGGATTTTTCATTGGCGCGGACTTTTACGTGAAGGTGCGGGGAGCGCATCATATAGTCTCCGGGTCTTAATGTTTCCAGACTGTATCGCCCGTCTTTGTCCGCGTACTGGTGGCCGCGCAGGTTGTAGCCTTCATTATCGTAATTGCCGTGCCCGTCGGCATGCCAGAAGTCCAGCCAGGCGCCAGGTATCGGCTGCCCTTTTCTGTCGAGGACGCGGCCCTCCAAAATGAGCCTGGCGCCGTAAGTACCCGGTCCCGCTATCGCTTTCCGCTCTGGCGAACCCGGTTTATAGTAAGGCCCTTCTTCTACGGCGGCGGTGAGTTCCGGCTGACGGTTGTCTTTATTCTTTTCGGACATAATAGTCTTTCCTGCCGAAATACACTTTTCCAATGATAACTGTATATCATTCAGAGACAAATGTCCATAACCCAGAAAAAACTAGGATTATTGAGACATGAAGGCCTTAATTGAGATTGCTAAGGGCTTCGCCCTCGCAATGACAGCAGAAAATTAACCTAGACCCACCGCCTGTTTCACTCTGGCCAGGGTTTTTTGCGCTATGGGGTGGGCTTTAGCGGCGCCCTCGGCGAGGATTTTATCCAGATAGCCTTTTTCGGAGGTTATTTGCTGGTAGCGTTCCTGCAGGGGGCGCAAACCTTCGACGACCACCTCGGCCAGTGCTTTCTTGAAGTCGCTGTAGCCTTTACCCTCGAATTTAGCTTCGATCGCCTGTTTTTTCTCCCCGGTGAAGGTGTGGTAAATGGTCAGCAGGTTATAAATACCCGGGCGACTCTCGTCGAAGCGGATTTCCTTAAGCGAGTCGGTGGTGGCCCGCATAATCTTGGCGCGGATAACATCCGGCTTGTCCAGCAGGGCGATAGCGTGGTTGGGTCCTTCCTCGCTGCCACTCATTTTCTTGGTGGGGTCGTCCAGCCCCATGATACGCGCGCCGATATCCGCAATCAGAGGTTCCGGCAATGTGAAAATATCTCCGTAGATATTGTTAAAGCGCTGTGCCGCGTCACGGGCAAGCTCGACGTGCTGTTTCTGGTCGTCGCCCACCGGCACCACGTCCGTATCGTAGAGGAGGATATCGGCCGCCATCAGCGAGGGGTAGTCGAAAAGCCCCACGCTTACCTGCCCCTTTTGCTTGGCGGCTTTCTCCTTGTACTGGGTCATGCGGGACATCCAGCCCATCGGGATAAAGCAGTTGAGAATCCAGGCAAGCTCGCTGTGCTCGTGGACGTGCGACTGCACGAAGAGGATGGTGCGCGCCGGGTCGATGCCGACGGCGAGGAGCAGGCCGGCAAACTCCTTAGTCCTGTGTTTCAGCAGCTTGGGGTCCTGGGGAATGGTAATAGCGTGCAGGTCCACGACGCAGATGATGTTATCGTAATTATCCTGCATCGCCACCCAGTGCCGGATAGCCCCCAGGTAACGGCCGATGTGAATCTCGCCGGTAGGCTGAATGCCGGAAAAAACGCGCTTTTTCATGAAGTCCTCCCGATATGGGATTTTAACATAAATACGAATGGAGGGACAAGATAAATAACTAATATTAAGTTGACAGTTATTAGACAAAGATTTAAATTTAAGGAAAAAGTGTCACGGGCACAAGAAGAAGGGAGGATAATAAATATGAATGATGAGATTAATGAAGAAAATTTCGATCCTTCTATGCATATAGTTCCAATAGACAAAGATGGAATACTACCTTTTAAGATCCTAGGTAAAGATGATGATAAAACCGACGGTACATTTTTTACTGTCACTGAAAACGGAAGGATATCTGCATTTCCCGCAAAATGGGAAAAGGTGCTCGTAGCTGGGAAATATGAAGCTTATACTTGTTTGTTTGAACGAGTGATAAAATCTTATATTGATAAGAATTACCCAAGAGGGAAAAACTCAACCGGTAAAAATATAAAACAATACCTAATGACTTGTGTCGCGTATTCTTTTGAAACATATAGTAAAATAATATTTGATGTAGTCGGATTTCCTGATAAATCGAAAAATATCAAATATCTCCATAAAGCACTCAAATCTTTATATAAGTCCCAACAATTCGGAGATACGCATTGGAAAGCAGTTGAAGCCCAGCTTTCGACTGAACCCATGGTAATCTGGATTAATGAGATGATAAAAGACTTAAAAGAACAAGGTTGGGCAGATTTCGTGAGGGAAGGTCTAGAGCAAGAAATATAAACTGTATATTTATTAAAATTGCGAGGATCTTTGGTACTTACATTCTCTCCGGTGCGGCCATGCCCATCAGGTTTAAGGTCTGTCCCAGTACCAGCTTGGCGGCTTTCACTAGCTTAAGGCGGGCGGCGGTCATGGCTTTATCATCGGAGACAACGCGGCAGTCCCGGTAAAAAGCATGGAAAACAGTAGCCAGGTCCTGGGCGTAATAGGTGAGGTGGTGGGGCTCCAGGGTACCGGCTATGGTCTCCACTATCTCGGGCAGGAGCAGCATCTTGCGTATCAGGATTAGCTCGGGCTCGCTGGTGAGCAGGGAGACATCGCCGTCGCTGAAATCTATGCCCCTATCTTTCGCCAGGCGCAGGATGCTGGCGATGCGGGCATGGGCATACTGG
>DAOULS010000024.1:0-29445 GCA_034418415.1 Dehalococcoidales bacterium | reverse complement strand
CGGGGGAGAGTCGGACTAACGTTAACGGGAAAGAAGATGGTCGGGGCGGGCGGATTCGAACCGCCGACCTTCTGAACCCCATTCAGACGCGCTAAACCAGGCTGCGCTACGCCCCGATTTCCTTAATAATCATAGGGTGAGACAGGCACGATTGTCAAACGAAGGGGGGCGGTTAAGGGGCGGGGGCATGTGTTATTCGTTTTATTCGTTTTTGAAGAAAATTTTTTTATGTTCTTAGCTTTGGGCCGTAGCTGATTCGTTTTTATTTGTTTTAGAGTTATGTTAAATTGTTATGTAAATTGAGGGAAAATACCCCTGCCTCTCCCCCATTATAAGGACTCAAGGGGAGAAAGTGAAGGGGATTTTGTCGTAGTGAGTTCATGTTTTTAATAGTTTAGAAGAGAGAACGATACCTCACCCCCGTATCAAGTACGGGGCAGGCTCTGCCCTCTCCAAACGGGGCATCAAAAAGACCCAAGATACAGTTGTTTGGAGAGGGGGTTTATTGAGAGGGGTTCACCCTGAAGGTTCTCCCTGAAGGGCTAGCGCCTCCATTCGGCAGGCTCAGGACAGGCTCTCTCTGCGGGGATTCCCCGGGCGAAGCACGCTGGATTGCCAAATGACTTAATACTTGACACGATATGTTAATATTATGTCAGGAGGCAATATTATGACACTATTTTCTAAAAAATTTAATATAAATAAAACTCAACATGAACTCGACTTTGTTGACGTTCCCATAGATGGAGATATTTTATTATTTATAGACCCATTTGCTATATCTCGTCGCATTGACCCTTGGTCTCAACAATGTCACCGTGCTATTGTTTCATTTTTTCAATGTGTTGTGGATGCAATTATTCGTAGAGATATAGGAACCGCCAGTGAGTTATTAAGACATTTACATGAGCCGAACGAAACCCGATTAGGTTATTCAAGCGGGAAGCCAGATGGAACAGGGTTCGGAAATATGCAGTCTGAGGAACTACTAAATGCACTGCAAGATTCTTCAGCTGTTAGAACTGGTTTTATTAACTCCTTGGAAGAAGCAGAAATTATGATTGATGGTGTAGGACGTGATAAAATATCAGACCTTTCCACAAACATTATCCGGAAATATTTGGCCGAATACACAAAAGAACAGTGTAAACTTCATGGTGTACCAACTCAAAATGTACCACTGAAACCATATTATTCAGTTGAAGATGGTTGTTGGCTCAGTGACTATTTCGAAGTGCCTTTCGCGTCAGGGAAGCCGGTATTATTAGTACCAAAAATTATTGTCAGATATGAAACAGCCTATAATCATCAAGAATATTATCAAGATATTGTTCTTTCATATCTTCAGGCAGAACATTTGAGTGCTAATTCATCACTTGTACACACACTTAAGAATGGTAATAGAGTCGTTTACAAGAAAGACTTGATGCCATTATTCAAATGTACAAAAGAAAATTTATATCAATTTTGTCGTGAACACCCAAATGAAATGAATAGGTATCGCGAGAGACTTATTGAAATGGAAGAAATAGGTGAAAGTCAATTCGTAGGTGAGGAGGATGAAAGATTTATTGCTAGAGCTTTGATCACTGCGCTGAATAATATTAGTGTAGGTAATGAAAGCGCCAGCGAATATCACAGAATGATGATTGGAATTGTAGAATTTTTATTTTTCCCCAACTTAAGTAATCCTAAGAAAGAAGTAGAGATTAACCAAGGTAGAAAGCGCATTGACATCACGATGGAAAACGGTGCAAGAAGGGGAATATTTTTTGAACTGCATAATATAAGAAACATACCGTGTTCATTCATACCCTTTGAATGTAAAAATTATGGTTCTGATGTAGCAAATCCTGAATTAGACCAAATTTCTGGAAGGCTTTCGCCAATTAGAGGTAAATTTGGGATATTATGTTGCAGAAGATTTCAAGATAGAGCAACATTTATTGAACGCTGCAGAGACAACCTAAGAGAGGAAAGAGGGCTTATAATACCATTAGACGATGATACTATCAAAGTATTATTGGAGTGTATTTCTGATGGTCATCGTGATGAAATAGATATACGCATTAGACAACTAGTAAATGAAATTTGGTTAAGTTAAAGAAATCGCCAAATATCTTGATAATATCTGATATTTAATATAAAACGCGAAGCCGTAATAATATCATTTCTTTTTCCATGGCATTTGCCCCCCTTTCCCTATCCACGTTATAATTAGCTAGATTCAACTTTACTATTTCATAGTACATTTTTCCCGGAGGGCTTTATGCTTAGCTGTTACCGTATCCTCGACCTTACCACGGAGAGGGCTTTTATTGCCGGTCGGGCTTTATCCGACTGGGGGGCGGAGGTCATCAAGATTGAGCCGCCCGGCGGCGACCCCTCCCGCTTTAAAGGTTTTTTTTATAAAGATAAGGTGGACCCGGAGAAAAACCTCACCTGGCTCGCCTTCAACGCCAACAAAAAAAGCGTCACTCTGGATATAACGTCGCCGCAGGGCAAAGAGACCTTCCTGAAACTGGTCAAAACGGCGGACGCCGTGCTGGAGTCTTACGCGCCGGGGTACCTGGACGGGCTGGGGCTGGGCTACAAGGACTTGAGCGCCGTCAATCCCGGTATCGTGCTGACCTCCATCACAGGGTTCGGGCAGGAAGGGCCGTACCGGGACTATAAAGACCCGGACATCGTGGTGCGGGCCCTGGGCGGCATGATTTATACGGTCGGCTACGACGACCGACCTCCCCTGACCACCAGCTACATCCACACGCACACGCTCGGCGCGATGAACGGCGCCGCCGGCACGATGATTGCTCTCGTCCAGCGCTCCCACACCGGTAAAGGCCAGCACATCGACGCCGTCACCCAGCAGGCGCTGGACATCGTCTGCTCGGCGGAAATCGAGGGCCCTTACGCCCTCTTCAGCGAGATTCCCGGGCGCTACGGCACGGCGCGGGCATCGGTCTCCCTCAAGGACGGCTCCACCTTCTACAACACCCTGCTCTGGCCCTGCAAGGACGGCAACATTGCCCTCAACCTCCTGCTCAACGCCAGCGCCGCGCGCAATAACCGCAGCATGATGCAGTACCTCAAGAAGGACGGCATCGATATCGGCTTCCTCGAGGACTGGGAATGGGAGACCAAAAGCTGGGAGCACATGACCCTACCGCAGGCGGAAAAGCTGATGGACAGCCTCGGCAGGTTCTTCATGAACCACACCAAGGACGAGCTGCTCAAGCTGGCGATAGAAAACCGGTTCCAGCTGGGGCCCTGCAACAACGCGGCGGACGTCCTCAAGCACCCGCAGCTTGCAGCCAGAAAATACTGGCAAGAAATCGATTATCCCGGCATCGGCAGGCTGAAGTACCCGGGCGGGGCGGTGATTACGACCCAGGGATACGTGGGGCCGAAAAAACGGGCGCCGCAAATCGGGGAACATAATGATGAGATACTCAAGACGCTGGACTCGGTAAAACCCTTTGAAAAACCGAAGACAGCCGACGATAAAAAGCCATTCGCCGGCGTGAAGCTCATCCAGCTCTGCTGGGCGGGGGTGGGGGTCTATACCTGCAATTATCTCTCGCACTACGGCGCCACGACCATCCGCGTGGAAAGCTCGACGCGGCCCGACCCCGTAAGGCTTTTTGCCCCGCTTGCCCCCGATAATAACAAACCGGGGAAAAATGCAGGACTGGAGCGTAGTACCTTCTTTTCCATCACGCATACGGCGCCGGAGCTGTGCATCAGCCTTAACTTCAAGCAGCCGGAAGCCCTGGAGATATTCAAAAAACTGGTGGCCTGGGCAGACGTGGTGGCGGAGGGCTTCCCGACGGGCGTCATGGACAAGCTGGGGCTGGACTACGAGGGACTGAAGAAAATCAACCCGGAGATTATCATGTTCCGCACCTGCGGCTACGGTCACACCGGGCCGATGGCCGACCAGCCCGGCTTCGGGAGTATCCTGACCGCCGTCACGATGATGGACAACATCTGCGGCTGGCCGGACCGACCGCCGGTGCCCCCCTCCACCTATTACACCGACCAGCTTTCGCCGATGTACGCCTCGCTTTCCATCATGGCCGCCATCGACTACAAGCGGCGGACAGGCAAGGGACAGTACATCGACCACTCGCAGGTGGAGACGGGCCTGAACTACATGACGCCGCTGATTCTCGATTACCAGGCCAACGGTCGGGAATTCCAGCCGAAGGGCAACAAGAGTGATTACGCGGCGCCTCACGGCATCTACCGCTGCAAGGGCGAGGACCGATGGGTCGCCATCGCCGTAATGAACGACAAGGAGTGGCGGAGCTTCGTGAAAGCCATCGGCAGTCCCAAGTGGACGCAGTCGAGTAAATACGCCACCATGGAAAACCGCCTCAAATACAGCGACGAGCTGGATAAGCTGGTAGAGACATGGACCGTCAACCATCCTCCGGAAGCCGTCGAGGAAATGCTCCAGCAGGCGGGGGTAGGAGCGGGAACTGTCGCCAATGCCAAAGACATCGACGAAGACCCGCAGATGAACTACTACAACTTCTATCGGGAGCTGGACCACCCCTACATGGGCAGGCTGCGGTATTATCACCCCGCCCCGATTAAGCTATCGGAAGCGGAGACAGCGGTGGACAGGCCGGTGCTGCTGGGCGAACATACGGATTACATCTGCCGGGAAATCCTCGGCATGTCACAAAGTGAAATAGACAGACTGCGGGAAAAAGGCGCTTTCGAATAAACCGGTTCTCTACCCGACGGGACTGGCGACGGCTTTCTTTATTTTTTCCACTCTTACGGCAGAGACTTTGAATTCCGGGATTTTTGCTACGGGGTCGTAGGCGGGATTGGTGAGTTCATTGGTGGGGCTTTCCGCAAAGTGGAATGTCATAGCTATCGTACCCTTCGGAGATTTTTCCGTTACCAGCGCTTTAGCCGTTACATCACCGCGGCGGGAAATCACCCGCACCATCTCACCGTCATCGATGCCGAGTAATTTTGCATCTTCGGGATTCATCGCCACCCGTTCTTCGCCCTTAAAGATATTAAGCCCCTTTACTTTGCGTGTCATCGTCCCGGTGTGGAACTGGAACAGGCTGCGGTGGGTGGTAAGTACCAGCGGGTATTCATCGTCGGGCATTTCCGCCGGAGGCCGGTAAGCTAGAGGTATAAAACGTCCTTTACCGCGCGTAAATATCTGGCTATGCAGAATGGATGTGCCCGGGTGCTCTTCCGTGGGGCAGGGCCACTGGAGGCCACCGTTTTCCAATCGACTATAATTTATACCGCCGTAACTGGGCGCAAGTCGGGCTATCTCTTCCATAATAGCTTCGGGGCTTTCAAAATTAAACCCCTTAGCTCCCATCCGCTTCGCAATCTCGCAGGTTATCCACCAGTCGGGCTGGCTAACGCCTACAGGTTCGATGGCTTTCCTGACCCTTTGCACGCGGCGCTCGGTGTTGGTGAAGGTGCCTTCTTTTTCCGCGAAGCTGCAGGCCGGCAGAACTACATCAGCAAGCTGGGCAGTCTCCGATAGAAAGATGTCCTGCACCAGGAAGAACTCCAGCCGACTTAATGCCTCGCGTACATGCTTGCCGTCGGGGTCGCTCAAGGATGGGTTTTCGCCCATCAGGTAAATGGCTTTAATTTCGCCGTCATGGGCGGCGGGGATAATATCGGAAAGCGTCTTGCCCGGTTTCGGGTCCAGTTTGACACCCCAGGCTTCTTCGAATTTCTTCTGTATCTTCTCGTCGGCCACGGACTGGTAGCCGGGGTAAACATTCGGCAGAGCCCCCACGTCGCAGGCGCCCTGGACATTGTTCTGGCCGCGCAGCGGATTGACGCCGGAGCCGGGCTTGCCGATATTGCCGGTAAGCATGGCAAGGTTGGCCAGCGCCATTACATTATCCGTGCCATGTGTGTGCTGGGTAATGCCCAAGGTATAGAGAATGGAGGACGGCTTACTGTTAGCATACATGCGGGCGGCCTCGGCTACCTTTTCACCGGGTACACCGGTAATCTCCTCCACAAGCTCGAGAGGGTAGTCCTTTAGTGACTTTTTGAATTCAGTGTAATTTTCACATCGCGAGCTTATAAAAGTATCATCCGCCAGCCCTTCATCGACGATGATTTTCATCATGCCCATCAGCAAAACAACATCTGTGCCAGGGCGGTGCTGTAGCCATAAGACGGCATCTTCCACCAGCCCGACCTCCAGCGGGTTGGCCACGATAAGCCTGGTGCCGCGGTGTACGGCCTGGCGGACGTTCATACCTATAATAGGATGGGCTTCCGTGGTGTTGGTGCCGATAGCCAGTATGCATTGAGCATCGGGGATATCGTTAATGGAGTTGGTCATCGCCCCGCTGCCGAAGGTGGTGGCCAGACCGGCCACAGTGGGAGAATGTCAGAGACGGGCGCAGTGGTCCACATTATTAGTACCGAGTACAGCCCGCGCCAGCTTCTGCATTACATAGTTATCCTCGTTGGTACTCTTGGCGGAGGATATCACCGCTACCTCGTCGCCCCGGTATTTGCCGAGTTTTTCAGCAACCAGTGAAAGCGCTTCTCCCCAGGAGGCCTCTACTAATTCACCATTCTTCCTGATAAGCGGCATGGTCAGGCGCTCTCCATGGTTGACAAATTCCACGACGCCGAATCGCCCCTTGACACAGAGATTCCCTTTATTAGCAGGCCCCTGGGGGTCGCCGCGGACGCTGCTGATTTTGCCGTCTTTAATGCCCAGGTACATGGAACAGCCTACTCCACAATAGGTGCAGACCGTTTTAACCTCTTCGTCTGGCCGGATGACCTCCTTGGGACTTAACGCACCGACCGGGCAGCGCGCCACGCACTCGCCGCAGGAGCGGCATATGGAGTCGAAAAGAGGCACGTCGTTGAAGGCGGCGACTTTCATTTCATAGCCGCGGTTAGCCATATCAATCGCGCCGACGCAGGTGATTTCCTGGCAGGTACGCACGCAGCGGGCGCAGAGAATACACCGGTTGTGGTCGAAATCGAAAAAGGGATTACTGGTATCTATATCCCGCGGCGTTGTGTCCCTGGGTATATGTAATTCGTGAACGCCGAGGTAATCAACTACCTTCTGGAGCTCGCAGTCCTGATTGGAGGGGCAGGTGACACAGCGGTCGGTTACGGCCACGCTGCGTAAACAAATATCATTAGGCCCGCAACGGTCGCGGCGGTGGCACACCAGGCATTCACAGGGGTGGGTACTTAATATCAATTCCAGCGAGGCACGCCGAACTTCATTAATGGCAGGCGATTCCGTGGTAACGACCATGCCTTCGGTGACGGGGGTGGTACAGGCGGTAGGCAGACCGCGCATTTTCTCGATTTCAACCACACAGAGGCGGCAGCCCCCGTATGGCTCCAGGTCCGGGTGGTGGCAGAGGGTGGGAATATAAATACCAGCCTTCAGGGACGCTTCCAGTACCGTTGTCCCCTCCGGCACCTCTGTTTTAATTCCGTTGATAGTGAGTGAGACTGTTTTTATATTTTTCTCACTTGCTACCATCGTGTCGGATATAGTCATAGGTTGCCTCTATCACCACTGGATAACCTGGTTACTACAATCGATAGTTTACGGCAAACAAACACGGATTGTGCGGTAATACTCATGAAATCGCCAGCGATGATGTCCTGCATTTTCCCCCCAATATTATTAGCATCTGGGAGCTATAAATGCAAGCAGAAAACAGGGGTAATGGTGAAGCGACTCTAGAATATGAAGCTAATTATGTGTGCCGTCAAGACGCATACCGGAAACAAAGGCTTTTACCGCCTTGGGGCAAAATTGGGTGCCGGCGCAGTCGTTAAGCTCTTTAATCGCTTTTTCAACGGACATGGCACCGCGATACGAAGTATCGACAGTCATGGTATCAAAAGCTTCGGCAACGGCAATTATACGAGATCCCACGGGAATATCCTCGCCTCTTAGACCGTCGGGATACCCTGTGCCGTCGTATTTTTCATGATGACAGTGCACCAGCCCGCTGGCTTTCTCCAGGAACGGAATCTCTTTCAGGAGCTCGGCACCGATAACCGGATGAGCGTGCATGATTTCCCACTCGCCCGCCGTTAACGGTCCGGCTTTATTCAATATGCTGGAATCGATAGCAATTTTACCGATATCATGCAGCATGCTGGCGTATTCCAGGGTCTCCATTTCCTCCGGGGAGAAGAAGAGCGTCGCCCCCATTTTCAGGGAATATTCCATTACCCTTTGAGAATGACCGCGCATATGGCTGTCCTTAGCGTCGATAGCGGCCGCCAGGGCGGCGACGGTAGTTTTATAGGCGTCCAGCACCGTATCATGGAGGCGGGTATTTTCAATAGCCATAGCGGCGGTTTTAGCCACGGAAACTACCGACTCCAGGTCTTCCTCGTCGAAAACACTCCCGTCGCGCTTGTTAAGCACTTCAATCACGCCGAGAATCTTGCGGTGGACGGTCAACGGGGCGCAGACCAGCGACTTCGTGGAGAAGCCGGTGGTATCGTCGATTATTTGATGGAAATTAGCGCTCCGGGAGACATCGTTAACGATTAACGGCTTGCCCGTGCGCACCACCTGGCCGGCGATGCCGTATTGGGTGTTAAGTTTTACCTGCCGCAGCGCCCTGCCCACCGGGCCCGAGGCGACTTCAAAGTACAGTTCGTTGGTGTTGTTTCTGAATAGAAGAATCGAGGCTGCCTCGGCATTAAGCATATGCTGTGTCATGCTGATTATCTGCTCGAGCATGTCCATCAGGCGCGTCTTTTTATTGGTCTCGTAGAGTACCTCAAGCCTTGACAGGTTATCACTCTCCACGTTACCTGGTATTATTTTCTCAAACTTCGGTCTCTCCAGGCTATCTACCATTTTCGCATCCTTACTCGTAACAGATTTGACAACAAATCAAGCAGCCACTACTTTAACCATTCCGTTTTCAGTACTCCGGTACTGCATTTTTTGTTTTTCATTTAGTTTGTCAAATTCTTCTTTTACTACCCATATCGGTTCATCATCACCCACGCCACGGATGGAGACATACTTGGGCACAAAAAGCTGCGTATATTGCGGAGACAAATGCTCCTGGAGCGGGAAACCCCGGCGGGGGAAACAAAAGGTCAGGGGGCTAAGGTTGGACAGCCTTGAGGCGGTATTGATGCAATGCCCGATATAATCGCTGCCGTTGCCGATAGTGAAGACCTTGCCTCTCGCCATGCCGCACCGCAGCACGCTCGGCGGCTTGCCGACTTCCATTTTTATCTGGGGATAGAAGTCCTCCCGGTAAGCGCGGCATATATTGTGAAGAGTTGCTGCCAGGCGGCAAATCTGTTCATCATTCATTTCGTGCGCATTCCAGACGACCAGCAGCCCGTCGCCCAGGAACTTTACCAGCGTTGGCAATTCCGCCCAGAAACAGGCATTTTCGCCGTCTTCTTCGCTAAGACCGTAGGCGATACTGCTGAAAAACCATTCGTAGAAGCTGTTGAGAAACGAAGGTATAGCCAGATAGGCATCTACCTGGTTACAAAAGCTGGTAAAGCCGGACAGGTCAAAAACGGCCGCGATGGCTTCTTTTTCCTGGCAGGGTGTTTTAATATCCCCCAAGCGCAGCAGAGACGGATTGAATTTATCAAAGATATCATTATTGACGATAATCAGTCCGTTCGACTGCATCTGCTCCTGCGCCTGCCCCTGGGGCCTGTTAGCCACAGGAGCTCTGCGCCTGACCCGTCGGTAATATCTACGCTTCATTAAGTGTCCTTTGCATCGTAGATTTAGATACACGTATTTTATTTTGAAAAAAATAAACAAATGATAAACACGGGTGGTTTCTTTCTAAACACTTTATCAACATCAGGCACGGAATGTTACAACTGTAAAGCAGGTGCTATTTATTAATGTAAATGTAACCTTCTTGTAATCCATTCGTAATATTTGGACTCTAAAATAAAAACATACGGGAACATTAATTTCGGTTAAACCGATGACAATTGCCCGCAGAACGTTTATAATAGACAAATAACAGGAGGGAGCGATGACGAAAAGAAGTAAGGAAGAGGCTAAAGAGTACATTCTAAAGATGGCCAAGGAACATGACGTCAAGTTCATCTGGTTATGGTTCACCGACATACTCGGTATTCTCAAGAGCTTCGCTATAACCGTTGAAGAGCTGGAGGGGGCGCTGGAGGAGGGCATGGGCTTCGACGGTTCTTCGATTGAAGGCTTTGCCCGCATCGATGAGAGCGACATGGTAGCCATGCCCGACCCCGATACCTGGCAGCTGCTGCCCTGGAACCCGCCGGAACACCGCGCCACCGCCCGTATGTTCTGTGATGTCTTAAGACCTGGCGGCCAGCCTTTCGAGGGCGACCCCAGGTATGTCTTAAAGAGGAACCTGAAAAAAGCCGCCGACCTCGGCTACACCTTTTACGTGGGGCCGGAACTGGAATACTTCTATTTTAAGGATATTAACGGCACCGAGTTTCTCGACCAGGGCGGCTATTTCGACCTGACCACGCACGACGCCGCCATCGAGCTACGCCGTGATACCGTTATCCAGTTGGAAAAGATGGGCATCGGGGTGGAATATGCCCACCATGAAGTCGCCAACAGCCAGCATGAAATCGATATGCGTTATACGGACGCCCTGACCATGGCGGATAACGTGATGACCTACCGGCTGGTAGTCAAAGAGGTCGCCCTGAAAAACGGCGTTTACGCCACTTTCATGCCTAAGCCGGTTTTCGGCATCAACGGCAGTGGCATGCACGTGCACCAGTCATTGTTCAAGGGCGAACGCAACGCTTTCTTCGACTCCAGTGATTCATACCACCTTTCTAAAGTTGCCAAGGGTTATATCGCCGGACTGCTCAAGCACGCCCCGGATATCACCGCCATCTGCAACCAGTGGGTCAACTCCTACAAGCGTCTGGTGCCCGGCTATGAAGCCCCGGTGTATTTATCCTGGGCACGGCGAAACCGGGCTGACTTAGTGAGGGTCCCCGAATATAAACCGGGTAAGGAAAAGGCCACCCGCATTGAATTCAGGTCGCCTGACCCTGCTGTAAATCCCTACCTCTGCTTCAGCGTGATGCTAGCCGCCGGACTTGACGGTATTAAGAACAATCTGCCCATCCCCGACCCTATCGAGGAAAACGTCTATGAAATGAGTGAGGAGGAAAGGAAGGAGCGCGGTATCGGCATACTACCGGGCAGTCTGACGGAGGCCGTCGCACTGACCGAGGCCAGCGCGCTGGTGCGGGAAGCCCTAGGTGACCACGTCTTCAACTCATTTATTGAAAACAAAAAGCGAGAATGGCATGAGTACCGCACCCAGGTCACCGAATACGAACTGAAGAATTACCTGCCGATAATGTAGGTAGAAGTCAGGCCCAATAATGAAGTTGCCGGAAACCCGCCGACTACGCATCGGCACGGCGCAGATAAACGCCACCGTGGGTGATTTTACCGGCAATGTACGTAAAATCATCCGGGACATCGATGACGCTAAATCTTCGGGTGTGGACATAGTCACTTTTCCCGAGCTTGCTGTATGCGGCTACCCGCCCGAAGACCTGCTTTTTAAGCCGCAATTCATTGCCGATAACCTGCGCTCCCTGGAAAAAGTAGTCCAGGCGTCAAAGGGAATTACCGTGGTGGTCGGCTTCGTGGATGCCAACCATGATATCTATAACGCCGCGGCTATCGCCCATGACGGCAAGCTGGCGGGTGTTTATCACAAAATGTTCCTCCCCAACTACGGTGTTTTCGATGAAAACCGCTACTTCCGGGCAGGCAACGAGACCCCCGTTTACGTCATTGCCGGCGTCAATATCGGCGTTAATATCTGCGAAGACATCTGGTACGAGTCCGGTCCGGCGACGGCCCAGGCGTATTCCGGGGCGGAGGTTATTATCAATATCAGCGCCTCGCCGTACCACTTCGGTAAAGCCGGTTTCCGGGAACGCATGATTGCCACGCGGGCGGCGGATAACGTGGCGATTTTCGCCTTCAATAACCTCATCGGCGGACAGGACGAGCTGGTATTCGACGGCAACAGCCTGATTCTGGACGAAAAGGGACAGCTAATCGCCCGCGGCGCGCAGTTCAAAGAAGACCTGATAATAGCCGACCTCGATGTTGAAAACGTCTTCCGCACCCGTCTGCACGACCCGCGCTGGCGGCAGGGACTGCTGCGACGGCAGGAACACGGGTGGGAGCCAGTCGATGTGACCAAAGTTTCCGAGACCCCGTTCAGCACGGTCAAACCGCCGCTGCCCAAGCGGAATATCACCACACTTGACCTGCCCGGAGAAATCTATGAGGCACTGGTGCTGGGTACACGCGACTATATTCTGAAAAACGGTTTCCAGAAGGTATTAATCGGGCTTTCCGGCGGGATAGACTCGAGCCTAGTGGCAGCCGTCGCCGTCGATGCACTGGGAAAAGCCAATGTCATAGGTGTAGCCATGCCATCCAGATACTCTTCAGTCGGCAGCGCTTCGGACGCCAAACTGCTTGCCAAGAACCTGGGCATTAAGTTCCTGACTGTCCCCATCGAGCCGGTCTTCCAGGCATTCCTGGATACGCTGGCCAAACCTTTCAAGGGAACGGAATCCGGCACCACGGAGGAGAACCTGCAGGCACGCATCCGGGGTAATATATTGATGGCGCTGTCCAATAAGTTCGGCTGGCTGGTACTTACCACCGGGAACAAAAGCGAATATGCTGCAGGTTATACGACCCTCTACGGCGATATGGCCGGCGGTTTTGCCGTGATAAAAGACGTACCCAAGACAATGGTCTATAAGCTTGCCGAATACCGTAATAAACAGTCCGGTGGTAATCTGATACCGACTACCGTAATTAAAAAGCCGCCTTCCGCCGAATTGCGACCCGACCAGGCGGACACCGACTCTTTACCGCCTTACGAAGCGCTGGACCCCGTATTAACGGCATACGTCGAGGAAGATAAAAGCATCGAGCAGATAATAGCCGCCGGCGCCGATGAAAAAACCGTGCGGCGGGCGGCGCAACTGGTTGATAGCAGCGAGTATAAGCGGCGGCAGGCACCGCCCGGTGTAAAAATAACACCACGAGCCTTCGGGCGCGACAGAAGGCTGCCGATTACCAGTAAATACAAAAAATACTAGCGTTTATAATGATAAAAAGGGGGCTAACTAAAAAGCCCCCTCTTTCATCTTTATTGTCATTGCGAGGAGCGTAAGCGACGTGGCAATCTCCAAAGCGACTCTTATAAAATGATAGGGATTGCCACGCCTCCCGATCTCCATCGGGATGGCTCGCAATGACAGATCACTTTTTCTTCACGTAAACCCTGATTTCACCCCCGCTTTCTTCCACACCCAGAAACTCGTTGCCGGTGGTCTGCGCCCAGGCCGGCATATCCTGTTTGATGCCTTTATCGTCGGCCACCACTTCAAGCACCTCGCCGGGCTTAAGCTCTTTCATTTTCTGGGATGTCTTGACAATAGGCATCGGGCAGTACAGTCCCACGCAGTCCAGAGTATGGTCGGCTTTCATTTCTTGCTCCTTCCCCTATATAAACAAAGTCACTTTCGACTGGCGGGCTTCGTTGATGAAAAAGGCGGCGCCGGCCAGGCTGCCGACCTCTTCGCGGAAGGCGCCCTCGCCTAAGCCCATCACGCCGCAGGAGGTGGAACAGGGTATCATTTTCACGCCCATGTCCTTAGCCATCTGAATGAACTCATCGATGGAAGGCAGGTGGCTTTCCTTCATGAACTTTTTCATCATTCCCGTGCCCATGCCGAACATGTGGAACTTAGATAGTTTCAGTCGTCTGGAGCCGCCGCGGTTCATGAAATTGAGCATCTTTTTCATAATGCCCTTGCCCCCCGGTGCCCCCTCGTTCTTTTTAAGTATATTCAATCCCCAGAAGGTAAAAAACATATTTACTTCCATGCCCATGCTGGCGCCGGTAGTGGCGATGATAAACGCCGCCAGGGCTTTATCCAGCTCGCCGCTGAAGACGACAATGGTCATTTTCTCTTTTTCAGTAGTTTTTTCCTGTTCTGCCATTTTTAGCCTCCGCGTTTAGCGGCTTCACGCATATCAACACCGCAGTTAGGGCATTTTTCCTTACCGACCGGCACCGACACCCCGCAATTCGGGCAGCGCAAAACATCTAATTTACAGGCCTCGCAATAAGGGAAAGCCGCCTCGGCGATTTCTTCATCGCAATAGGGACAGAAACGCTTTTTCCCGGTTGTTTCTTCGTTACCCGCCATGATTACTTACCTCCCGCTTTTACTTTTTGTTTACTCTGGTAGTCCTTGATGGCTTCGTGCAGGGCCTGGGCGCCCAGGTTGGAGCAGTGCAGCTTGTTCTTGGGCAGCCCCTCCAGCTTGTCCGCCACCGACGCCGGGGTAAGCTTCATCGCCTCGTCCAGCGTCATCCCTTTGGCCATCTCGCTGACCATGCTGGAGACAGCGATAGCCGCCCCGCAGCCGAAGGTCTTGAACTTAACATCTTCCAGTTTATTGTCCTTTACCTTGATATAGAAGGTCATCATGTCCCCGCAGACGGGATTGCCTTCCTCTCCCACCCCGTCGGCGTCCTTGATTTCACCCACGTTACGCGGGTTCATGAAATGGTCCATCACGACTTCGTTATATGCCGGCATATTAGCCTCCTTTGCCAGTTTTTATGAACTTATCGTACAGCGGTGACATCTGCCGCAGTCGGTCAACGACGGGCGGCATGGTCTCCAGTACGTAGTTGATATCTTTTCTGGTAGTATCGATTCCGAGTGTGCAGAGTAATGAGCCCTGGGCAATCTCATGGGACAGACCGATGGCGAGAAGCACATGGGACGCCTTGAGCGCCCGCGAGGTGCATGCCGAGCCGCTGGAAACGGCGATGCCCTTGCTGTTGAGCAGCATCAGCATAGCCTCCCCTTCGATGAACTCCACGCAGAAACTGGCATGCCCGGGCAGTCGGTTCGTCGGGTGTCCCGTTACCACCACATGGTCGATTTTCGCGGGCAGTCCCTTGAGCAGGCTATCACGCAGGGGCGTAAGTTTTTTAATACGGGACTGCATTTGCGCCGCGGCGATTTCCGCCGCCTTGCCCAGTCCGACGATGCCCGGAACGTTCTCGGTGCCGCCCCGCCGCCCGCCTTCCTGGATACCGCCGTCAAGTAGAGGTATTATCCTGACACCCTTCCTTACCCACAGAGCCCCGGCACCCTTGGGTCCGTAGAACTGGCTGCCGGCCAGACTTAAGGCGTCCACCTCCAGCTCGCCGACGTTAACGGGTATCGTGCCCGCCGTAGCGACGGCGTCCGTATGGAAGGGGATTTTTAGTTCTCTAGTGATTTCGGCGATTTCTTTTATCGGCTCGATAGTGCCGATTTCCCCGTTGGCATGCATGATAGAGACCAGCACCGTATCTTTCTTAATAGCTTTACGTACATCCTCGGGGTTTACGACGCCGTGCTTGTCCACCGGTACCTCGGTTACTTTAAAGCCCCACTTTTCCAGCGTCCTCGCCGAGTGGAGCACAGAAAAATGCTCGATAGCGGAGACGACGACGTGCTTGCCCTGCGCCTGCCGTGCCAGAGCCAGCCCCTTGACGGCAAGGTTATTACTCTCCGTTCCACCGCTGGTGAAGATAATCTCCTCCGGGTCCGCCCCGATAAGCCCCGCCACTTTTTCCCTTGCTTCGTCAACCGCCATCCGCGCCGCATCTCCCCAGTCGTGCAGCGACTGCGGATTGCCGTAAATTTCCCCCAGAAACGGCAACATTGCGTCTCTGACCTCGGGGATAACCGGGGTACTGGCGGTGTTGTCCAGATAGACTTTAGTCATGCTTCCTCCTCATTTACAGACAGAGGTATCTAAATGCGTCTCTAAGATTACTCTTTTTAAGGATAATCTTCAACAGCTTGATATTAAAGGACTTTTATCTCATTCAGCCCTTATTAGTCAATGGGAACGTATCCTTCCCCCATACTTAATAAAAAAGAAGCGGGGAGGAAATATAAATTCCACCTCGCCTCCCTTTAGATACACATCAGGCTCTGGAGGTCACTTTTTCTTCTGCCTTTCCACAAGGTCCTGCAGAGTTGTCGCTTCAAGTACGTTGTTCATCGCCGCTTTCACTTCACCCCAGATATCACGAGTAACGCATTTGGTCGACCTCTCACAAATATCCGGATTATCGACACATTCCACCGGCGCCAGCGAGCCTTCCAGAAGTCGGGTGACCTCCATCAATTTAATGTCCTCCGGCTTTTTAGCCAGCGTGACGCCGCCTTTGGGTCCCTTGATGCTACGGAGAATCCCTCCGGAAATCAGTGGTGTTACCAGGTGCTCCAGGTAGGAAAGAGAAATCTGCTGCTGCCGAGCGATATCCTTGAGAAAGACCGGCCCCTCCCCCCGTCGTAAGGCAAGTTCCAGTAAAGCCCTGGTGCCGTAACGTGTCCTGGTCGAAAGCTTCATTATATCACCTCAAAGGGCAATATTGTTGACTAAATTAGTCAACATAATAAAAAATAACATAATTCCTGTGATTCGTCAAGGCTACCGGCACAAGGGTAGTGTATCATTTTGAAATTAACAATTAAGTACGGGTTATTGACAATGCTTGAGCGGTTTTGTATCATTAAAGTATGGCAAAGAGAAAAAAGAAAGAACACGATTTCGCCGTTAATGCTTTTCGAGTAGTCCAGGAAGCAACCGGACAGACTGAACCAGGACAGGAAAAACCGCTATCAACAGAGGGTAAAAACCCTAATGCCGTAGCACTAGGGCGTTTAGGCGGTCTAAAGGGCGGTAAGGCGAGAGCGGAGAAACTAACGCCGGAACAAAGAAAAGAGATAGCTAAAAAAGCTGCAAAGGCTAGGTGGGGTAAATAATTATCGGCTTTGTTGTGATACCCGAATACGTATTTGTGGACGTATAGGCACTAAGATGTTTGGATGAGTCCTTATTACTTGGTTATATAAATTCCTTATTTTAGGTGCATTAATTGTAATAATAAGCGAGTATGGTATAGGATGAGCATGAGTCGAGGCCAGTCCTTCTTCACGAGTATGATAGTATACGTCAAAAACTGGCTCATAAAGGGTGCTATAACGGAAATTCTTTGAACCCTTTTGACACGGCTCCCATTTTAATCCACCCTCTCGTATCTCATATTCACCCTTTCCGTACATCGTTGACTCTGAGAAAAATGGTAAAGTTTTTGGATGAGTCGACTTTTTCCCTTTCCCATCAATGTGATAATCTCTTGAATCAGGACGAAACACAGCCATAAAACCACTTTCTGTATACGTTCCCAAGAATCCAGGGTCAATCTCTGGTGATATTAGTAAAGTTGCAGTAAGGTGTATGTTGCAGTTCACTGTTTGTTTAGGTAACGGTATAGGTATTCTTCGATGAGTACCTACGGGAAGAACGCCTTGATATATTACGGTCGGGGCGCAATCTTCACACGTAATAAGCTTTTCTGAATCAAGTTCAAAACGTCCCCAACCAACTTTTCTTCGTTCATATTTCCCATCTTTGGCAAAATGAATCATTAATGCACGTACTGTAAGTGAATTAAGTGCTGCCCCAAGTTGCGCTGTGACTGACGTTGCTGCCCTGAGAGTAAGTGGGGATGCTAAGCTTGTTCCCATTACCGGCTTAATATGTAGATTATTGTCCAAAACATGAAAAGGTTCAGACAGAGCACCACCGAAAGCAACTCCATCTGGTTTAACAATACCAGGAGAACGTCCTGGTCCCTCTGAACTATATTTCGCCTTGCTCCATGAATCTCCCATGCTGTCAGCAGCGCCTACCGAAAGAACACTTACTGCATCAGAGGGTGGCTGTATGCGATTCAATTCTGTATTGGCATCAAGTTCTCCCGTATTTCCAGCAGCTACTGTCACAACCGCATTTAATGAAGCAAACCTCCGGTCAATCGCCAGTGTCCAATATGATATTTCATCATCTGATATCGGGATATCTGGCCCAATGCTGATATTCACAAATTCATATTTCCCTTTATTCGCATCTAAATGATGCACAATCCTCTCGATTACATCAATGTATTCAATATCTTTGGTTGAATTATCTCTTTCATCAACTACCCGGACATGTTCCATTTCGCAAATAGGTCGCTCGATAGGCTTATTGGGAACTAAATGTCCAAATAAAAATGCGCTCGTAACCGCTAAACCATGTTCTTCTAGTTGGGGAACAGCAGGGCCAATTCCAGGGGGTTCAGTAAGACTAACCCAATATGACAATTTGGAAAATGCTGATTTCGGTATGCCTCCGTCAAAAGTGACCGCTTTCATATCGGGAACAATAGCTGGTTCTGTTGGTAAATCAACAGTAGTATCAACAATTTGTCTAGTTATTGCTGGATATATAGGTCTTAAAGTAGGCATACCCCTACATACCCTTACAAATGAATATTTGGCTATATTACTAACAGAAACTCGTCTGGTTTTAACCGGGATAAATGTCAATCCTTCAATATCTCGTCTTTTATCCACCATTGCGAATGCTTCTAGTTTACGCACATAATCAATGAATAATTTTATGATAGCTTCGTCGTTGGCATTATGTAGAATAACTTCGAGGAGAATCTCATCACGGTCAGCTGGTATTGATTTAATTTTTGATTCAGCGGTGAACGGCAATATTGATTCAATTCTCAATAGGCCTTTAGCGGCCCCACTCTTTTTATTCCAATGTTGGGCTGTCTCTGACAATTTATATAACCGGTCTCTTGTTCCTGAAACAAATATTTGTTCAGTTTGTGCTTCTCTAGGATGCTTTTTAATACCCCATCTATCAGGAGCTATTTTCTTTTGCCTACTGCCAATTGGATTAAAACCTGCGGACTTAATAAAATCAATGGGGAATTCACTTTTTGATACAAAACGAGGATGCATCGTAATAATGGCAACAGATTTATTTTGAGGGCAAGCGTCATCAGGTAAAGTCTGAATATATTCCGATATTTTACTTACATCATTTTTAAGACGTTCTTGGCTTGTTGAATATTCATAAGGCATATTTTTATCGCCACTTCTAGTGGGAACGGGTACCTCATAGGTCAATCGTTCTCCATAGCCAATTAAAAAATTATATTCTCTGGTCATCTTCTTGCCCTCCAAAAATATTTTAGGCGGATGACTGATTAAGATGGTTTTTAAGTGTATCTCGTGCTATACCAGTTTCTCGGCTTATTTGCCTCCATGACATATCTAATTTATTCATCATTAAAGCAAGAGGTAATTTTTCTTTTGTCGTTTTCCCTTTAAAGAAATTCGCAATTGATATAAGAATTGACTGATTAACATTTATTTTTCTGAGAATTGCGGAACGTTTTGCTGAGTTAATAATTTTTATAATGTCAGCGTATGAGCTACCGGATAGCATCTCAGTTAGAAAAGACACTGGTATGCCATCCAATTCATTTTCTTTTAGTAGTCGAAATATCGTTTCTTCAATTAGATTTTTTTGTGGAAGTGGAAACTCAACAACTCTATCGAACCTCCTCCATACAGCTCGGTCAAGTAAATCATGATGATTTGTTGCTGCTATCAACAAGCCACTCACAGGCCAAGAATCTATTTCCTGCAATAGCACAGTAACAAGCCTTTTTAGTTCGCCTACTTCTAAAGAATCATCCCTACGTTTTGCGATTGCATCAAATTCATCCAATAATAAAATGAATGTTCCTCGCCTCGCATAATCTAATACTGTCCTTATGTTATTTCCAGTTCTCCCAAGAAAACTACTTATTACTGCTGACAAATCTAAAGTAAGCAATGGATAATTTAGGTGTAAAGCCAACCATCTTGCAGCTAATGACTTTCCAGTTCCAGGAGCGCCTATAAACAAAAGGGTTCTTGTGGGTTCAATGCCATTTTCGATTAATGTTTTTAATATTTTACGTTCGTAAATGATTTCATCAAAAACCGACAGTAATTCCGTTGACCATATTGGCTCGATATCTATTGATGGGATTTCCTCTCTTCTTAATAATTCAAGTCTTGAATCTAGGTCTACAGGCAAGGGTGTACTTACAGACCTAGTCGGGGATACATTATTTTTAAGCAGTACAATAATATTTTGTATTTCATCCTTTAAATCAGGACGAGTTCTACTAATTCTGGACAATGCTTTCCGCAATAGCATTTCATAATCATCAGTCTTGTTCTCTAAATTGAATTTTATTAACTGGACGAATTCTTTCGCTATATCAGTCATTAGTCCACCTTCCATCGTAATTTTATATTTTGTTATATTATAAATTAGTGGACTAGTTTTGTCAATATTTTAATTATTAGTCCATTACCTATTGACAAATGCTTGAGCGGTGTAGTATAATTAATCAGTTAGGATAAGAGGGTAAGACAATGAATAAATTAAGTTTAGACCGCCAAGCACAAATAATAAAAGTCCTCTGCGAGGGTAACTCAATACGCAGCACCGCCCGCATTACCGGAACGGCAGTAAACACAGTGGTTAAACTGCTGAAAGAGGTTGGGGCTGCCTGCTTAGACTATCAGAATACAGTTATGAATAATCTCCCCTGCAAAAAGCTGCAATGCGATGAAATCTGGTCGTTTGTTTACTCAAAGGCTAAAAATGTACCTGATGAATACAACGGCAAATTCGGTTACGGCGATGTCTGGACTTTCACGGCGATAGACGCAGATACAAAGCTAGTCCCGTCCTGGCTAGTGGGGCTAAGGTCTGCCGATTGCGCTTTCGATTTTATCAATGACTTAAAGAGTAGATTAGCCAACAGAGTACAGCTTACTACCGATGGTCATAAAATGTATCTGGAAGCAGTAGAAAAGGTTTACGGCTCTGAAATAGATTACGCTCAATTAGTTAAACTATACGGTCAAGAACTTGAAAGCGAAAGGCGATACAGTCCAGCAAAGTGCATCGGTGCTGAAAAGCACATAATACAGGGTAACCCCGATACTAGCAAGATTTCAACGAGCTATGTAGAACGGCAAAATCTTACAATGCGAATGAGCATGAGGCGGTTTACCAGGCTAACCAATGCCTTTTCAAAGAAAGTAGAAAATCACGTATTAGCTTTATCACTCTATTTCATGCACTACAACTTTGTTAGACCTCATAAGACACTTGCTAATCCATATCCGAGAACACCAGCGATGGTAGCTGGATTAACGAACAAAATCTGGAATTTTGAGGATATTATCGAAATAGTGAATTGACACTTTTTGATAAAAGAGTATAATTCATATACTATTTCTTGATTGGGGGTGTTTTGTGGTAAGTAAAACAGCACAAGAAATATATGATGAAATCGTCGCTCATATTAAAAAAGAAGGTAGTGGTTATCCAAAATGGTATGCTGGCATTACGGCTGATTGGGAAGATTGCTTGTTTAACCGGCATCAGGTTTCAAAAGAAAATTGGTGGTATATAGTTCGACAATGTGCTAGTGAGGCAGCAGCCAGGAATGTAGAAAAAGCATTACTTGATTTAGGTTGTGATGGCGCTCCTGGTGGTGGTGATGAATCTACAACATGGGTATATGCCTATCTTAAAGGGTCTATGACAAATCCTTAGATTTAAAGTATCTATTATTTATGTAAAAATCGAGACATGGAGGTAATATACTATGGGATGGGTAGGATTAGCTTTAGCCCTTGCTGGTGGTTTAACTATGGTTTTCACCTTCCCTGATAACCTTACTGGTATGGCAATTGGTGTAGTTCTATTCGTTATTGGTCTTTTTGCTATGAGGGGCGGAGGCGGAAGCAAAGGCTAAAAAAGAATATAACGTAAATAATAACAAGCCAATCGCTGATATTTGATAAGGTACTTGCATATTATCCCAAAGGTATACTACCCCCATCATCAATATACCTAAACCGAATGCTGTAACAAAAAGTCTTAAATTTTGATATATTTTCGTTTTCATTTTTACCTCCTTAAAATAGTTCTCAATTGTTAAACTGAAAATGATACACTACCGGCACAAGGCTCTTGCCTGCGGCATGATAAATTGCTAGAATGTGTTTACCCTGTCGCCGGGAGGCAAACGAGGATGTGGCTGCAGGATAAGTTTTTCATTTGGTGGCTGCACGGCCCGCGCTACGGCTGGTCGAAGCTACGCCGCAGGTTATTCGAGGGCAGCTTCCTTGCCAAGCCCCTGCCGGAAGTTAACTCCCTAGAAGATATCCAGAAATACCTTAGAGAAATCAAGTGGACGCGCGACCTGCTGCCGGAATTGTTCGACTGCGTAAGCTATCCGCAGCGGGTCTGGGAGAGGAAGAAAGACGACTGCGACGGGTTTTCCGTCCTGGCCGCCGAGCTCCTCAAACACTGGGAACCGGATACCCGTCCTGTGATGGTCACGGCCATGGTGGCACCTATGAAACACTGCCATTCGGTCTGTGTTTTCAGGCAGGGCGTGAATTTGAGGTATTTTAGTAACAACACACTAAAACCCGGTCTGTTCGTGAACTACCGGGAAATAGTGGACAACTTTACGCCGCCCCACCGTCTGGTCTGCTGGGACGTGGTCAGGCCGGACACGCTGGAACAGCTGGAATTCCACGTGGTCTAGTATCTTGCGTAATTAGGTACCACGTTCCTGTATTTCTTCACCAGCTGCGCCCAGTTCTTGGGCAGTTCTACCTTCATGGTAATCGGGTCGGGGCCTCCCTGTAAGAAGCCCATCCACGAGCCGAAGCCGCCTAAAACAAAGACCTGGACGGGGTCGGGTGAGCTTGGAACGGGACGGAAAATCTGCGGACTTACGCCGGGACCGGTCACGTTTCCCCTGTCGAATGGCTTATCGCTTTTAAGACCGAGTCTGGGAAAATAATCATCGGGTACAATCGTGTGTTTCACGATATATTCCTTGACGGACTTCTTGCTTCGGCCGGCGCTGGCTACCGATCTGGCGTTGTTGGGCGTGAGCAGTACCGCAAAAGCCCCCTGCCGGGCGGGGACAACACTGCCGACAATAGTGGCCAGTATTCCCTTTTCATCGGTGCCGAAGGGCATCATCTGCTGGAAAGACTGCGGGAACATCAGGGAAAGCGTACTGTCTTCCTTTTTAAAGCCCCGACTTACGTGGAAAGGCTCCCAAGGACTGTTCTCCTCGTTTTCCGCCACTACCCAGGTATATTTGCCGGGATTGCCTAGAACGCCCATGTCTTCTACCTGCTTGCGGATGCCGCGAATGTTCTTGGTAATCAATCCCATCGCCCGTCCGAAGGACGCATTGGCGATATCGCCCGGGCTGGCGGCGCCGTAGGTCGAACGGATGTTGATATCTCTGGCAATAGGGCCGTTGACGAGCCAGAAGGGCGAAAACGAGCCGGTGCTGGCCGCCATCATGCCACAGACCGGGTTCGACGCCAGCGCATGCACGCCGGCAATCAGCAGGGGCATGTGAGTTGGGAGGCAGCCAGCCATGACGGCATTAACGGCTATTTTCTCTATTGTCGCCTTGCCCAGACGCGGCTCCAGCTTCTCCACGAGGTGGTCGGCGGGGAAATCGGTGCCGGTCATCATCTCCTTTACGGCCGCCTCGGTGGGGGGGATAATCGGCAGGCCGTCCGTCCAGCCGCGCTGGTAAAAGAACCGGTTGACCTCCTCCAGCGTGCCCTTGAAAATGATGCGGGGCGGGTTCTCCGGCTCCCGACTTTTCGGTGATTTTTCCGTCGGGGTCAGGGGCTTGGTCAAGGCATCAACCAAATTATTGAAGACTGCTTCGACAGCCGCCTGGATGTCCTTCACGACGGTGCACTCGGAAACGATGGACTCCGGCACAACTCTAATAACCGGCATGCCCTTGCTGGAGGCCGCCGACATGGCGTCGTTGACAAAATGCTCGAAGACAAAAGTGGCGGCAGGCTTACCCTTGCCTTCCATGTAAATAGCGTCGTACACAAGGTACTTGGTGCATGCCCCTCAATCGCCCACGGAGGCGATAACCGCGTCCACCCCCTTGAGCCATTTGTTGAATTCCCCTGCCCGGTCTTTCTCCAGCGAGGACACGGAAAATGAGTGGGCGAAGAACCTACTTACCTTGGCAGTCGGGAATTCCTTTTTAAGCAGCTTTTCCGCCGCATCCAGGATAAGCGGGGCGGCGCGCTTGTTGTTGCATAGCAGTCCTATTTTCTTGCCGTCCAGTTTATCCAGCCTCGGCGACAGGCCTTTCAGCGGAACGGGGTCGGCCTCCGCCCAGGGACTTAAAACCTCGTATGATGCTACTATTTTGCTGGCAACCATGAAAATACCTCCTTAACCAATCTATGACATAAGTTATCAAAGAGATTGCCACGCCCCGGTTTCATCGGGGCTCGCAATGACAGTTACACAATTATCCGCCCGTCATCGGCACCAGCAGCGCAATGCGGTCGCCCTTGTGCAACTTAAAGTCCTGACCGTCGAAGTAAAACTTGCCATTGATGTTGAACTTATACTGCTCGACGAGACGGTCTTCGCCTTTACGCAGCACCGGGCCTTCTAAAGACGGTATCTTTTCCCGCATCGCGGCGATAACTTCCGCCATCGTGGCGCCATCGCGCAGTTCGACTTCCACCTCGCGCTGTTCCGTTATCTCACGGCGGAGTCCGTACATCGGAATTACCACTTTAAACATAGCTCGATTTCCCCGGTGGTTCAATAATTTTACCACCGCCTTAAAATTCAGGTCAATGTTGCTTAAGAAAAACAGGGGAAAGTAAAAGTGAATACTATGTCGCTATACCCGGTGCGCTCAAAGTCTGGTACATCTTGTGGTACAGTCCCTGTCTGGCGAGGAGCTCCTTGTGTGAGCCTTCCTCCACGATTTTGCCGTGCTCCAGCACGATAATGCGGTCGGCTTTAACCACCGTGGACAGCCGGTGCGCAATGGTCAGACAGGTGCGCCCCTTGGTCAGTTTACGCAGCGCCCGCTGCATGATACGCTCGGTATTGGTATCGACGTTTGAAGTAGCTTCATCAAGTATCAGAATCCGCGGTCCGGCCAGGATAGCGCGCGCCAGGCAGATAAGCTGCCGCTGGCCGGCGCTCAAATTCAGTCCCCGCTGCCCCACCTGCGTTTCATATTCCTTTTCCAGTCGGCTGATAAAATGGTGCGCGCCGACCGTTTTGGCTACCTCGATAACCTGCTCTCGCGTGGCGTCCAGTCGGCCGTATTTAATATTTTCCTCAATGGTGCCGGAGAAGAGGATGGGGTCCTGCGGCACGATGCCGATTTGCTTTCTTAGCGACTGCTGGGTGACGGAGCGCACGTCATGGCCGTCAACCGTCACCGACCCTTCGGCTACCTCGTAAAAGCGCGCCGTGAGACTTACCAGGCTGCTCTTACCCGAACCCGTTTGCCCCACGATGGCTACCGTTTCGCCGGGCTTTATGGTCAGGTTGATATCATGCAGGACGTTTTTCCCTTCCTCGTAACCAAAGCTCATGTCCCTGAAAACAATCTCGCCGTTGACCGGCGGCAGCTCGATGGCGTCCTTTCTATCCTGGATATCCGGTGCGACCTCCAGCAGCTCGAAGATGCGCGCTCCGGAAGCCATAGCGCGCTGGAGTTCCGTGTACTGCATGGAAAGTTCCAGCACTGGCTCGAAAAAGCGCTGGACGTAAAGCAGGAAGGCTATCAATACGCCGACAGTCATCGCGCCGTCCAGCACCAGGTACCCGCCGTAGATGATAACGATAGCAAAAGATACACCCGTAAAGAAGTTGACCATGGGCATTATCAGCGCCTCCAGCTTGACGGCGGTAACGTTGGCATCCAGGTGGGCGCGGTTTACCTCATCGAACTGCTCCATGTTCTCTTCCTCGCGGGAAAGACTCTGGATAACCCTCACGCCGGACATGTCCTCCTGCAACTGTGAGTTGACGATGGCTATCGCCCGCCGTACGCGGATAAAAGCCCGTCTGGCGAACTTCTGCCATATCATCGTCGCCAGTATCATCACCGGTATTACCGTCAGCGTCAGCAAAGCCAGGCGGGGATTCATCGTAATCATGATGATGGCGATGCCCAGCAGCGTCAGTACACTGGTCAACAGCGTTAAAATACCCTGCGTAACAAGTTCCTGGATTTGTGAGACGTCGTTCTGGACACGGGACATCAGCCTGCCGACCTGGTGGGTATCGAAGAAGCTCAAGGAAAGCCGCTGTAAGTGGTCGAACATCTCCGTTCTCATGCGGTAGATAATCTTCTGGCCAGCGATAGCCAAGTAAACGCTTTCCAGGTACTGCCCGCCCCAGGTAAACAACGACGCCAGTATGTAAAAGATGACGACAATCCCGGCACGACCCAATTCACCGGCGACAATACTATCGGTAGCCAGGCTGACCAGGTACGGGGCCGCCAGTGTAGCCAGCGTCCGAACAATCATACCGGTCGCTCCGACAGCTATCCAGCCTTTGACCGGCTTAAGGTATTTGGGCAGCTTCCCGATTACACGGCTGTCATAGACCTTACCCAGTACTTCGTCGGAATCGAAGCCCCTGCCGTGTCCGCCGTGATGGCCGTGAAAGCCCCCTCCGTGAAACATTAAATCTCCTCCGCCTTTTCTTCCGCTTCTTGATTCAACATGAGCTGCGTCTCGTACATCTCTTTATAGAGACCGCCCTTTGCCATCAGTTCTCTATGCGTGCCTTTTTCCGCCAGATGGCCGTCCTGTAGCACCAGAATCACATCGGCGTTCTGGATGATGGGCAGCCGGTGTGTGATAATAAAGGTCGTCCGGCCCTTGATAAGCTTGTCCAGCGCCTGGCGTATCAGTCGCTCGGTGGCCGCGTCCACGCTGGCGGTAGAGTCGTCCAGTATCAACACACTGGGGTCGACCAGCAGTGTGCGGGCGATGGAGAGTCGCTGCTTTTCACCGCCGGAAAGGGTATCGCCGCGCTCGCCGACCCAGGTATCGTAGCCTTCCGGCAGCGATTCGATAAAATCGTGAAGGTTGGCCGTTTTTGCCACCTCGGTTATCTGCTCCATGCTGGCATCGATGGCGCCGTAAGCGATATTTTCCTTAATCGTAGCGGAAAACAGGAAGACGTCCTGCTGCGCGGTAACCACGTTCTTACGCAGCGACGCCAGGGTGACGTCGCGGATATCGGTGCCATCCACCATGATTTTGCCTTTGGTCACGTCATAGAAACGGGCGAGGAGGTTGGCGATGGTGCTTTTACCGCTGCCGGAGCTGCCCAGCAGGGCTACCAGCTGGCCGGGTTTCACCTCGAAGCTGACATCCTTCAGCGTCGGGCTTATCTCGTTGTAGCCGAAGCTTACATTATCGAACGTTACCTGCCCCGCCACCCTGCCCAGCGGCATGGCGTCAGGCTTTTCGGCGACATCGGACTTGGTATCCAGTATTTCCAGGATACGCTGTCCTGCAGAAGCCGTACGGGAGTAAAGATTTATCATAAAGCCAAGTCGTCTGACCGGCATTACCAGCATGCCCACGTAAAGGATGAACTGGGTCACCTGGCCTATCGTCATATTGCCGTCGGCGACCTGCCCGCCGCCGTACCACAAAATAATAGCCACTGGTATCATAAAAAGCAGCACCATGGTCGGCATGTTGATAGCCATTACTTTGGCGGCATGAACCTGCTCGTCGGAGAGAACGGTTGCCTGCTCGGCAAACACCCGGTTATTTTCCTTCTCATGTGAGAACGCCTTCACCACGCTGATACCAGCCAGGCCTTCCTCCAGCGTGGTGCCCATGACGCCCATGATAGCCTGGACTCTAAGCCAGATAGGCCGGATAACCCTGCCGAAGTTAAACCCCAGCCAGGTCACCGGGACGACAAAGGCCAGGGTGAAGAGTGCCAGCCGCCAGTCCATCAATATCAACATCACGTATACCGCCGCTATCATCATCAACACCTGAAACATGCCGAGAAAGCCCATCGCGAAGAACATACGCAAGACTTCTACATCCACGGTGGCACGGGACATCAGCTGACCGGTCTGGCTGCGGTCGTGAAAGGCAAAGCTCAAGCGCTGAATGCGCTCGTACAGGGCATTCCTGACAATATAGGTAGTCCGCTGCGCTACTACCTCGTTAAGGTAGCGCTGTCCGTACCCGGCCAGGCCCCTTAAGATGGCGGAGGCAACGACGACACCCGCGGCAATCCAGACGAAGCTTCGTTCGCCGTTGCGCAAAACGGTATCCACGCCGTCGCCCAGCATGCGCGGGATAGCTATACCGAACACCGTGCCGATAATCAGGCAGAGGAAAGCCAGCACCAGCAGGTGCCAGTATCCCCGCACATAGGTCAGCAGTCTTAAAATTACCTTCATGAAAAGTCGCCCTGGAGATGGAATTTATTCCGATATAACGTGATATATTATACTACGATTCCGCCTGCCGCGTAAAGGTTGCCCCTCTTACAATAATAACATATCCTCCGAGCAGTAAATTAGGTATTTATACTTATAATAAAGTCTTATATTTAGGTATTAACACTTAATCCTTTAGGGTATAAATAAGCACCCAGACGGACTCCATATATGTTATTTAGATGTAAGATGCTACTTGAAAATGGAGATAGCTCCTTACAGATTAGCCCTGCTGTACTTTTTCCTGCGGGGCTTCCGTCGGGAGGTAATGAGCGGTACTTAAATCGACGTTGCATGGAGATGTAAAAAAGTAAATGGTAGTCGAAACAAAAACCCCCACATTCGTGGATGAGATATGCAACATCCCCGGCGGCGAAAGTATTAAGCTATGCATCCAGTGCGGCACCTGCACCGCCTCCTGCCCCAACGCCAATAAGATGGACCACACGCCATCGGAACTCATCGCCATGGCGCGTGCCGGTATGAAGAAGGAGGTCTTGTCCTCCAACGCCATGTGGTATTGCCTTTCCTGCTATATGTGTACAGTACGCTGCCCCAGGGGAATCCACCAGACGAGTCTGATGCACGCCTTCGAATCTCTATCAATTAAAGAGGGCATGGTCCACACCAAAACAGTCACACCCACCATGTACCGCCTTTTCAACCACTACTGTAACCTGGGTGTTCTCCCCGAACTCTGGTTCATGACCCGCTTCTACCTTTCGACCAATCCGCTGCGCGCCTGGCGGATGATTCCCACAGCCTTCGCGCTACTCAAGCATGGCCGCCTGTCCATACGTTCGAGAAAACTTACCCCATCGGGAAGCAATCAGCTACAAGCTATCCTAAAGAAGTCCGAATCGCTGGGGGGTGGCATTTGAAATACTATACGTATTTTCCCGGGTGTTCCTGCTCCTCCGAGGGTGGTGCCAGGGCATATGACTGGTCAATCCGGGCCATCAGCAAGGTGCTGGATTTCGAGTTAAAGGAACTGGACGACTGGAACTGCTGCGGTTCGACGCCCTCCGGGTCGGTCGATGAGCTGGGAGCTTTTTGCCTGGCGACGCGTGACCTCGCCC
>DAOULS010000023.1:0-11098 GCA_034418415.1 Dehalococcoidales bacterium | reverse complement strand
ACGTCCACCTCGTCGGGCGGCAGGGCGATATCGATGACCGCCACCGGGTGCCGGCCGGTCATCAGCAGTCCGCTGTAGGCCTCCTCCACGGCGTAGGCGAGGGTCCGACTGTTCACCCAGCGTCGATTGACGAAGAAGCTTAAGTAGCCCCGTCCCGTCCGACCCAGCTCCGGGGCGCCGACCATCCCCGATACGTGAATATCCAGTGCGCCGCGGGCGGACGTCCAGCTCTGCTGGGTGCTGTCGACCGGCAGCATTTTACTCGCCGTGGCGACACCATAAACGTCGATAATGGCATCGAGCCGGCTGCCCTTGCCCGACGTTTTCAGGTTCTCCTTGCCGTCGGCCACCAGACTGAACGCTGCTTCCGGGTAGGCGAGGGCGTACTGGCTGACCACGTTGGCGATGTGGCCGGTCTCCGTAGGAATCGACTTTAAGAACTTAAGTCGGGCCGGCACGCGCTTGAACAGGTTCCTGACCGTAATCGTGGTGCCCCGGGTGCGCGCCTGCCCCTTCTTTTGTGTGACGACCCCGCCCTCCAGGGAAATGTAAGTGCCTGACTTCTCGTCGTCGGCGCATGTAATCAGTTCTACATCAGCCACCGCGGCGATGCTGGGCAGGGCCTCGCCGCGAAAGCCGAGACTGCCGATATTCAGTAAATCCCTGGGACTGCTTATCTTGCTGGTGGCGTGTCGCTCGAAGGCAAGCTCTACTTCGTCCGAGGGGATACCGACCCCGTTGTCGGTGACCTTAATCAGTTGAATGCCCCCGCCCCTTATCTCCACTCCGAGCTGGGTCGACCCCGCGTCGAGGGCGTTTTCCACCAGCTCCTTCACCACCGAGGCCGGCCTCTCCACCACCTCCCCGGCGGCTATCTGGTTAACGGTCTCTTTATCGAGGACTTTAATGGGCATCTTTTCAACCCCAATATTACACGTTTCCGTGTATGATGTCAAGGGTTTGTTTGACTTAAGTTTAGTCGTTTTGAGGGAGACAGTCAAAGGTTTTTTGTTATGTTGAGCTTAGCGAAGAATCTGGTGGCGACATAGTGTTTTACCTCACCCCCTTGCCCCCTCTCCAAACGGGGCATCCATATTGACCGTTGATTTATTTATTTGGAGAGGGGGAATTATAAATAAAGAGGGGCGCGGCCCCTCTTAGACACCCCCTTCTTCGTCTCCCTCCGCCTTGTGGAGAAAGATTAAACCAAAAAAAGAGGGGGATTTTAACCCCCTCTCAGACTAGCCGCAGATTATATAACGAATTTCGCTACTATCTGCATTATGCTTATTGTTAAAAAGCACCATTTAAACATTATTCTTAAATCTTGCTTGTTCACAGTAACCTGAACCTCCTGATAGACTTTGAACAACTTTAGGGCATCAAATAATCTTGCACTTTTTCTCAATCACATCCATAAGAGGACTGTAATCGCCTGATTTATTCATTTCATAAAGGTCTAAATTGTTCTGACGCAGCCATGCCTGATGTGCTTCAAAGTCATAAGCGGTGACTATATGTGTACGCATATCACAGGCCCTTGAAGTAGGGTATTTACATTTTTTCCCGCCAAACAAAAGCACAGGGCACTCATAGTTATTGTCAGTCATCAGATTATACCTCTCTGAACTCGCCTTCCACCGTGCCTTCGTCCTTGCCGCCTTCACCCTCGCCACCTTCCGGAGGCTGTTCCCCTCCTGGCGGCGGTTGCTGTCCGCCGGGCGGAGGCTGCTGTTGACTGTACACGGCCTGGCCTATCTTCTGCATCGTCTCGTTCAAGGCCTGCGTGGCGTTCTTGATGGCGTCGGCGTCGGTGCCCTTCAGCGCTTCCCTGACCGCCGCTATCTTTTCTTCGGCTTCCTTGTTCAGGTCCTCCGGTATCTTGTCCTTGTTGTCCCGCAGCATCTTCTCCGACTGGTAAGCCATGGCGTCGGCGGTGTTCTTGGCGTCGATTTCCTCGCGGCGCTTGGTGTCCTCGGAGGCGTGCGCCTCGGCCTCTTTCTGCATCTTGTCGACCTCTTCCTTGGAGAGCCCGCTGGACGCCGTAATCGTTATCTTCTGCTCCTTGCCGGTGCCTTTATCCTGCGCCTTCACGTTGAGGATGCCGTTGGCGTCGATGTCGAAGGTGACCTCGATTTGCGGCACGCCCCTGGGGGCCGGCAGTATGCCGTCGAGCATGAACTTCCCCAGCGTCCGGTTGTCGGCCGCCATGGGTCGCTCGCCCTGTAAAACGTGGATTTCCACGCTCGGCTGGTTGTCCGCCGCCGTGCTGAATGTCTGGCTCTTGGCCGTCGGTATGGTCGTGTTACGCGGTATCAGCGTCGTCGCTACTCCGCCGAGCGTCTCGATGCCCAGTGTCAGCGGCGTCACATCGAGCAGCAGCACGTCCTTGACCTCACCCTTGAGCACGCCAGCCTGTATGGCCGCCCCGATGGCGACCACCTCGTCAGGATTGACGCTCTTGTTCGGCTCCTTGCCGAAGATTTCTTTGACCTTGTTCTGCACCAGCGGCATGCGCGTTTGACCGCCGACCAGTATCACCTCGTCGATTTGCGCCGCGGTCTTGCCGGCGTCTTTCAGCGCCTGTTTGCACGGCTCGATGGTCTTTTCCACCAGGTCCATCACCAGCTGCTCCACCTTGGCGCGGTTCAGCGTGATGTTCAGGTGTTTGGGCCCGCTGGCGTCCGCCGTGATGAAAGGCAGGTTGACCTCCGTCTGCTGTACGGAAGACAGCTCGATTTTGGCTTTCTCCGCCGCCTCCTTGAGTCGCTGCAGGGCCGTCTTGTCCTTGCCGAGGTCGATGCCCTGGTCCTTCTTGAATTCCTCGATGAGCCATTCCATGATTCGCTGGTCGAAGTCCTCCCCACCCAGGTGCGTGTCTCCGTTGGTGCTCTTTACCTGGAAGGTGCCCTCGCCCAGCTCCAGGATGGATATATCGAAAGTGCCCCCGCCGAGGTCGTACACGGCGATGGTCTCGTCCGTTTTCTTGTCCAGTCCGTACGCCAGCGACGCTGCCGTCGGCTCGTTGATGATTCTCAATACGTTCAGTCCGGCAATCTGGCCGGCGTCCTTGGTGGCCTGCCGCTGCGCGTCGTTGAAATAGGCCGGCACGGTGACGACCGCGTCCGTGACCTTCTCCCCGAGGTAGGCTTCGGCGTCCGCCTTCAGCTTCTGCAAAATCATCGCCGATATCTCCGGCGGACTGTACTCCTTGCCGCCCATCGTTACCCTCACCTCGTTATCGGCGGCCTTGGTTACTTTATAGGTCTTCCGCTTGGCGTCTTCCTCCACCGGCAGCTCGCGTCCCGCCGGCTCGCCGAATTTGCGTCCCATGAAACGCTTGATGGCGTAGATGGTGTTCTCCGGGTTGACAATTGCCTGTCGTTTGGCTATCTGCCCCACCAGCCGCTCCCCGTTTTTGTTGACCGCCACCACGGAGGGAATCAGTCGACTCCCTTCCGAGCTGGTGATGACGACCGGCTCGCCGGCCTCCAGCACCGCCACCTCGCTGAAAGTTGTGCCTAAATCTATGCCTACTGCTTTAGCCATTTACTCTGCCTCCTTTGACTCCTCTATCTCCTCTTTAGTGTGTGTCTTTTTTATATGTCCTTCCCCGGTGCCCACGGCTACCCGCGAGGCGCGGAGAAGTTTATCATTTAAGGTATATCCCTTTAAAATTTCCTCCACCACCGTTCCCTCTTTGCCTTTATCCTGCCTGATTGCCTCGTGTAAACTGGGGTCGAAGGGCTGTCCCAGACACTTGATTTGCTTGACCCCCAGCCCCTCCAGTATTGTCTTGAATTTCTTCTCCACCAGCTTCACGCCTTCCACCCAGTCGTCGTTTTTGTATTCCTCGGGCACGGCTTGCAGCGCCCGCTCGAAGTCGTCCAGCACCGGCAGTATCCCGCAGAGCAGGTTGGCGTTGGCGTAGCTGTTGAATTCCAGCCTTTCCTGCTCGGTGCGCCGCTTGTAGTTGATGAAGTCCGCCTGCGCCCGCTGCCAGTTGGCGAGGTATTCCTCCGCCTGTTTCTTGGCGTCGGCAAGCTCCTCCTCAAGCGTCGTGGTCGCTTCCGGCAGTTCTTCTTCCGGTTTGATTTCGGCGTCTATTTTTTCTTTTTCTTCCGGGTTTCTTGGCATCATGATGAAATTCCGTATTATTTATTGTTCAGTCAGCTCTTCGCGGCTTTCCTGGTCGTAGAGGCCCCCTACCAGCTGCCCCAGCACCGACGAGAAGTAATAGACCGTGGGTATCGTCAGCACGTACGGCATCCGGGTCGGGCCCACCACGGCTATCGTGCCGGAGGCTTCCTGGGGGAGACCATACCGGCAGATGACCACGCTGCAGTTCTGTATCGCCGTGTTCTGGTTTTCCTTGCCGATGATTACCTGCACGCCCGGCTCGCTTAACCGGGTCGGCAGGATGACCTTGAGTAATGCCCGCCGCTCGACCAGCTCCATCAGGTCGTGCATCTTTTCGCTGTGGGCGAACTCCGGCTTCTCCAGCATGAAGTGCCAGCCTTCCAGAATCGGGTCCTGGTATTCCTTGCTGTCTTCCGTCTTCATTATATCCAGCAGGTGTTGGGTGGCTTGCTTCTCCGTGTCCGTAAGCTCCTCTTTACTCTTGCTTATCTGGCTTCTGGACTTTCCGGCGTAAATGCCGTTGAGTTTATTGCTTATTTCGGCGAGGTCCGGCTGCATCACCGCCTCGTCGAACGTAATCAGTTCCTGCTTGACCACCGCCCCCTCCAGTACGACCACCATCAGGGTGCGCTTGTCCTGTACCGCAATCAGCTCCAGGTGCTTCAGCTTGCAGTCGGTCGCCTTGGGCAGGCTGACCACCGCCACGTTCCGCGTAAGTCGGGCCAGCATCGACGCCGTCAGGCTTACCCACGCCTCCACCTCCCGCTCTACCTGGTGGAACGTGTGGCTGATGAGGTACTGTTCTTCACGCGGCAGGGCTATATTTTCCAGCGACTCCACGTAATGGCGGTAGCCAGTGTCCGACGGTATGCAACCCGCCGACGTATGCGGACGGATTAAGTAGCCGTCCTTTTCCAGCTGCGCCATCTCGTTGCGGATGGTCGCCGGACTTACCCCCAGGTTGGCTTCGTTAGCCACCATCTGCGAGGCGACCGGCACCGCATTAGTGATGTAATGCCGGACGATGTAATTTAGTATTCTGCCGCCCCTGTGCGTTAACATCTTAATCTCCGTTAGCAGTCGGATAGGGAGACTGCTAATCATATCTAATTTAGCACTTTAGGGGGTGGTTTGTCAAGAGAGAAATATCACATAAACGCGGTCATTTCCGCGCAAACTGCAATCCAGAGAGCCTCACCCCCTTGCCCCCTCTCCAAACGGGTTATTAGTGCAAGTTCATGTTTTTGTTTGTTTGGAGAGGGGGATAGATTTAGAAGAGGGACTGATGCCCCTCTTAGACACCCCGTTTGGGGCATCTGATTATACCTTGTCCCCCCAAAGCTAAATATGCTAGAATATACTCGTGGACATTACCTGGTTGGGACACTCGTGTTTCCGTATCAGAGGCAGTCAGGCAATTATCATTACCGACCCCTTTCCGCCCGATATCGGCTATACGCTGGGCAAGCAGACCGCCGATATTGTAACTGTGTCGCACCCCCACCCCTCCCACTCCTACGCCGAAGGCATTAACGAGGGCTACCGGCTCGTCAAGAGTCCCGGCGAGTATGAAATCAGCGGCGTTTTAATTCTCGGTTTAAGCACCTACCACGACGCCGTCAAGGGCCAGTCGAAAGGCAAGAACACCGTCTATCTCATGGAAGTGGACGGCATTACCATCTGCCACCTCGGCGATATCGGCCACGTGCTGTCCGACGACGATATCGAGGAGCTGGGCAATGTCGATATCCTGCTGGTCCCCGTGGGCGGCGTTTCCACCATCAACGCCTCCATGGCCGCCGAGACCGTCCGCAAGGTCGAGCCCAAGGTCGTCATCCCCATGCACTACAAGGACGCTAAAAGCAAGCGCGACCTCGAGCCCGTGGATAACTTCCTCAAGGAAATGGGCCAGACCGCCGTGGAGCCCCGTCCCAAGTTCACCGCCTCCCGCACCAACCTCCCCTTGAGTATCCAGGTGGTCGTCCTGACCGTTTAATCCCGGTCGACTTTTTCAAATTTTGTTAAAGGCGGTCGCCTGAAATTTTCACCTAAAAAATTTTTTAAAAAAAGTGTATAATCAATAGGCAAACGAACGATTTACCAGCGGAGCTTAGGCAAACCGTACCGAGGAGGACGACTTGAAAAATTATCTCGCAGCTTTACAGGCGAAAACCAGCCAGAACGACTATGATAAGCTGGCTGCCATAGATAATGTGGGAGTGCATAAGGCCGTTTACGAATCTGCCGAACTCTGCAATCCGGATACCATCTTTGTCTGCAGCGACACCCCCGACGAGGTAGCTTACATCAGGAACATGGCTATCGTGTCCGGTGAAGAAAGCGCCGCCCTGGCTATCCCGGGGCATACCTTCCACTTTGACGGTCCGTACGACCAGGGGCGCGACCGCAAGGTCACCAAGCTCCTCGTACCCCGGGGGGAGACCCTCAACGAGGCACTGAACCAGATAGAGCGGGAGGAAGGGCTGACGGAGGTCCAGGGTCTGTGCAAGGATGCCATGGAGGGGCGCACCATGATCGTGCGTTTTCTCACCCTGGGCCCGGCCGATTCCGAGTTCACCATCTTCTGCCTGGAGTGCACCGATTCCTGGTACGTTGCCCACAGCGTCGACCTTTTGTACCGCAAGGGCTATGAAGCCTTCCGTCAAGCCGGACCCGGCACCGAGTTTTTCAATACCCTGCATTCGGCCGGCAAGCTGAACGATAAATTGGTCAGCATCAACCATGAGAAGAAGCGCATTTATATCGACTACACCACCAATACCGTTTACAGTATCAACAACCAGTACGCCGGCAACTCCATCGGCTTCAAGAAACTTGCCCTCCGGCTGGCTATCCGCAAGGCCCACAAGGAAGGCTGGCTCGCCGAGCACTTCATGATTATGGGGGTCAACGGGCCCGACGGGCGCAAGACCTATATCGCCGGCGCCTTCCCCAGCGCCTGCGGCAAGACCTCGACCGCCATGCTCCCCGGTGAGACCATACTGGCTGACGACATCGGCTACGTCCGTAATATCGACGGCACCTGCCGGGCGGTGAATATCGAGTGCGGCATCTTCGGCATCATCCAGGACATCAATCCCAAGGACGACCCCGTTATCTACGAGATACTTACCAACCCGGGGGAAATCATCTTTACCAATATCCTGGTCAAGTATGCCAGGCCCTGGTGGCTGGGCATGGACGTTAAGCTCCCCAAGAGCGGCGTCAATTTTACTGGCGAATGGTTCGAAGGCAAGACCGACGAAAAAGGCGAGGAAGTACCCCCCGCCCACAAAAACGCCCGCTATACCATCGCCCAGAATGTGCTGGCTAATTGCGACCCCGAACTGGATAACCCGGCGGGCGTCGAACTGGGCGGCGTCCTCTATGGGGGGCGCGACTACCGCAGCTATGTGCCGGTGCAGCAGGGGTTCGACTGGGAACACGGTATCGTCGCTTACGGCGCCGCCCTGGAGACGGAAACAACCTTTGCCACTACCGGTGCGGAAGGCAGGCACGAGATTAACATCATGAGCATCCAGGACTTCATCTCCATTCCCCTGGCGCAGTATCTGCATAACTACCTCCAGTTCGGTAAAAAGCTCGATAAAACCCCGCTGGTGTTCGGGGTGAATTACTTCCTCAAGGATTTGGAAAACGGGGACTTCCTGAACGGGCACCAGGACAAGCACGTCTGGGTAAAGTGGATGGAGCTCCGCATACATAATGATGTCGATGCCATCAAGGCACCTACCGGCTGGATTCCCAAGTACGAAGACCTCAAGCCGCTTTTCAGTCAGGTATTGGACAAGGACTATTCCAAAGAGGACTATATCAAGCAGTTCACCATCCGCGTGCCGGAAAACCTCGCCAAGCTCGACCGCGTGGAGAAGTTCTACCATGAAAATATCTCCGACCTTTCATCCGAGGTATGGCACGTGCTGAAAGAGCAGCGCGAGCGCCTGGTAAAAGCCCAGAAGAAATACGGCGACTATATCTCGCCGGAAACCCTCGAGGGAGAATAATTTACTTATCTCGACGATGGGGAGTCTAAGAGGGGCTGTCGCCCCTCTTTATTTTTACAAACTCTCCAAAAAGGTAGAAAAATAACGTCGATTTAGCTATTATGTATTTACCTTAAGCGGGAGGTATGAAAGATGCCGCCAACGGTATATCCAACGGGGACAACTATTTATTATCCGGAAAAGTGCTGGAACGGGTACACCCTGTTTCAGTCGGAGCTGAACCGGAAAAACGGGCGGGGGGCGGTGCTGGTAGATATGAACGGGAACGTGGTCAACCGGTGGAAGGGGCTGGACGGGATGCCCAACAAGATGCTGCCGGGCGGGCACATCATGGGAAGCACGGGGGTGCGGGACTTCAAATACGGCTTCCAGGACATGTTGGACCTGGTGGAGGTGGACTGGGAGGGGAATATCGTCTGGAGGTTCGACAGGTACGAGCTGGTGAAAGACCCGCGTCAGAAGGCGCGCTGGATGGCCAGGCAGCACCACGACTACCAGCAGGAGGGGAACCCGGTGGGGTATTACGTCCCGGGCATGGAGTCGAAGACCGGCGGCGGCAGAACGCTGCTGCTCTGCCACAAGAACCTGATAAACCCGAAAATAAGCGACAAGGTACTGACGGACGATACGATTATCGAGGTGGATGAAAAGGGCAGGATTACCTGGGAGTGGGTCGGCTCCGAGCACGTCGAGGAAATGGGGTTCAGTCCGAGAGCCCTGAAGACCATGAAGCGCAACCCGAACGTCACTCCCATGGGAGGCAATAAAGGCGACTGGACGCACATGAACGCGATGTCAACGCTGGGTCCCAGCCGGCACTACGACGGCGGAGATAAGCGCTTTCACCCCGATAACATCATCTGGAGCGGGCGGCAGACGAACATCACCGCGATTATAGATAAAAAGACGGGGAAAATAGTCTGGCAGTTGGGACCTTACTTTACGGCTACTAAAGCGCTGCGAAAAATCGGGCAGATAATCGGGCAACACCACGCGCACCTGATACCGCGGGGACTGCCGGGGGAGGGGAACATTCTCATGTTCGATAACGGCGGGGCGGCGGGCTACGGGGCACCCAATCCCGGGGCGCCGGACGGCGTCAATAACGCAAAACGGGACACTTCACGGGTGCTGGAGCTCGACCCGGTAACGCTGGATATCAAATGGCAGTACCCGGTGCCGATGCCGGGGGCGGGTTCGGGGAGACTCTACAGCGCGTTTGTAAGTTCGGCGCAGCGGCTGCCCAACGGCAACACGATGATAACGGAGGGCAACAACGGGCGGATAATCGAAGTAACGGCGGGGCAGGAGATAGTCTGGGAATACATCAGCCCCTACGAGCACCGCATGTTTAAGTCGCCGCTGCTTTACCGCGCCTACCGTTCTCCCTACGATTGGGCGCCGCAGGCGGAAAGGGCCAAAGAGACGGCCGTACCACGGATAGATAATAAGAAATTCAGGGTGCCGCGCTCGCCGAAGAGACTTAAAGAGCGGGTGACAACGATTAAGCGAGGATGAGATGGTAAAACCACAGGACTGGAAAAAGTTATTGAAGGTAGACCCCACCGACTGGCTGCTGGAGGAGGACGACCCCGGGGTGAGATACCTGGCTTTGCGGGACATCGTTGATGCCGATGAAAAAGAAGTAAAAACCGCCAGACGTAAAGCCCACCGCGAGGGCCCGATTGCCGTAATTCTTGATAACATGAATCCAGAGGGGTGGTGGGTGCGTCCCGGTTATGTATATGTACCTAAAATGCAGGGAACATCATGGTCAATCATCTCACTAGCGCAAATGGGCGGGTCTATCGAGGAGGACAAACGTATAGGCGTCGCCTGTTCGTACTTACTGAACCATGCCCTGTCAAAAGGAGGCCAGTTTTCCAACACCAATGATGCTTCCAAGACGTTCAGCTGCTTCCAGGGCAACATGCTGACCTCGCTGATGGACTTGGGTTATAGGGATGATAGACTGGACACTGCTTACGAGTGGACCGCCCGTACGGTTACCGGAGAGGGTCTGCCCGCTAAAGTTACTAAAGAAGGTCTGGGCACAGGAGAAGGCACTTCCGGCAGGCTTTTTCCTTTTCACAACATAACTGGCACGCTTTTTGCCTGTCAACGGATGAAGCACTGTGCCTGGGCGGGCGTTAAGATAATGATGGCTTTTTCCCGTGTGCCGAAGGAACGCCGTTCTCCTTTGATAAAAAGGGCTATCGAGGCCGGGGTAAAGTATTTCTTCAGTTCCGACCCCGCGACCGCGGATTTTCCCGGCGAAATAGCACCCATGCCTGACCGCAGGTGGTGGAAATTCAATTTTCCAGTGGTCGGCATGGATTTACTCCAGTTAGCGGAGGTTCTGGTTAGGCTGGGCTACGGCGCCGACCCCAGGCTGGCCAACACACTTGACTTGATCAGGCGAAAGCAGGGAGAGGATGGCGGATGGCTGTTAGAAAAGAATTACGGTTATCAGCATAAATGGTGGGTGAAATACGGCTCTATAGACAAACCCAACAAGTGGGTAACGCTACGGGCGATGCGGGTGTTGAAGCAGGCCGCCCAACAAACGTGAAGTAAGAGTTACGGCATTTAGAATATAGCAATTGCGCAATTACGCAGGTGCTACTTTTTAACCTCACTACATTTGCCCCAGCGCATCATTAAACCCTATAATTCTTAAGTCCGGAGGGATATTTTGCTCAATAACGAGATACTGCACAAAGTCATACGGCCGGGGCGGTACACGGGCGGGGAGTGGAACAGCGTCGTCAAGGAGTGGGACAGCACGCCTGTTAAGATAGCGCTGGCATATCCGGACACGTACGAAATCGGCATGTCCAACATGGCGCTGCCCATCCTCTACGAACTGCTCAACCGTCAGGAGGATGTACTGGCGGAAAGGGTCTTTGCCCCCTGGACGGACATGGAAGCGC